>CAYFJO010000911.1:0-2858 GCA_964343305.1 uncultured Pirellulaceae bacterium | reverse complement strand
CCTGCCGAATTCGCGGTCGAGTTGGCTGCATACATCACGGCTGTAGAAGCGGCAATTGCGGATGTGTCTCGGGCAGCGGAAGTTGTGGAGCCACGAAAGATTGCGACCGCGTACCTACGCCACCCGCCAGTCAACCTTCCCTCGACATCGAAACCGAACTGTCCACACCAGTTGGCTATCAACGGTATTACGCACAATGATTACACAACGATTAGAATTCCTCGGAATCCTCACGCTCGCACTATTTTCTTTCGCGGCCATCTGCGTCGGCCAGCCGCCCGTGCCGGTTGAGGATCCATCCGCTGAATCGGACGAAGTCGAATCGGATTCGGCGCTTCAACCGATCCCGGCAGACGAGAGTGCCGATGCAGCGAGCGAAGGCGATTGCAATTGCCAATCCGATTGCAATTGTGGCGGGACAGGAATTTGTCGCGGCTGCGGAGGCCGGTGCCGGGCAGCGATCGGCGCTCTGACCGACCCCGCGGCCAGGGCAGAACGAAGACACTTGATTTACCTGAAGAGCGTCCAGCCCGGTCACAAGATGTACACGCATCAATGGAACCAGTACCACGCCCAACAGCGTCCCTGGCACGGTGGTTACTACCATCGCGATTGGGGCAAGCCGCTGGCGATGGTCGTTCCGCCGACCGCCAATTATCAAACCCATTGGGGCTGGGGCGTTGGGATGACGACGACAACACCGATCTACCACCAGTTTTCAAGACCATTTCCCAGCGCGTACGGCTACGAGCAAACGGAAGGCATGCCTGAATACCGTTTTCGCCGCGCTCCCAACTGGCCCAGCCACACGGATCAATACGGAGCTCACTACATCCGCGGTCCGTGGTAGTAGCGGCCCAGCAGACACACAACGCCCGACGAAGCATTTCCCTACTCCACACCCACTCTCAATCATTGCCAGACCCGCCTCGAATCTGGCCCGCAGCCCGGTGCCCCCACCCGCCGGGCTGTTTGTTTTTCTTGACCGTTTCAAAAGAAATGGTTGGCTCTGCACTGTGAGTCCAGGTACCACTTGCAACGAGCCGCCCGGTGGGTACATGATAGTGCCGGTGGTAAATGTCGACTGCGGAGGAGGATCAAAGATGAAAATACTGATTGCAGACAGTTTTCCCGAGCCGTACATCGACCAGATACGTGCCTTGGGTAGCCTGGTTGTTTACGAGCCGAAGTTTGGAGCGGCGGAGATCGTGGCGAACATCGCCGACAAGGACGTGGTGGTTGTCCGCTCGACGAAGGTCACGGCGGAGGCCATTGAGGCCACGCAGAACCTCTCTCTGATCATCCGCGCTGGTGCCGGGACGAACAACATCGACAAGCATGCGGCCAGTGCCAGAGGCGTCTATGTTGCCAATTGTCCCGGAATGAATTCCATTGCTGTGGCCGAACTGACCATGGGGTTGATCTGCGCTTTGGATCGTCGGATCGTGGAGAACACCGTGGATCTCCGCAACGGAGTCTGGAACAAGGCAAAGTACTCTCAGGCGAAGGGGCTGTACGGTAAGGTGTTGGGCGTTGTTGGAGTCGGGAGAATCGGGGAAGAGCTGATCAAGCGTGCCCAGGCCTTTGGGTTTCAGATCAAGGCCTACAGCCGCTCGTTGACCACTGAGAAAGCCAACGCGCTGGGGATCGAATGCGTTCCCACAGTCGCCGAGCTTGTGCCGCAATGCGACATTGTCTCAGTGCACCTCGCCGCCGCTCCGGAAACGGAGGGAATTATCTCCAAAGAGATCATTGAATCCATGAAGCCGGGTGCCTACTTGATCAATACCGCACGGGCGGAGGTCGTGGATGAGGCGGCACTGTTCGAAGCGGTGAAGGCGGGGCGAATTCGAGTCGGCACGGATCTTTTCAGTAACGAACCGGAAGGGAAGACCGACAGTTTTGAGAGTGAACTTGGGAGAGCCGACAACGTCTACGGTACGCATCACATCGGCGCTTCGACGACTCAGGCCCAAAACGCCGTGGCCGCGGAAGCGGTTCGCATTCTCAAGCTGTTCCTGATGACGGGCCGAGTCGAAAACTGGGTCAACCGCCTTATCAAAACACCCGCCAAATGGCAACTTGTCGTCCGCCACTACGACAAGCCCGGCGTGCTGGCCGCCGTGCTGGGATATCTCAAGGACGATAATGTCAACGCTGAGGAAATTGAAAACGTTATCTTCGAGGGCGCGCAGGCAGCCTGCTGTACGATCCAGGTCGACACCAAACCCAGCTCGGAAACGCTTGAGAAGATCAGCGCCCTAGAAGGACAGGTGATTCATTCGGAGCTGATGGACATCGGCTAAATAAATAGTTGTGGAAGGAGATCATCGTGATTTTTAGTCTTTGCAAGAAACACCGTTTCGTAGCGATCATGTCGGTTTGCATAGCCTTGAGCTGCCTGATGCCGGCTCCAGCGAATGCGTTAAAGACGGCCACCTTGGAAAGGCCGAATATTCTGTGGATCACCAGTGAGGACAATGGCATCTCATGGGTGAGTTGCTACGGCGGAACAAACGCCAAGACTCCGGCGATCGACCGACTGGCCGAAGAAGGTTTTCGCTACACACATTGTTTCGATAACGCGGCGGTGTGTGCGCCGACCCGGTCCTGTTGGATCACTGGCATGTATGGGATCTCTAACGGAACGCAACCGATGCGCAGCCGTAACTCGATCCCGCACGACACGATAAAGTATTACCCCGATCTATTGAAAAAGGCCGGGTATCACACGTCGAATCCCGGCAAGACCGACTACAACATCGGCGGACGTGAAGACAAGCAGTGCTGGGACTACAAGGGCGGCAAAGAAAAGTATGGATGGCGAATGCGCAAGCCGGGGCAGCCGTTTTTTGCCG
>CAYFJO010000910.1:0-2861 GCA_964343305.1 uncultured Pirellulaceae bacterium | reverse complement strand
CTAGCAGACCCCACGCGAGGATACCAACCACGGCGAACGCCAGGAGAATCGAGAGCGTGCCCGCTTCAGGACCGCCGACCGTGAGTGACGATGTTTGCAGCACCACGAGCATGGTGTCAGACGGGTCCGCGCCGCCGATCTCGATATCGTGCAACAGATTGGCATAGAACCACACCAGAAATAACGAGGGCACAGAATACCATCGGCACATGCGCAACACGAATCCGCGGAGCGACACCCGTTGTTGAACAAGCGACCACGCGGACCAAGCGATCAATGGGAAAAAACAATAGATGTACGTCAAGTGCGACACGAATCCAAGCATGGCGACGACACCCAGCGTAATATCGATCCACCAACGGTCCCGTTCAAGACCACGATAAATCAACTCGATCGACGCGGCGACAAACAGCAAGACGTAGGCGTAACCGCGGGCTTCGGACGAATATTGAATCAGCAGAAACGAAGTGCTGGTGATCAGCAGCGCTGCGGTCGCTTCGACAGTTCCCCAACGCTTGGCGATCATCCCTGACAGAGCAATCGTTCCCACGCCGGCGACGACAGCGGGCAAACGAAAGTAGATCCAATGCCGGTCGGGGCCGATCAGATAAATGAGCCAGGTGTTGAAATAATGGTTGTTGTCGTGTTGGAAGTCAGCTTTCAACGTCGCGTCACCCGTGGTGAGCCATTGCCAGACGCTGTCGAAGTTGCGGGCGAAAATATCGGCCGACCAGATTTCGTCGAACCAGAAGTCGTTCAAGCAGGCATAGAGGCGAACGATACCGGCGAGAGTCAGCACCGCGAGAATGAAAAAGACGTTGCGGCGCTGCGAGTCGTCTTTGTACCAGGGCGTTCGATTGTCGTTCGATGTCATTTCGAGGGGTTCGTGATCTTGCTGGCAACTTTGTCCGCCAGCCAAGCAGTGCCAACTTCGTTCAGGTGCTCGGGGTGCTCGAATTCGGCATAGTACCAGAGGTAGGGCTCGTCTTTCAGTACGGCGTCGCTCCAGCGCCGTTGCACTTGATCGGCCAATTCGGGGTAAAGCTCGAGCATTTTCAGGTCGTTGAACTCATCCTCGATCGTCGATTTCACCGCCAGATAATCGTACGTTGTTGTGCGAAGCAGCGATTGCAAAACGCGACTGTACGATTCGTACGGATCATAGGCTCGAAAGTCGAGCACGATCAAATACATGTTTCGCTGGGCACACTCGTTGAAGAACCAACGATACAATCGCTCGAAGTCTTCCAGCGGAACACGGGCGGGCATGTCGTCGATCGACGGTTTCGTGGCAACCAGCGCGTCGGCCAGTTGGATCAATCGCGAGTGACGCGCAAAATCCGACGCCTGGCTGACCAGCGACGTCTTTCGCTGGAATAAATCAAAATCCGTTTGCGGCTGTCGCATGGCGTCGTTGTTTAAGAACGACAAGATCAAGATGTCGAACTGCTCCTCCTGAAACTGCTCACGATACCAGCGTTGCCCTTGGGCGATCGAATAACCCGACACGCCGGCGTTGACCACTTCAAACTTGCGCCCGGATGGAACCAGTGCCTTATGCAACGCATTGGGAAAGGCATGCTCGTCGTCCAGCGGATAGCCAAACATGTTCGAATCGCCCAGACAGAGAATGCGGCTTGCGTCCGCAGCGGGCGTGGTCTTTGTCCCTCGGTAACCGTCGTCGTTGATCGAAATGTGAATGGGCTGTCGCTGGCCATCTGGGTTTCGGTGGTGATTGATGCTGTCGATCTCGACGCCCGGAATGAACTTCCACAACAATTCGCGGTCCTCTTGGTAAAGTTGATCCGTTTTGTCCTCTACCGTGACATCAGAGAGCCAAGGCACAAACTCGCGCTGCCCCACATTCGTCAGATCTGCGGTCGGCGGCGTCCATAGCAACCACAGCAATAACTCCGGAAGCCCAAAACAAAACAGCATCACGACCGTGGAAAACAGCAGCTTGCGTCGCCACGGAATTCTTGCGCGAGATGTCGGTCGTTCTGGAGGTTTCTGCTCTTTCAACTCGCACTCATCGGCTGTTGCAGCGAACACGGATCAACTTCTATCATCCTAACACGCCTGCTAAACTCGTGTGTAGCTGACGAAACCACGCAAGACCACAACCCGCGCTTCAACAAACGGACCTGGTCGGTTGACAAAACGAAAACTGCGAAAACAGCCCAAGTCGCAAAAGCACGAACAAGACGATTCGCCATCGCCGAAGAAAAAATCCTTGCTGATGAAGCTTGGTGTGTTTGCCGCCATTCCGGCCGTCGTGGCTGGCGGCGCGGTCTTCGCCATCTGGAGACTGACCGACGATCCGGTCGAGCGGACACTTGACATTGTTCAGTCTGCCTGGGAAAGCAGCTACTCGGAGCGAAATCTGCCCGTCCCGCCGTCTGGTCCGCGCGACGGTTATTGGAGTGCAAAAGTTTCGCCGAAGCCAAAGCACCCCGTCACTGGCTGGGCCGAACCGCCGTACAACGAACCGGGGATTTTGGAAATCGACCGCAACGGTATGCAGTTTTTCATGCCCACGAAATCCAAGCCGGAATTCAAGATCTTGATCGTCGGCGGCAGTGTCGCGTCGGGCACGTACGCATCGGGAGTCGACACGACCTACTTTCATCAATTGGGATCGATGCTCGACGCGAAAGGCGTGGGTTGTCAAATCGTGGTTTATGCCGCCGGTGCCTGGAAGTCCGTCCAAGACGTTGCGGCCTTCAAGCACTTCGTCGATTCGATCGGCAAACCGGACCTGGTTGTGTTCCTCAATGGACTCAACGATCTGACCAACGGTGCAAACGCCGACGTGTTGTACGACGTGCCCGTGAAAACCAAAGACGGCTCACCCTGGACGG
>CAYFJO010000909.1:0-2877 GCA_964343305.1 uncultured Pirellulaceae bacterium | reverse complement strand
TTCACGCAACAAAAACAAATCAGCGTGCTCACCGCCAAAGACGAATTCGTCATGCCAGACATCTCGTCGTCGCGATTCGAATCCTATGATTCGTTGGGCAAAGTCTACGCTTTGTACGCCACACTCAGCGGCAACGCAAACCTGATCGAGTTCCGTTTCATCCTCGACTGGCACAATCTAAAGTCGGAAAAAAAGCGCGAGAAGTACTCGAAATACGCCTGCCACGAGTTGAGCTTCTTCCTTTATCAGAAGGACCGCAAGTTCTTCAACGAGGTCATCAAGCCGTATCTTGTCAACAAAAAGAACAAAACGTTCCTCGACAATTGGCTGCTGAGCCGCGATATGGATGAGTATCGCCGGCCGTGGAACCACGCGCAGCTCAACATTGTCGAACGTATTTTGCTCGCCCAACGAATCGCCGACGAACGTCCGTATGCCGCGCGGCACGTGCAAGATTTATATGATTTGATTCCGCCGAATATCGACCAGTTCAATCGCTTGTTCGACACCGCGGTGAAAGGCCGCTCGCTGGATACCAACGACGCTCTGGGATATGCAGGCGCGCGCGAAGCAAACCTTTCTCAAAGTCTGCATTTGTTGAATTCGCCGCCCGCAAATGGTACTGCGAACACTGACGCTGACGAATCCGCACCCGCACCGCCAGCTCCTGATGCGACCGCGGCTTTTAGCATGCCGATTGAGCCGCCCGCCGAGGGAAGACCTGATACCGAGGAAGAACCAACAGACGCAACCGATGACGAAGCTGGCGAGGCGGAAGAAGACAAAAAGTCGCAAGAGACTCACCGCGGTCGCCGCGCCGAGCGCGCGGATCGCTTTTATGATGAGAGTTTTGGGAAACGCCCTCATGCTCGTCAGTTCTATCGCAAACTGGACGAGACCAAGGAGTGGGTGGAAAACAATTACTATCAACTTGCCATCCAACAACAAAACGCCAGCTTGGTTTCGGTCAATTCGTTCTGGCGCGACTATTCCGACCGTAAACCTGGGCAACCGTTCTACTCGGTCCATCTTGCCGAGGCGTCGCGAAACTTCACGGAGATGATGTTTGCCCTGTCCGTGCTCGATCTGCCTTTCGAGTCGGCCGATCACGATTCGAAATTCGACAAGGCCAAGATGACTCTGAAGCCGGGCAGTCCGATGATCGTTTTCCACGAAGAAATCAAATCGGTGAAAGACGAGGCGAAGAACACGCCGATCCTAGTCAGCCAAAATTTCTTCCGGCACGGCGATCGCTACAAGCACGTGAACAACCAGCGCATTGACAAGTTTGTCTCCGACGAGTTTTTGATCCATGTGGTTTACGGCTGTCAAGTCGTTGTGACTAATCCCACGTCATCGCCACAGAAGCTCGATCTTTTGTTGCAGATTCCCGTCGGTTCGTTGCCCGTGCTGGGCAGCAAACCGACACGCAGCGTTCATATCGATCTGCAACCTTACCACACCCGCACCGTAGAATATCATTTCTATTTTCCCGCGGCTGGCCAGTACAAACATTACCCAATCCACGTCGCGCGAAACGAAGAGTTGGTCGCATTCGCCGAGCCGTTTTTGTTCGACGTCGTTCGCGAGCCCAGCAAGTTTGACCGCGAAGCGTGGCCGTACGTCTCGCAACACGGCTCAAGCGAAGATGTGCTGGCGTATCTCAAAACGCACAACTTGCATCGCACCGACCTCGACAAGATCGCCTTCCGCATGTCGGACGCCAGATTCTTCCGCACGGCGATCGATCTGCTTGGCGCCCGTCATGCGTACAACCACACGCTGTGGTCCTACGGCACCAAACACGACCACGCACCTGCCATCCGTGAGTATTTGCAACATTCAATCGATTTTGTTGCCCAAACCGGCGCGGCAATTCACAGCACCTTGCTGATCAACGACCCGGTCGTCCGCCGTACCTACGAACACATGGACTATCGCCCGTTGGTCAACGCCCGCGCTCACCAACTCGGCCGCCGACGCCAGATCCTGAACGATCGTTTCTTCGGCCAATACCATCGTTTGATGAACATCCTGGCGTGCAAGCGCGAGCTGGACGACGACGACCTGATGGCGGTGACCTATTACCTGCTGCTGCAGGATCGTGTCGAAGAGGCACGCGACTTCTTCGGCCGCGTCAATGCTGACCACCTCGACACTCGGATCCAGTACGACTATTTCACGGCTTACTTCGACCTGTTTAACGACCCACCGACGGTCGCGCGCCGCATCACCGAGCGCAATGCCAGCCACCCGGTCGACCGCTGGCGCAATGCCTTCGCGGCCATCGACCAGCAGCTAGACGAGATCGAAGGAGAGGCGGTCGAGACGATCGACAAGGACGACCGCACACAGGCACAAACCGAACTGGCCGCGACCCAGTCAAGCTTCGACTTCCACGTCGAATCGCAAAAGGTGCGCATCGACTATCAGAACCTCGACCGCATCGTCGTGAACTACTACTTGATGGACATCGAACTGCTGTTCAGCCGCAACCCGTTCGTCCAACAAGACTCCAGCCGCTTCTCGCTGATCCGCCCCAACGCGACGCAAACGATCGACCTGCCCGCCGACAAAACGAGCGCCGAGTTCCCCCTGCCCGAAGACCTGCACAACAGCAACGTGCTCGTCGAAATCATCGGTGCAGGCCAGTCGCGATCGCAAGCCTACTACTCCAACTCGCTGACCGTCCAGTTAACCGAAAACTACGGCCAACTGCGAGTCAAACAGTCGGCCACCGGCAAAGTCGTCCCCAAAACCTACGTAAAGGTCTACGCCCGCCGAACCGACGGCCGAGTTCAGTTTTACAAGGACGGCTACACGGACCTACGAGGCCGCTTCGACTACACGTCGCTGAACACCAACGAGCTGGACTAC
>CAYFJO010000908.1:0-2884 GCA_964343305.1 uncultured Pirellulaceae bacterium | reverse complement strand
TTTTCAACAGACGCTGGCACAAGCCGTTGCTTCGAAGAAGACGAAGGGAGCGGTGCTTGGCCAGCGGCATCTTCGGCTGCAAGCGAAAGCATTGAATGTTGCTCGCGACGACGTGATTTATCGTGTCAACTCGACTGGGTTCAAAGGTCCGGAAATTGATTCGACCAAAAATCGGACGCGAGTTCTTTGTCTCGGCGACTCATGCACGTTTGGCTCGCTGTTTGATCAATACTGTTATGCCCGATCGATGCAGCGCGAGTTTGCCACACTTGGAAATCCGGCGGAAGTGATCAACGCCGGCGTCGAAGGCTATTCGCCAAAACACATCCTCAAACGGATCGACGAATTCAAGCGACTAAAACCGGACATCGCGACGGTCTACATCGGCTGGAACGCTATGTACGACGAGCGGCATATCGCGCCGTTGGTTGGTGGGATGAAGTACCAATCCGGGGCGCTCTGGGTGGCTTCCAAAGTGTGGGAAAGAGTTTCTTCCTTGACCAGTTCGACGCCGGAAGCGGCTCTTGCGGCCTTTCAAAAGAAACGATTTCCAGATCGAAATGCAACGGAGCTTGCCGCGATCCAATCTTACGAATTCTCGTTCTTCCCAGATGTCATTGCGGTCATCGACGAATTGCAATCCGTGGGCACTTGCGTCGTTTTGATCACCTTGCCTGGTCTTTACACGATGGACCAAGAGCCAAATGACGAGGCGCTGCGCAAAGGGCACTTGCCGGACTTCACGAAGAATCCCTTCGTGCTTGCGAAGATGACAGAAGTTTACAACGACCAGATTCGCGATCTTGCCGTCCAGCGTGATCTCCAAGTGATTGACTTAGCCAAGTGGAGCGACTCGGCGTTGACTCCTCGCGAGAAGTTCTTTCTGGATGCAGTGCACTTAAGTGAGCAAGGTCAGCAGATGATCGGACGCAAGATCGCACACGAATTGAATCGAACAACACTCATCAAGACGGTGTCCCACAACACGAGCGACTGAGATCGACATGGACTATGCACTCTCCGGTTACCCGCTTTCGCATTCGTATCGCACGGCGTTTGAACGCGAGTTGAATACGCAGCCGCAGTATCTTTTTCTTGGAGAACTTCGTCGCCTTTCGATTCCCCAGTTGATCAAGACGCTGTTAGGCTTGAACGGCGACCGGTTTTTCGTGGCCGTCGAAAACGAAAGTAGCAAGGCTTTGTTGCCGGCGTTCTATTGCATCGCCGCGCTGGCTCGCAGCCGCCAGTCTCAAATGATCGGGCCCGATTTGAAGAGCCAGGATATCACCTATCTGCAGGCGGCAAAGTCATTGAGTTCGATGTTGTGGGCGACGCTTGAGGGACGACTTGCGGTGCGAAAAGGCCGCAAGGTGTTGGCCAACTTGATAAAGACACCTCGCATTGAGATGCCCGTCGGCCAAGGCGGTGTGCTGTATACGAAATCGAATCTGACGATGGGACTAACGGCGGGCGGCAGTGTTGGGCACGTCGGGGGCGTCATTGCTGGGCTGTTGGATCATGGCTATCCGGTCGACGTACTGGCGGTTGAGCGACCGGCAGTGCTCGACGAACGAGCGAAGTTCGTACCGATCGATCCGCCATCAGCCTATGGCCTGCCTTACGAATCGAACTTGTTTCGCTATCAAAACCAATTCGTACGAGAAGCAAAAGAATTTGCGCGCAACACATCGCACGCGTTCTTGTACCAACGATTGATGCTGGGCAACTACAGCGGGATTTCACTGTCGCGGGATCTGAATCTTCCGCTCGTCATGGAATACAACGGCTCGGAAGTTTGGTGCAGCAAGCATTGGAACGTGCCCACGCGGAGTTTCGGCGACATGATCGAACAAGCGGAGGATGCTTGTTTGAAGCATGCCCACGTCGTGGTGACGGTTGCCGATGTGCTAAAGGAAGAACTCATCGAACGCGGCGTCGACGAGCAGCGCATCGCGTGCTATCCCAACTGCATTGACCCACGGGTGTTTGATCCGGAGCGATTTTCGAAAACACAAATCGCAGGGATCCGCGAACAGTATGGCATCCCAGCGAATGCATTGGTCGGCGCGTTTATTGGTACGTTCGGTCCGTGGCACGGTGCCGAAGTCCTGGCCGAAGCAATCCGCAACTTGACGCTGACCGATGCGGATTGGTTGCGAAAAAACCGCGTTCATTTTCTGTTGGTTGGCGACGGAGTTGGAATGGCCCGCGTCAAGGAACTGTTGTCTGACCCGCGGAGCGAACCGTTTTACACGACGACCGGCATCGTGCCACAACATGAAGCACCACTGCACGTCGCGGCGTCGGACTTCATGTTTTGTCCGAGCGTTCACAATCCGGACGGCAGCCGCTTCTTTGGCTCGCCGACAAAGCTGTTCGAATACATGGCCATGGGCAAACCGATTGCCGCGTCGGACTTGGAGCAAATTGGTGTCGTGCTGCGTTCAAGTTTGCGGGCTCATTCGTTGCCCGCGGCGGCCGCCCCTGACAACAGTGGTGAACTCGCCGTGCTCGGCAAACCGGGCAGCGTCGAGGATGTGCAACAATCCATCCGATTCTTTGTGGATCAACCGTCGTGGCGCCGCAAACTTGGAGAAAACGCGAGGAGCGAGGCACTGGAAAAGTACACCTGGGACAAGCATGTTGACGTGATTCTCGAACGGCTCGACGCCGTCACGCGTTCGCCGCAGCCGCTGATAGGAGTTTGATTTGTTCGCCGCATCTTCGTGGTTCTGGATGATCTTGCTGGCGGCGTGCTTCGCGAGTTTGTGGTGGTGTGTGCGAATCTTTGTTCAGCCGTTCAAGCAGATTCCGTTGGCCGTTTATTGTGTTGCCTACACGGTAACGACGCTCATCGGAGGCGCCAGCATTGGCCTGTTCGGAC
>CAYFJO010000907.1:0-2885 GCA_964343305.1 uncultured Pirellulaceae bacterium | reverse complement strand
TTCACTTTGGAAGACATCGAAGCTGATGTGCTCGAACGGACGCCAACACATATTCGGGAACTGCTTGGCAAATCCAAGTCTAGCCCGGATTATTCATGAACCGCTGTCCAAACGACGTAATGTTCTCTGTGAAAAGGAGTTGCGGCTATCTTGCCTAGAACACCGCGCAAATTCGATTCCACACTAACCCGTCGCGCAAGCGAGGGGCGACGTCCAAGACCCCTCGCTTGCGCGTCGGGTTAGTGAACAATCCACGCTAGCGACGCTCAATGTCAGACGCTCGCGGCGGACGGTCGATGCTGTACGCGCGACGTCGAGCGACTATGCATGAGGCGGATCACCGCGTGTGATGATCACACCGTGCATATACTTCGGCGAGCAAACACTTCGCCGCCCAGAAGCCACGCCGAGCCACCGGCCAACAGAAGGACTGCTACGTCTTGGATAGGGAAATCCCCGCTTTGCAGAATCTGGGCGGGTTGATAGTACTCCATGACACCCAGAAATGCGATTTGCTTGGCAGGCGCCCAGAATTGGGCGACAAAGTTCAACAGAAATGACGCCAAGACGATTCCGAAAACGACCGCCATCGCGCGGCCCCGTCGGTTGCTTAGTGCCGACACGAGAAAGGCGATCCCGCCTACCGCCACATAAACACAGAACAGGTTGGCCGTCACGAGCATGGCGCGAGACAGTTCCGGTCGCATCTCTTCGGGCATCGCTGGTGCGGCGATGCGATGGCCCAGTAAACCCATGGCAAGAACCAACAGGCCCGATACCAGCCACACGACGGATTCGCAAACGTACACCGCGCGCCGCGATACCGGCAAGCCCAAGAGGACATCGATCGTGCCACGGTCGATTTCACCGGCAGGAATTCGCGTACAGAAGGCGATTTCATGGGCCCACATCAAAGTCAACACAACCGGGTGCACCCAGAGAAAGGCCTGCATTGTACGTGCGGTAATCTCGTCGCCCAGCTCTGTTCCCAGCAAGGCGGTGACTATCGATTTAACAAAGGGAAGCTGGTCGAAAACGCCGCCCAACCCTTCCTGAATCTGTGGAAGGATGAACGTCAGCAACGCCTTGACCGCCATTAAGGAGAAGCCGAACAGCAGCGTCGTCAGCCACACCTCATGCAACGTCTTGGTAAAAAGTCCGCGCATCATTGTGGCTCCAACGATGATTCATAAAACTTGCGAAACAAGCTCTCCAGATCGGGCTGGCTAATGCTGATGTCTTCAATCGCTTGCTGGGCCGCCCAACAGATCAGCGGCGGAGTGGGTCCTTCGAGTTCACAGTAGCATTGGCGTCCGTCTCGCCGATTGAGTTTCAAAAAATCCGGCAATTGGACGTGGGCGGCTGTTTCTTCGTCCGCAAAGACAAACTCGACAATCCGCCGCGCGCGGCCGCGTAGTGATTGAAGCGTTTCGTCGGCGATGATGTGGCCCTGGCGAACGACGGCAACACGGTCGCACAGGCTTTCGACTTCGCTGAGTGTGTGACTGGAAAAGAACACCGTGTGTCCGGCTGAGGCGAGTTCTCGCAAACAATTGGCCAACTCGACTTGCATAAGGGGATCGAGTCCGGACGTCGGTTCATCCAGAATGAGCAAACGTGGATTGTGGACCAACGCCATAAGAAGACCCAGCTTCTGCCGCATCCCCCGCGACATCTTTCTCACTTGCAGATCCATCTCGAGCTGAAATCGATCTGCCAAATCTGCGCCGCTTGCGCGCAGATCCGCACCGCGAACCCTCCCGATAATCTTGAGCACCGTCCGGCCGGTGATCCAAGGATAGAGTCGCAGGTCGCCTGGCAGATAACCCACTTCTCGTTTGATCCGTGGACTCTCTAGCCAGCAATCCAGACTGGAGATACTCGCGCGACCGAGAGTAGGTCGAAGGAAACCTAAGAGCAAACGGATCGTGGTTGTCTTGCCAGCTCCGTTGGGTCCAATAAATCCGAAGATTTCTCCTTCACCTATATCAAGATTGACGGCGTCGATGCCTACCCTGCGCCCGTAATGTCTCGATAACTGTTCCGTCCTGATGATAGTTTCGTTGTTCCCAGCGTTCATGGCTGCGAGCCTATCTCGTGAACGAGCCGTACGGTTCGCAGGTCGATCAGGGCGCGGCGGGGCGGACCGTCGCTGCGACAGATCAAGCGGGCCGGGCCGGCGTCGAGCGTCATGTGGCCGATGGTTGTCGAGCGATAATCATCCCACGTGCCGGTTGCCACGACGCGATAACGAAGCGTGCGGTCGGCGACTTCCATTCGCAACGCGCTGCCGGCCGAAGGGCTGGCACAGGCGTAGTCCAACTCGACGCGATACCGGCCTGACTTGGGAACAACGATCGACCAAACGGCGTGATCTTGCTCGTTTTCCCACCAGCCAAGATTCCCGTATTTCTGTTCGAGTACCAGACGTGGACCGTAAATGCGGGCGGCGCTGGCAGGCAGTGTCAAGATCCCGTCGCGCGACGCCTCGATCGTACGCGGCTTGTTGCCGGGAAACGATTTTGCGGGACGGTCCAAGGCAGCGAGATACGCGAACAAGTCGGCCAGGTCCTGCCGGCTGACGTCCTTTTCGAACCCCTCGGGCATGATCGATTTGCCCGTGCTGCGCAAGTCGTCGAGTTCACGTCGCAGCAACGTGTTCTGCTTTGCTTCGGGGCCTTGCAACGTGATGCTGGTGGCCGTTTCGGCGATCAGCATCCCCGTAAAAATCCGACCATCGTCGGTGAGCGCACGATAATCGAGAAACCTGGCTTCAATGGCACGGTTCGGGTCGAGCATCGCGACCAGCAGATTGGCGGGCGAGCGATTGATGATCGCCGCCAGGTCGGGACCAACACGGTGCCCGACCTTATCGAGCTGGTGGC
>CAYFJO010000906.1:0-2889 GCA_964343305.1 uncultured Pirellulaceae bacterium | reverse complement strand
AAATCTCGAAGGGGGTGACTGATGTCAGGACGCGGTCTTTTTCTCATGAAACGAGAGAATCTCCAGGAACCAAGTCGGACACGCTTGGCGCTTTCAACCGCCTGTCTCCTCGCGCTGGTGTTTCTTTCTTTCACGTTCTCGTTGCACGCTGCTGACCCGGGGATTGTATCGGTCAAGAAGATTTGGGACCAAGGCCAGCATAATGCATTTACCGATCTGATCCGCTTTCAAGATCGTTGGTGGTGTACGTTCCGCGAAGCCACGGCGCATGGCAAGAGCATCGGGAAAGTCCGCGTCATTGTGTCTGATGATGGCGACCAGTGGGCTTCCGCGGCGCTGGTCGAACAGGACGGTGTCGATTTGCGAGATCCGAAACTCTCGATCATGCCCGATGGGCGGTTGATGTTGATCATGGGTGGCAGCGTCTACGTCGATGGTACGCCGTACGGCACTCGTTCGCCGCGAATCGCTTTCTCCAAAGACGGGCGCCAATGGACGAAGCCGCGGAAGTTACTGGCTGAAGATCACTGGTTATGGCGCGTCACTTGGCACGACGGATGGGCGTGGAGCGTCAGCAAACTAGGCGAAGGCCGCGATCCGCGACGAGGCATGTTGTATCGCAGTCGCGATGGAATTGATTGGGAGTGGATCACGGAGTTCCGACTGCCGGACAACACATGGAACGCCAGCGAAACGACGTTGCGTTTCATGCCCGATGGAGAAATGGTTGCCTTGACTCGGCCGCACTGGATCGGCACCAGCAAGCCGCCACACAAAGAATGGTCATGGACAAAGCTAAACGAGAACCTGGGCGGACCGAACTTCATCCGCCTGCCCGACGGCACTCTTTGGGCGTCGGCCCGACGTTACGGTGAGAAGCGGACCACGGTCCTTGCCCGTATGACCCGCGATAGTTATCAGCCTGTGCTTACCCTACCCGGCGGCGGCGATTGCAGTTATCCCGGCATGGTCTGGCACGATAACCTATTGTGGATGAGTTACTATTCGTCGCACGAAGGCAAAACGAGTATCTATTTGGCCAAGATCAAGGTTGATGAATAGTCCGACGGCGCCAGTTTCAATCCTGGTTTACTAACGAGATGAGGTGGAACAATGACGGCAGCGGACATTCTGGTTGCAGAGCTGAAGGCGCGCGGCGTGTCATCTGTTGCCACGTTGAACGGTCATGGGTTGGATCCGTTTTATCTGGCCTGCGGTCGCGCTGGCATGCGCGTTATCGACGTGCGAAATGAACAGGCCGCCGGTTATATGGCTGAGGTGACTGGACGCTTGAGTCGCAAGGTCGGTGTCTGTGCCGTAAGCGGCGCAGTGGCTCATGCCAATGCTCTGACCGGTGTTCTGAACGCCTGGTTCGACGGCGCTCCGATGTTGTTGATCACCGGCATTACGCCTTTGAGTCGTCTCGGTTACGGCGACTTTCAGGATTTCAATCCCGTGCCAATGGCCGATCCGATTTGCAAGTATGCTCGAATCCTCGATGTTCCCGAACGTGTGGGCCAAATTGTGCACGAAGCGTTTACAGCAGCCACAACCGGTCGTCCCGGTCCCGTTCATCTCGCGCTTCCAATTGACGTTGCGTCTGCGGAGCCGAATCCAAGCGAAGTTCCACAATCAATCGTGCAATCCGGCGAAGTAAGGATTAACGGCGCCGCACCACAGGAGTTGATTGATGATGCGGCAGAACGAATCGGCCGCGCTGAACGTCCTGTCCTGGTTGCCGGAAGCGGTGTCTATTATTCCCATGGCGAGGCGGCTTTGATGCGGCTTGCCAGCGAACAACAGATACCAACTGTCGTGCCGATTTGGGATCGTGGCAGCATCGTTCAGCGCAGCAACTGGTTTATGGGAGTCGTAGGGGCATGGTCGGGTGGCGCGCGACTCTTGCCCGACGCAGACTTGCTTATACTCGCCGGCACGGAGTTCGACTACCGAGTTGGCCAACTTTCACCGCCAGTCGCCAATCCAGATACGGACGTGATTCGCATTCACGCAGATCCAACGCGATTGCGTCAGGGCTTGGAAACGGGCATTTCCATTTCAGGTGCTCCGGGCGTCGTTCTTCAGCAGTTGGCATCCGCTTGCCAGAAGTCGAATCATCAACCAACGACCGAGTGGCTTGCCGAAGCCGCTCGCCGTCGCGACGAGTACCGTGAACGGTGCTTGGCTGCGGCAAGCAACTTCGAAAATGGAATCAACGGACGCGACGTCGTGTTGGCCGTTGGGCAAGCTCTCACCGATGAAACGGTTTTGCTCGTTGATGGCGGCAACATTGGCCAATGGTTTCATCAGTTATTGTTGGACCGCTATCCGGGACACTGGGTGACATGCGGCGCAAGCGGCGTTGTCGGTTGGGGGATGCCAGGAGCCATGGCCGCGCGAGCACTCTATCCAGAACGGCCGGTGATTCTATTGTCGGGCGATGGGTCGTTTACGTTTACCGTCGCCGAATTGGAATGTGCCGCGCGGCAGGGACTGCCTTTCGTAGCCGTGGTTGCCGATGACCAGAAGTGGGGCATTTCGGTAAGCGTCCACAAGAAGGAGTTTGGCAAACCGCTTTATAGTACGCTGGGGCCAACGCGACTTGACCTCGTTGCCGAAGGATTCGGATGTCGTGGCGTCCGTGTTGAGGAGATTGATCAACTTCAGTACGAGATTGAAACCGGCTTGTCGGCGGATCGGCCAACAGTCATCCATGTGCCAATCGTTCACGGGAGTCCGATCGATTAATGCCCGGCAACACGTCTAGAAGAGATCGCGACTTCACAGCGACAGTTCGCGCGTCGGCGTAGTATAATCGCCAATGCCGGTCATTTCAGACTGAACGCGTATCTGGAGAATGACAACGAATGACGATTACCTCGAACGCAT
>CAYFJO010000905.1:0-2894 GCA_964343305.1 uncultured Pirellulaceae bacterium | reverse complement strand
CCCACGAGTTGTCGATCAATCCGATCGGGACGCCAGTCGTCTCATGCACGATCTTAGCGAAGTGATAGCCGGCGGCCGGGAACTGACGCGTGTTCTCGGGCGTACAGGTTCGCCAAACGCCTTTCAGCTCGACGTAGTACGGATTGCGCTCCTCGATCGGGAAGTTGTCGAGCGCCGTGGGGCTCGAGCTGAGCGGAATGGTGAGGCAGCGGATGTTCGAATGCTTCGCCCGCGGCATGTCGAGATCCGAATCGAAGATCCCGCCCGCCTCCGCTTCCATGTTACTTTGTCCGCTGCAGAGCCAGACGTCGCCGATAACGACATTCTTGAGCTCGATCGAATCGGTTTTGCCTTTGATCACAAGATCCTGCGGACTGGCATTGACCGCCATCGGATCGAGCGAGAGCAACCACCGGCCATCGGCACCGACGGTGGTCGTTTGCTTCTGTCCATTGAACGTAACCTCGATGGAGTCGCCTTTATCGCCCCATCCCCAAACGCGAGCCGGCTTGTCACGCTGGACCACCATGCCGTCGCCAAAGACGCGAGGCACACGCAGCTCGGCGTGTGCGACGTTTGCGAGCATGGCGAGGCAAATCAGAAGAGATGCTGCTCGTCGGAGCTGAAGAATGATATTCATCGGTGAAGTTTCCTGGTGGTTGGTTGTGTGTTGAAATTATTTAGTGTTTTACCCTCCCGCTTGCGGGAGGGTCGAAGGCGAGTGCAACGAGTCTTCGGGGAGGGCGGAAGCGGATTGGATACTTGCCACCAGCCTCAGCCCTCCCCGGTAACTCGCTTACGCTCGTTTCCGACCCTCCCGCAAGCGGGAGGGTGAAGAGATTAAGCTGCAAGCGCTCCCGCTTGCGGGAGGGTGAAGTCTCGACTACTTGCTTTCAGTTGATTCATTAATCCAGACGGTCATCGGTCGAGGTTCCTTCGATCGGTTGCCCCAGCCGTAGCGGGGAATCGCTAGAAACTCTGGCGAACGCTCGCCCTCGGGGGTGGTTTGTTGAAGGTTCGTCTTCAGGACTGTCGCCCCGCCTAGGTCCGTCACGCCATGTACGGCAACAATGTCGGCTTGGCGAGGAAGCATTAGGCTGTTGAGGTCCAGCTTCCCGCCGGCTGTTTCTCCCGCGACCCCCTCGAAGCAATAGACGATCGGGCCTCGCATCAGGGCGACTTTGCCACGATCGGCTTCCACCTTCTCATGGGCGTAAACACGTCGGACCGGCATCGGTAGGTCGAGCTTCACCACGTCGCCCTTCTTCCAGGTACGACGGAGATGAACATAACCGTCTTTCCCTGCAGTGGCGTCGACCGACTTTCCGTTGACTTGCAAGCTGATCTTCACCGGTTTTGGATCACCGAATCGGTACAGGTCGCTCGGGACCGGCTTGCCTTTGGCCCAGCCGGGAATCCGCACACAAAGCTCGAAGTCGGTCGGCTTCTGCGGCGCGACTTGAATCTCGACCTTGCCATCCCACGGGTAGTTGGTTTTTTGCGTTAGCTTGATTTTTGATTCGTCTTCCCTGCTGATCGTCGCAACGCCTTCGACAAAGAGGTTGACGTAAAGCTCGTCTTTCCCCTGCGCGTACGCCAGCCCGCCCACTTGCGGGATGATTCGCGCCATGTTCGTCGGGCAACACGACAGGCCGATCCAGTCTCTACGTTGTGTATTGTGCTCTAGTGGATTTCTGTAGTTGAACTGGTTTCCCGAGAGCGAGATGCCCGAGAGCACGCCGTTGTACAACGTAAGTTCCATCACGTCGGCATACTTCGCGTCGGCTTTGAGCAGATTCATCCGGTGCTGCCAAAGCACATGGGCAACGGCCGCGCACGTTTCGCAATAAGTGCGGTTGGGCAGCAAGTAGGGATCGCCAAAATCCTCGGCCCCGTATTGGGCCGTGCCAACTCCGCCATCCACATACATCTTGCGGCCCACGACATCGTCCCAGAGGCTGTCGAGCGCCCGCTCGTAACCTGGAGCTTTCATGAACCGGACGATATCAGTCATCGCCGCGTACATGTAACCGGCGCGCACCGCGTGGCCCACGGCATCCATCTGCTTCACGACCGGCTTATGGTCCTGTGCCCGGCCGTCGCGCCGCCGCGCACGGGCCCTGTTGCCTTTGGCTCGGTCAGGCAAGTCCTTTTCATATTCAGGCGCTATCACGGGTGTGCTGGGATCAAAAGGTTTGCGCTCCGTCCCGTGCTGGTATCCGCGTTCATCAAGAAAGAACTTCGACAGTTCGAGGTAACGCCGCTCTCCGGTCGCGCGATAAAGTTTAACCAGCGCCAACTCGATTTCCTGGTGCCCATCTACATCATAACGTTTGTTGGGACCAAAAATGCCGTCGATATGATCAGCGAACCGCTTGGCGGAATTGAGCACTCTCGGGTTTCCAGTCCGTTTATGATGCTCAATCGCCATCTCAAAGTAATGCCCGGCGTTGTACATCTGGTGCGCGGTCCGCAGACCGTCCCAGCGATATTGTTGTTCCTTGAGGATGAAGTACGATACGAGGAATCCGTCATCCTGCTGCGCTGCCAGGACGCGATCGAGAATGCTGTCCACACGCTTCAGTAGCTCCTTGTCGGACTGGTGATGCAGGGAGACCATCGCGCCTTCAAGCGCCTTGTGCAGATCAGAGTCAAAGGCGCGATGCCCAGCAGGCAGACCTTTGGTAACTCCCGCAGCCTTGTCGAAGTTGGTAACATGTCCATCTTCCTCCAGCTTGTTCAAGGCGTGTGGTATAGTCACTTCAACATGGGTCTTCAGCCGCGGCTCCCAGAACCCGCCCTGCAGCTCGACACATTCGTGAGGCACTTCACGCAGCCCTTGGATCGGCGGGACGTCAGCCCACGCACTTGAGTTGATGAGGCCCGAGAGAATG
>CAYFJO010000904.1:0-2899 GCA_964343305.1 uncultured Pirellulaceae bacterium | reverse complement strand
CAGGCGCGTGATGTTTGGCGTCTTAATATAGGGATTGCCGTAGGGCTCCGAATCCCGCCAGCCGTGATCATCGGTGAAAAAGAAAATGATATGAGGCTGGTTCGATTTGCCCTCGGAAGCGGCGGCTGCTTTCTTGTCTTCGGCGATCAGCGGGCTTGCCGTGAAGCATGCGAGCAGCGCCATGGCGATGCAATAGCATGTGTTGAATCGGTTCAACATAAGATTTCTTCTTTTAGTGGTTAGCATTTATTTGTCGTACGAGATGATGCAACCGACAGCGTCAGTCCTGGCATTTGCAATGGGACGACCGTGAACGACCGCTTCCAGGGCGTCCGCCAGGTCGCGGGAGGTCGCTTTCTGGCGTTTCCTACCGTACGTCGCGTAGGTGTCGTCAATACGCCCTTGATATACCGGTAGCGATTGGCCACGCGCAAAGACGAAGGCTTGTGGTGTCACGGTCGCGCCGACCCGCCGTGATATGGACTGATTCGTATCGATCACCACCGGCGCGGCGATGCTGTAATCGGCCACATGTTGACGCGCCTGGTCAGCGGTGGTTTCCGCATAGGGGTGTACCATGACGAAACGAACGCCTTGTTCGGAATAGGTTCTCTGCAGGCGTTTGAGTTCCGGCTGGAAGCTGTTGGCGATAGGACAGTCGGTGGCAATAAAAACCAGGGCGAGCGCCTTCACCGTATCATCATCAAACGGCTGGATCGTGTTACCGGTAATGTCGCTGAATTGCCACATCGGGGCGTCTTCTGCCTTGACAGCCGTGGGTATCAACCTCGAAGGCAGGGCGTTGCGAAGAATCATAAAACGGTTGAGCTCGGACGCCTCCAGCCCACCATTACGGTTACCGTCGGCGAAGGAAAAGTACCCACGGGCAAGGGGCCAACTGTCTATTTCCAGCTCGCGGTGATCAAGTTTTCCGTCGTGGTCGTCGTCAAGCTGCATGTACATCTCCGTGAGCTCTCTACCAGAGGCGTTGGCAAACGGTTCGATAAAGTCCTTGTCAATCGCCGCTTGCAGCCGCCTTTGATCCTGCTTGTCCCGAGCCACCGTGAATAATGTGATACTGCCCATCTCATCGAATGAGCCGCGACCCCATCGGATCCGCTTCGGCGGTTGATGCGGGTTCTCGGGGTTGTCAGCCGAATTGTCGTAGGCAATCTCAGTTCGCACGACGGTCCCTGCGGGCAGGTCTATCGGCTCGGCAAACATATACATTTCCTGCCAGCCCAGATCCCAGTCATCAATGTGCAGGAGCACCTTGGTTTCGCCTTCGGGCATGGTGGCGGTCATGATCATTTCCCGGCAGACGTAATGCGCATGCCCGCCAGCACCGACTGCTCGTGTTGCCACCGGCAGCTTGATTGAGTCGGCAATCCGATAGTCCCTGGCGTCAGCCGGAATCTTGATCCTGGAAGCGAAACCAAAGACTGGCGGGACCATGACTGGCGTTATCTGGCGCGAAGGCGCTTTAGCAGCGAAGTAGAGCGCCAATGTTGCCTTCTCGACCTCCGGTTTGCCGGTCGGGTGGAAATGTGTTTGCATCACGATGTCCGCTCCTTTGGGAATCGCCATCGCCAGATCACCCGGTAGCTTGTTCGGAGGCGTGCCCGGCACATATCCGCCAAGTGAACCGATCGCATCCATTCCGACAGACTTATTTTCCGCTCGGGCGCTGAGATTGCCGGCCAGAAAGCCCATCCCGTGAATGCCCGTCTTGCCGTCAGCGCCGTCAAGTTTGCGGCCGTTGCGATTGACGTCGACGAAGAACAGCGCATGGTGCAAGCTTGAGGTCGCCGTGGACCGTAGTTCAACAGCTTTGATCCACTTGTCTTCCGGAAGCTCAACGGGGAATACAAACGATCGAAAGATATCGGGACCGTCGGCGGGTACGTCGAATTGACCGTTCATGGTCACTACCAGGTCAGGTTTGCCGAGTGACCAGCCGTCGGGGAATGTCGGCGGCGGAGGCGTCTGCTTCGCATCGCCCTCGGGACAACCCGCTTTGATCCATTGCTGAATTGTGGCCTTCTGTTGGCTGGACAAGTTGCGTGGGTTTGCAAACGTGATGCCGTGAGCAACAGGTTTCCACGGTGGCATGTAGTTATCGTCCAGGACCTCGGCAATGGTTCCTGCGCGACGCTTCACCTGGCTGTAAGTAATCAGCGAGAATGGACCCGACGAGTTCGGTCGGTGGCACGTCGTACACCTGGCATAGACGATCGGCGCAATGTCCCGTGCAAACGTTGGGTCAAGCAGGTCAGCTGCTTGAGTGATCTGGCACGTCAAGGTTAAAAGCAGGAGGGTTAGCAGGGTGTGGATTCGATGTGACATTTGTTGCTTCTTTGGTTGTCAAATGTTGAATCGGTTCATTTTGACGGCCAGTCCGGCGCATCGGCCATGACATCTTTGTACAGCACAAGCAGTTTCTTCTTTAGACGCTCGGTGACTTTCGGTCGCTGCTTTGAAATGTCCTTCTTTTGCAGCGGATCAGCCTTTAAGTCGTACAGAGCGAACCGACTGAATCCGCCTGCCTTGATCGTCGGAATCCACGCTTCCTGAAAAGTCCTTAAACGAACGAACTCGCCCTTCAGCCGGTTGTATTCGGCGCTGGAGAAGGTGGTGTTGGTGACGCGAGAGCCCAGATTGGGCGTCGACGGATCGATGCCCGCCAACCTGGCCATCTGCTGCAGCAATTCGTTTTTCCTGGCCTGATCCGAAGGCAATTGGTAACCACGGTAACCCATCAGCGTGTAATTCCCTTCCCGCAAGGTGGCGAGATGGCCGGATGAGGGCGCCAGCCAAAGCATGGGTTGCGAACGTTTGAATGTGCCTTTCTCAATCAGCAAAGGTGACAGATCCGCGCCATCAAGATGCACGCCTTTGG
>CAYFJO010000903.1:0-2906 GCA_964343305.1 uncultured Pirellulaceae bacterium | reverse complement strand
CAGCCCCCGCCCATGCGGGAGCTCGGCAAGCGCTTCACGCGGAAATAGGCCCCTGGCGAGGCCTCTTCTCATGTAATCAAAAGGCGTAAGGAGGCGCCCACTAGACACGAAAGAGAGAATCGCGGACGATGTATTTAGCTCCGCCCCCGTTTTTCGAAACCCTACCTTATCATTCCAACATATTTTTGCGGGATGGTATCCTGGAGCCGACTGCTACCAACGGTCTTTTCGGCATGTGCCGATAACACATGGAGGGTAATTGGCTGAATGGATCCCCTTCTGACACCTCTACTGGTTCTTGTTCTTGGCAATCTGGCGCGAGAGCTAATTGCGGATGCCTGCAAGGACTATCTCAAGGACAAGCTGAAGTCGGTCTTCGGCTTGCTGGAAAAGCTCGGTGAGCGTGACAAGGTAGAGCTTGCCTACCAGGACGCCATGGAGCAGGCCTACGAAGCCTGTCTGGAGATGCTACTGTTTAATATCAAGGGCTTCGGCTACAGCGACGAGGAACTGAAACAATACGGATCCTCGCTCAAGTCATTCATCAAGGATAAAAGAGTCGCCAAGGAGCTGCTAGAAGCTGTCCGCGAGCCCGGCCGCGACAATCTGCCGTCGCCCGATGTGCTTCGCGAAAGATGGGAAGCAGTGGGCGGGCAGGAATTGCCTTCTGACATGCTATGGAACACCGTCGTCATCGCCTTCCGTCGCCAGGCCACAAAGCGGATCATCCTGTCCAATGATCTGCGCGAACTGCTTAACGCCCAGAACCTACGGCAGTTGAGGAAACTGATCGAGCGCCAGGGCGGCGTCAAAGTGCAGGTGCGGCAGGACAAATTTTCCCAGCGGATGCGGACCAAGTTCTCGGCCGTCGATCTGGCAAATCTGATGCCCGCCTACGCGGACAATCCTGGGCAGATGGTCATTCGTGACGTGTTCGTGGCTCAGAATGTCCGCGAGAACCCACCTCCAGTCATAATTCCCAAGGACCTCGCCGGGCGCCTCAGAAAAGGCGAACGTCACGACACGGATGACGGCACCCATGAAGACCTCGACGAGCAACAATCCGACAAGCTCCACACCGCCTATGTTAGCCAGCCGCCCAAGCCGGTGTTGGACTTGATAGCCAAGGCGGGCAACCGGTTGCTGGTGCTGACCGGCGAGCCGGGTTCGGGAAAATCCACGTTGATGTGCTATCTGTTGACCGGGATCATCGAGCCGCCCGTCGACCGCCAGTCGGGCAAGCCGCTCCCCTGGACGTCCGCGTTCGAAGGAGCCTTCCCGCTTCTGATCGAGTTGCGAGATTTTACGCTCTGCGGCGGAGCGGCAAATGCGACAGCTTCCTTGAGTACGTCGCCTACATGGGCAAGACCGACCAGTGGTTCCTGGACGACCATACCGTTCACGAATACCTGGAGAACGCCCCATCGCTGGTGATGTTCGACGGCCTGGACGAGATATTCGACACTTCGGATCGCGGGCGAGTCATGCAAGAGATCACCGGCTTCGCCCAGCGTTATCCGCGGGCACGGATCATCGTCACCTCGCGGCCAGTCGGGTACAAGGAGCAAGTGCTGCGCGGCGCGGGCTTCCGACACTTCGGTATGCAAGACCTGGACGACGGGCAAATCAACTCATTCATCCGCGGCTGGTTTTCCCTCACGTTCCCCCAGCAGCCGCGGCAGGCCGAGCAGCGGATCGAACGCGTGCTAGGCAGCGTGCGGCAGTTGAAGCCAATCCGCCTCCTGGCCGGTAACCCAATGCTGCTGACAATCATGGCCCTGCTGGCCCGCGAAGAAGAATTGCCCCGCGAGCGGGCCAAGTTCTACGAAAAAGCGGTCGAGGTGCTCTGTCATCACTGGGACGCCAACCGTAACCTGAAACTGCCGGAAGACCGCTACCTGAACGCCGACGACAAGAAAGATTTGCTACGGCGAATTGCCATGCATATGCAAACGGGCGAAGCGGGATTGAAGGGCAACATCATTCAGGAAGACGATCTGGAGCAGGTAATCCAGGCCTACCTGATCGACCAATGGCAGCTAAACGCGGCCGAAGCGAAGAAAGCGGCCCGGCGCATGATCCGCCAGCTTCGCGAGCGGAACTACATCCTCTGCCTGCGCGGCCCGCACCTCTATGGCTTCGTCCACCGCACGTTCCTGGAATACCTGACCGCCGCCGAATACGTGCGCTGGTTCGACAGGCAGCCCCAGCAGATGACGATCGACGAGTTGGTCGAGCTGTTCGACCAACACTGCCGTGATGACGAATGGCGCGAAGTCCTGCGTCTGATTTGTGGCCAGATCGACGAACAGTTTGTTGGCCGGATCGTCGAGCATCTGGCCACGCTGGTGAAATTGGAGCAGTGGGACGGTGAAACACCGCTGCCCGAATTGCCGTTGGCAATTTGGTGTTTGACCGAGGTGCGCGGCACAACTCGCCTAACGTCGGCTGGAGCTCAGACGCTAGAAAAAATAATCGGTTGTGCACGTAATGGGACAGATTCCAGCGGACTATTTCTGATGGATCAACTCCTACCTGCATGCAAAGAGCTAGGCGAGCGGTGGCCTGGCCGGGATATGCTGGTGACATTCGAACGATCCGCGTTGGATGGTGTACCGAACTTTGGATGGGGCGAAGATTTTTGGCCACCTTTCATTGCCGCGGTTCTTGGAAGTCGAGAAGCAGTTAAGTGGTTAGCTGATACAACCGAGGGTGCGATAGATGGGGCGTTCTATCGTAGCGCCGCGCTTCGGGCGCTGGCCGAGAAGTGGCCGGACGAGACCACGCGCAAGCTACTCGCCGAACGCGCCGTCCAGGATGATAATTACGTTCCCCGCCGCGCCGCGCTTCAGGCGCTGGCCGAGAAGTGGCCGGACGAGACCACGCGCAAGCTACTCGCCGAACGC
>CAYFJO010000902.1:0-2925 GCA_964343305.1 uncultured Pirellulaceae bacterium | reverse complement strand
TTCTATAAACGTCTTATTTCCAAAGTATTTCAGATATATTGCGAACAATCCAGATAGCAGCGATATGCCAAAACAGACAAAACCGAAAGCGCCGAAGACGTAACTCGGCTTGGCATTGTAGTCCAGCAGAAACTTAAGAGCTTCCCTACAAAATGCTACACCCCCTGATAATGCAGGGGTTTTGGGTTCGACGGTGGGCGGCGGAGTTGCATGACGGGGTGGCGGTGGTGCTGGTCGAGGGCGGTTTTTCGGGAGGACCGGAGGGAAGCGCGCATTATTTCGGGTTTTTTGGCTTGATTTGCGCCGCAATGCGGAGACGTCATGCAAAGTGCGCGGCGCGGGATTGGGTGAGGCCGGGCTTGCCCGGGCCATCGTCGCGCGTATTGACGGCTGACCTCGGGGGGTAAAATTGGGTTGCGGTTGATGCGGGGCGAGCCGGCAGTTGTTACGAGGGCAGATCCGGTCGGGATGGCCGAGGATCCTGAGCACTGGCGCTAGAAGCGGATGCGGAAGCTGGGGGACGGCCCGAGCGTGGCTTCTCCTCAAGCCCGGGCAAGCGTTGATGAAAGAAGCGCTTTCGCCAGCGGCTGACGATCTCACGACGGGTATTGAGACGAGCCGCGATCTGGTCGTTGCGTAATCCCTCGGCAGCCAGAAGGATCATTTTGGCCCGCAAGGTATAGAAATACGGCATCGTATACTGCCGGGCCCGCGCTTCTAGTTCCCGGGCTTCTCCCGGGGACAACTTTATCGCATATGGGCTTCGTCGGGACATATTTTGCTCCATGACTACTAGTCAGCACTACTACGCCGCGGGGTCGGAATAAGATCATTATTTACGTGCGAATAGTTGTTACATATGATAGTATAGCTCAAATTCCCAAGGAGGCAATACCCGATGCTGAGCTCTACCGCACCCGTACTTTTCGAGTCCACTGACCATTTCGCCATCGTACGCGATCCAGCCAACGAAGACTGGGTGACTCTTATCACGGCGATCTGTGGTAGGGCCTTCGAAATCCTGGCGCGTCGCTACTACGTCGCTCTGTACCACTTTCGTAAACAGCGCCGCCGGTCTTGCTTGCCCGGCACCGTCGAAATAGACGCCGCGGGCCGTCAGCAGGCATTACAGGGGATGCTCGAGTTCATGGAGCGGCGCAAGCATGCCGATGACCGACGCAGCGCAGCGCAGGTCTTCGTCGAACCCGTTGCGCAAAGCCAGGAGCAGAAACTCCCGGACGTGCTGCGCGACCCTGCGATCATTCCTTTGCCCCTGAGCGTGATCCTCGCCGGCCGCGGACGTCCCCCCTGTGACGCATTGTGCCTGATGCGGGCGTTTCTGGCCGCACCGCTGCTTGGCGTCGGAGACGACCCAAGCTCGGTCTACCGGTTGCTGCGTAGCAACCCCACTTTCGCATCCCTGTGCGGATTCCTGGCACGTGACGTACTCAGGCAACCGGGCGAGCTCACTTCGCGCAGGCTGCCCAGTCTACCGTTATGCGAGGAGTTCTCCGAGGTCATGACCCGCTACGGATTGTGGTATCAGGCCCGCCTTGAGCAGGTGCGTTCTAATATCGCCTGCGGTGTCGTAGAAGCCGAAGGCTCTGCATCATTCGATACTACACATCTCGAGGCCCATTCGCACTGCGCCAACGTTGTGCCAAACGACGCGCCCCCGGCCAAGGACGGGAAAAAGCCCAAGCACCGCAAGGTACCCAGAATGACAAAGCGCTGCGGCTGCGCAAAACAACAATGGGCGGAGTGCGAGCATCCCTGGTCGCCAACTGATCCCGGGGCGGCGGTAGTCGTCAAGGGACCGACGCGCGTGTACTGGGCGCACAAGGCCAGCATTGCGGCCTTCGCCAACAGCGAAATCCCCTTCGACGCTCGGGTCTGTCAGTACGCTGCAGAAAACGACGGCAAGACACTGGTACCGCACCTCGAGCTGCTCACCCGAGACATACCCGAGACCGTAGACCCGCTACGCTTCATCTTGGCCGACGATGCCTACCGGGAAAACCGCAACGCCGTGCACGGCTTTGGCCAGCAGGCGCGTCTGATCGTCCCGGTCCACGCCCGTAGAGCTCGCCTCGCCTTGGCCGAATCCTTCGATGGCATCGATCGATTCACTCCCAACGGCGTCCCGGTCTGTGAGGCCGAGCACCGTTTCGAGATGCGTGGGCGCGACATTACCGGCCAGCGTTACATCTGGGTCGCACCCGACGATGAGCACGGCAAACCGGTATGTGCCGATTGCCCCCTTGCCCAACGCTGCGTCAACAAAGGCCAGCGCAGACACATCCGTGTCGACCGAAAAGACCAACCCCAGATCGACTGGCACCATCCACAGCATTTCGCCAGAGACCGTGCCCGCTATCAGATGCGCACCGGCGTCGAACGCGCTATCAAACGACTCAAGGTCGATCTCAACGCCGAATACCTCACCCACCGCGATGCCCTTCGCGTTCAGGCTCACCTCGATAGAAGACTTCTAACCCTGCATATCCTGCTCGCCGCTTCGCCGTAAGCCTTCGCCCGCCACTGGGCAGCGTAAACATTCTTCCACCATTTCTCCAGCGGCGCACCGGTTCGTTCCGAACTCCGCGATTTCCTGCCCTTCCGCCCCCTTCGCCAAACATCAGTCGCCCAAACGTGTCCCATCGCCGCCTTTCTCTCTCACGATTCACTTCTCAGCCGATTATTGCTCACGCTTCGCCTTACCAAACGGCGTGTCTCATCGGTGTTCGCTGTCTCAAATCGCCCCGTTTTGAATTTGTAGGGAAGCTCTTGAGCCCTATGTGTGGTGAAAAACGAAAATCGCTAACTTGTTGATTTTGCTAGAGTTTCGTCGCCTAGCTGTCTAATCAAAGAAACATGTTCACCCGCCTGACAAGCAGGCGGGGGTGTCGAGACAAAGCCCCGACG
>CAYFJO010000901.1:0-2928 GCA_964343305.1 uncultured Pirellulaceae bacterium | reverse complement strand
ATGGCCCTCGTCATCAACCGGGTTTTTGCTCCTGAAATAGAAATCGTGGACGTTATCCTTGATGGTCGCTTCATACAGGCTTCCCGGATAGATGATTTCGGTCAAGGCATAGGTCCTGGTGGGCGGACCGCCCAGTACTTCCGGCACCCGGCCTTCGAAATGGCTGTTGGTCTGTATGCCGGAGAGGTCGAGTATGGTCGGCATGATGTCGTTGTTCTGGATCAGTTCATCGGTCCGTCCCGCGGGTACACCGCCGCCGCGAAGCATGAAGGCGACTTGGCACCGCTCCCGGGGCAGCGTTTTGTGGTCCTCCGTCAAGTACGTCGTGCCGTGGTCGGTGCACAGGGCGACGAGAATTTCATCATTTTCGAAATTGCTTTCGATGTAGGAAAACAGAGCCCCGAGATGGAAATCGATGCGTTTGAGTTCTTCGACGAGGCGCAACGCCCTTTTTTCGCTGGGCTCCGATTGCAGGGGAGTCTTCGCACCCTCGTAATAATAGTCCTGGGCCTTGAGCGGAGCGCCGATCTGGTTGGCGACGTCCGGCACCATGGCGATGGTATGGTGCATGTCGTTGATGCTCAGCCAAACAAAATTGTCCCGCTGCGGAAACGCTCGCATATGGTCGAAAAACGCGCTCAACGTTTCTCCAAGCGATAGCCCGTTTTTGTATACGACCCTGTCGAAACCCTTCACGTATCCGTAGGAAGGGGTTTTGCGCCAGTTGCCGCAGGCCTGGAAGGTGAGGTAGCCATCGTTCTGGCACAGTTCGCTAATCATCGGGTAGTCGCTTCCGACGACAACATCCTTATGGGGATGGAACATCCCGTGGCCGGTGATGGTCTTGCCGGAGACGATGGAAGCGACACCCGGAACCGTCCAGTTGGAATTGGAGAAACAATTCTCAAAGACCATCCCCTTGGAAAAGAAGCGGCTGATATTGGGAATGTCCTTTTCCGGCGATATGCGGTTGATGATTTCCCAGGCGAAACTGTCGATGAACAGCGACAGAATTAGTTTATGTTTGTGTTTTTTTCCCTGGGTCAGCGGGATCGGCTTACCGATCACCAGGTCGTGGTCCGACCGGAACTCGACGGTTCCACCCTCCCTGAGCGGCAAATAGTAAAAACGTTCTGAAACCAGGCTGCGGAGGTGATGATCTTCACCGTTGTATTTAAGATGTGTGGAGTAAAATCCCTTGGTGTTGATAAAATCGACGTTGGTAACGGCGTACGGCAGCGCCGACGGCGTTTTGATTTCAATACGGTGCGGCGTGCCTTTTTTGCAAAGTTGTCCTTCGACGATCTCGAGTTTGAAACGGATGTAGGAAAGGGCGAGGGGGTTGATCGTGTCTTCGGAGAAGAACTTGGTAAAATAACCGCCGCCGTCCTTGTTGGGAAACAAGGGCTCGTTCAGGTAGTTTCGTCCCCGGGAAGCGGGGAACGAAATGTTGCGGCCCGACTTGGAAGCCTGCCAGTCGACAATCAACTTGATCAGGCTATAAAATAATCTGCGTACCAGGGATCGCATGAGGAAACTCCTGAATTGCCCGATTACCAGATGTCGAGAATTTCATCGATGCTGGAGTTCGGCGTCCATTTTTCATACTGATCGCAGATCAGGCGGATCATTTTCACGGCGTCGACGGGGTACTTGCCGATTGCCGTCTCGGCGGCCAGCACCAGGCCATCGGCGCCCATGAGAAGGGTGCTGACGACGTCGTTGACTTCGGCCCGCGTCGGGGTATGCGTGATGACCATGGACTCGAGAAGATTGGTGGCGACGTTAACGGGCGTACGCATCGATTTGGCGATGGAAATGATGCGTCTTTGCAGGAAAGGCACCTTGTCGATCGGCACCTGCCGGGAGAGATCGCCGCGGTCGACCAGGATTTGGTCCGAGAGCTCGATTATGCCGTTGAGATTGTGAAGGCCAGAGCGGCTTTCGATCTTGGAAATAATGCAAGCGCCGTCTCCGCAGAGTTCCCGCATCTGGGAGACATCCTCGGGGCGGTTGGCGAAGGACAGGGCGAAATGCCGGATGCCCATTTCACGGCCAATTTCGATGGCCTTTCGATCCTTTTCGGTAATCGCGATCAGGTCAAGCTCCCGGTCGACGTCGGCGGCCTTCCTGGACTCGACGGCGCCGCCGGTTTCGACAATAGCCAGGCAATAGTCCGGGCCTATCTCGGAAACCCGGATGACAACCCGATCAAAATCAATCCGGATCCGGTCGCCAGCCACGAGCTGGCGGGCAATGCCCTTGGGCGTGAAGGAGATGTTGGCCGAATCACCTTCCACGGAATCGAAGTGGATCTTCACCGCCTCGCCCTCCTGGAAATCCACCCGGCCGCCCTTCATGGTTTCGTTGCGAATCTGGGCGCCCTCGCTATCCAGGCACAGCGGCGTGTCGGTCCAACTCTGAATCTTGGCAATGGATTGCTCGAGGGTATCCAGCGGCGTATGAGACAGGTTCAGCCGGAAGACGAAAACGTCCTCCGTTGCGCATAGCTTAACCGTTTTCTCGTCCAGCGATGATGGCCCCAGGGTGACTAGAATTTGTGGATGCATTGGGAGAATACTTTAATTAGCGGGGAAGGACCGGATCAGACCGCATTGTCGCGCAATGCGTCCCACATGCGTTGAGCGGGGTTAGGGATGTCATCGTAACTAATGAAGTTGTTAAGAAACGTGCTCTGATCTGGGACGCAGCCTTCGGAAAGGGCCCGGCCCAGGGATTCGAAATCGGTAAAGACCCGCCGCCCTTGCAAGTACGTCATGTCGATGGAGCTGGGCGGCAGCATGACGGCATAATGGGGCTTGCCCAAGCCCATGGCCTCCAGCATTGTCCCAGACGTCGGCGGCCCGATGACAAAATCGGCCCAGGCCACATGTTCCTTGAACACCCCCGAGGAGCAAATGTCGCATT
>CAYFJO010000900.1:0-2935 GCA_964343305.1 uncultured Pirellulaceae bacterium | reverse complement strand
CCACCGACCAGGTAATGCTCGCCGTCCTTCTCGAACGGGATGAACGATTGAATGGGAGTCTTTGTTTCCCATCTTCGGTGCGAGATGTGATACACCTCGGCACTGTAGATGTTGGCTTTCGAACCATGCTCGAGCGGAAACGGAATCGAATAGATCTTGTTGGCCAATTCGTCGGTGCACTGTCCGGTCGCCAAGACCCGATCCTCGGCGAACGCCACGCTGTTGATGTTCCTCAGCTTCGCGTTTTTGGGTGCGGGCAAGGTCACGCGGACGTAGCGGCTGCTTTCCAGACCGAGCGGACTGATCTTGCCGTCGGCATCGACCGTGAGGATCGCAAAATGGTTATCCTGCTGGCGGCGCACCGACAGATAGACTTTTCCGCTTTCGGGGTTGACGACCATGTCCTCAATCTTCACTCCCTCCGGCTTGGCTTTCATGCTAGTAGCGATCAGGCTGTTGACGTTGTCGATGCGGTTCTTCAATTTCACGAGAGGTCCGGTGTCGCCTGTGTCGATTGCCACGACCGCGGCACCCCGCGGATCGGCGACCAGCAACAGGCCACTGGGCCCAAAACTCATGCGGCCGACCGACTTGAAATCGGGATTTCCCGTCTGCATACCTTTCAAGTAATCCGCCCCTTTTAGACCGGCGCTGGTCGGCTTGCCCACAAACAGCGTCAACAAACACCCCAAAGCGACTGCCGTGCAGATGACGACCGGAAAGCGTGTCTTCGTTCTCATGATGTTGGTCCTTTCTCCTCGAAACGTTTTGTTCTGGTCTTGGACATAGGGCAATTTGTAAATGCTGATCGCCGGATCAGCGTTCTATCAAGATACCAATCCAATTGCGGCAAATCCAGCATTCGATGATTAAACTACAGTCGAACGTGCTTCAGGCTTTCCAAATCGACTTACGACTGACTTAAATGCCTATTGCGGTAGGGAGCGAATCAGGCCGAGAGTTGCCCAGGCGCTGCCAAAGTAAACAATGGGCACCGACGTTCTGGAAGCCGCTCGCTCTGAAGTGGCTCGTGGAGTCATCGGCCAGGACCCATCCTCGTTCTGGTTGGCGACCAGGAATCCCACCGCGCGTCGGATCTCCGGCCGGTCATCTTTCACCCCTGCTAGGCTCAACACGTAGAGCGCCTGTCCGGTGGCATAGGCGTCGCTGGGTAGGTCTTTGGATTGGCCCCAACCGCCATCGGCCTTTTGCCGACTCAAGAGCCGGTCGATTCCCGCCTGGAGAGGCTTCGCGGATTTTCCTTTCCGTACATCTATAAGCAGCCGAAGGGCCGCCGTCTGGGTCGTGTCGCCGGGCTTGGTCTCGTTCAACCACTTAGCGGCTTTCGTACGGCTTTCGCGCGCCGACGATGGCTGCTTTGGATCGCCCGGCACGTCCCGTTCCAGCGCCAGGTAAAACCAGATGGTCATCGTCTCCCGCGATTCGAACACGGGCGGCGCCGCAATCCTTGGTGGCGGCAGCGGCCAGGCTCCATCGGACTCTTGCCGATCGCTGATGTGTTTGGCAATCCGGCCGATTTCGTCGTGTGTGACACCGACAGGTTCGGCCCAGGTCGACAGAGTCAAGTAGACGGCAGCCAAGTCAGGAACGTTGTCTCCAGGACGCCTGTTCGGACGTTGATCGGCGGCGGGAACGAATCCGGCCTTGGTCCAGTTGCGCATCTCCGCCAGGGTTTCCTCAGCGACGGTATAATGTTGCTTTTTCGCCTCGGAAAGGGCCCAAACCGTCAGGGCCCCATGGTGACACGTGGCGCATCTGTGCTGCCGTCTCCACGCCACCGCGTCTTTTTCCAGAAATGCTAGACTCCGCTCGACCGTCGTCCGGGCCTGTTGACGAGGCGGCGATTCCTTCGAGGAAACGTTCTCCTTTGGATCGCCAGAGCGAACTGGCGTCACTTGCAGGACCATTGCACTGAGCGTTGCCGCCACGCGAATAATGAACCGGGAATGCATTTGTCAGTCTCCTGTCAGTGCCACGATGACGCCAATTTGTCGACCCAAGAAAGACTTGCCGAGGATCCTTGCTCTTGAAATCTACACTTAAACGATCTAGTTTATCGAGTACGGCGTGTTGAGTAAACAGACCGAATGTCCGCATGTCTAGAAGTAACCCCGAATCTATTTTGGAAGGGTAAGACAGATGCAATCGAATTCAACGGCTTGGAAGATGGTTTCAAATCTCACTCTGTTTGTTTTGATGGTTGTCGCAACCACCAACAATGCCGCGAGAGGAGCGCCAGCGAACGACAAGAGCCAGCTTGCGACGGCGGCTGCAATCGATCCAGATAAGTTGGGCTTCGATGAAATTGTCTTTGTCAAACGCAAGCCCTACTCTTCGGATCACTACTACACCGACATAACGAACGGAACCAGTGCAGATCGTTTTCACGCGAACAACGGCATCTACGTTTACAACCTGCGTACGAAAACAGAACGAGCGATCGTAACGGCAGCCGATATGCCAGGCGGCAAGGGATTCCTTGGCAAGATCAGCACGTCGTTTGACGCTGAGAAGATCATCTTTGATTTTCGCCAAGATCCCCGTTCCGGCTTCCGCATCTGGGAAGTCAACGTCGATGGCAGCGGCTTGCGTCAGATATCACGGCCACCAGGAGACGAGACGGCGAAGGTGGCGCGTTGGGGAAGGCCCTGGCACACCGATGACATTCATCCCTGCTATCTGCCTGACGGCAAGATTGTCTTCTCGTCGACCCGTTGCGAGCACACCGTTCTCTGTGGCGGCTCGGCTGCCCTGGCTGCTCCGGCGCTACACTGCATGAATGCCGACGGCACCGGTGTCGAGCAGCTTACGCGTAGCCCGGTCAGCGAGTTTTGCCCGGTCGTTCTCAGTGATGGTCGCGTCATGTACCACCGCTGGGAGTACATCGACAAGGGTGCCCGAGTCGGCAAGACGA
>CAYFJO010000899.1:0-2941 GCA_964343305.1 uncultured Pirellulaceae bacterium | reverse complement strand
ATGTACATCAGGTCCACCGCGACCAGCGCCGCCCGGTTTCGACCGTCGTCAACGACCAACGCCGTCGCCGTCAGGTCGTCGCGGATGCGCTGCCAAGTTCGTTCCAAATAGTAGCCGAACCCAGCCAACTCGACGCCCCAAGGCGGAGTCAAACATCGTCTGGAAACCCCCGCATAAAACGGCATGGTGAATCCTCAAAACGCAGCCGCGGCTTCATGTTCTGGCAGAAAACAGTACGATGAAAGTCGTGTTTAACGATTTTTTGCCGCAGACGCTAGTACCGGCCGCCAATTAATCTTGTAGGTTGGGCACTCCTGCCCGACTCCGAAACCTACGGGCAAGAGTGCCCGTCCTACTGACAGTTCCGAAATCCGTGAGGTACAGGCCAAACGGTATGTAAATTAAGGAGGTCGCATGGACAGCCGCGAACGCGTGTTTTTGGCGTTGGACCACCAGGAGCCGGATCGTGTGCCCCGTGATTTCTGGGCCAGCAGCGGCGCTTGGTCGGTGATTTCGGACGGAACTGGAATGGACCGGCAGGAATTCCTCGACGCCCACGATATCGACTTCCGCTACATCGATGGTCCCCGCTACACCGGAACTCCACTTCCTCCCGACACCGATATCTGGGGTGTCAAGCGGCAGGTCGTTACCATCCCTACGCCTTACGGCGCGGAGCGTTACAGCGAGGTGGATACTTCACCACTGGCCGCTGCCGAGTCGCCGGAAGAGATCGAAGCTTACGCGGATTGGCCGAGTCCTGACGACTTCGATTACTCCGTCGTCAAGCAGCAGGCGCAAGCCGTCCGCGACGCGGGGCGGGTGGCGATTTTCATGGGCGACCGACTCAACCGCATTGCGCAGCTCAAGCCGGCGATGTATTTGCGCGGTCCATCCCAGATCTTGATGGATTTGGTCGTGAACGCGGAAATCGCTCGAGCCATCTTCGCACGGCTGCGGAGCTTCTACTCCTGTTATCTGGAACGAATCCTCGACGCAGCCGATGGGCTGATCGACATCGTGTTGACTGGCGACGATTTCGGACAACAGCACGGCCCGTTCACCAGCCCCGACATGTGGGAGGACTTCCTGGCCGAAGGCTTTGGCCGTTACTTGGAGATCATCGCCGCATACGATGTCCGCTCGATGCATCACACGTGCGGCAACATCCGATCCATTGTGGGGCGCATGCAACAGCTCGGTCTCGACGTACTGCAATCGCTCCAGCCGGAGGCGATGCAGGACTACTTCCCCGAAATGAAGGTTGCGTATGGAGACCGGATGAGTTTTCAAGGAGGGATCTCCATCCAACAGACGATGCCTCACGGAACACCGGACGAGGTACGGGCAGAAGTCGCTGCGCGGATTCAGACTTTGGGTCCCGGAGGCGGCTACATCCTTTGCACCTCTCACAACATCCAAGCCGACTGCCCAATCGAAAACACTCTCGCCTTGTTGGACGCCTATCGGAGTTGTGGGGCTTACTAACTCAAAGTGAAAAAGGGAGTCGTGAAAGTGGGACAGCAGCATCCACGGACTTCTTTCATTCGTTGCCCAAATCTTCGGCTGATTTCCTGTGAATAACGTTGCTCGTGATGCCTGCGTTTACAGTTCGAGTAATGAGTACAACCATGAAACATCTAATCAACGCCCTCACGATCGTCTTGTTTTTCGTCGCAGCCAAGTAAGCCGGCCCGAACAACAGCGTGATAGCAAGAGTGTGGCAGATTCGCTGTGATCTCATCTTCCTATTCCTTTGCCACCAACCCCTCCGGCACATAAGCGCTCATTCGGTTCAAATAGTCTCCGACGTGCCCGCCCTTCTCCAAACGAGCGTTCCTCATCGCATCGATTGCCGATCGGGCCTGCTCGCCGAGACGGTCGAGGACGTTGATCGCCCGCAGACGAATCAAGGGCGACTCGTGCTCCAGGCCGGCGCGCAACACAGGCATGGCCGCGTCGATATTCCCAAGATGACACAGCCCTTCCGCAGCCGTCACGGCAACGTAAGGTGCCTGATCGGAAATCGCCTTCTTCAGCGCATCTTCGGCTGGGGCCGCTTTTTCGCCTAAGCCGACCAGTCCGATAGCCGCCCAGTACCGAATGACTGGGTCGGCATCGCCGAGAAGCCTAACAAGCTCGGGCACGCTTGCCGTGTCGCACCGGTTGACCAGATCGGCCGCCTCGGCAAGCCGCCGAACAGGATTTGCCTCTGGATCGAAAGCCACATCATAAGGCGTCTTGCCTTCCGCCCGGGCAAGCATCTCATATTCGGGCAAAAGTCCCATGTCGCCCGTTTCGATCATCCACTGCCGGCACTGCTCGCGCATTCGCTCGAGCACTTTGTCATATCGTGGATCGTCGGCCAGGTTGTTCGTTGCAAACGGGTCCGCGGCCACGTCGTAAAGCTCTTCGACCGGTTTCGTTTCGAAATAACGATTCTGCACAGTGTTGAGCTTGCCCTGCTCGTGCAACCGCCGCCAGACCTGCATCGTGGGCATCTGTTCCGTGTAGCTGGTGAATTGCGACCACGGAAGATGCGGATAGAAATTCCGGTGGTACTGGAACTGCTTGTCGTGAACCACGCGGACCATGTCAAAACGTTCGGCCATTCGGTCGCGGATCGCGTAAACTTGCTCGCGGGGTTCGGCGGCGGCCGGACCAAGGAATGCCGAGCCCTGCATGTGGCTGGGGATCTCCACGCCCGCCAAGCTCAGTACGGTGGGAGCGAAGTCGACGAAGCTCACCAGCCGATCGGTCGTCCCGCCAGCGGCTCCGGGCGCCCAATCCCGATACTTCTCGGGAAACCGTACGATAGAAGGCACCTTGAGGCCCATCTGCCAGACCCACTTCTTGATGCCCGGCATCCCAGCGCCGTGGTCGGAAAAGAAAAACACGATCGTGTCGTCGGTCAGGCCGTCTTCTTCTAGTTGGGCCAATA
>CAYFJO010000898.1:0-2959 GCA_964343305.1 uncultured Pirellulaceae bacterium | reverse complement strand
TTGGAAACAAGGCAGCGAATTGTTGCAGAAAGCGAAGGTAACGGGGCGGAGGCCCAAGCTGCCATGACAGAACTTGCACTTCATTTCATTCCTATTGATGACGGTGAGGACGAGCGCACCGAGTGCCCTTCGCTTGTTGTCTACCCAAACGCCAACAATTGGGAAGAGTGCCTCGTCGGTAGGGATGCAAGGGAGTCCCTGCGTGACAATCCAGAGTATCGGTCGAGGGCGGCGTTTCTTCTAAAACTACGACTTGGACTGGAAAACAAAGACAGGAAGCGGTTTTTCTCAATTCGTGAGATGCGATCCCGATCACGAATCGAAATCCTTGCGGACTACCTCGCGTGTCTTCGTCGAAAGGCCGAAGATTACATCAACCGGCAAATCTCGGTCGGTAGATTCCCAATTGACGCTCAACAGTCCCTTGATAATGTCACGCTAAGCTTACCTGGATTTGCTTCGGACCGTGACAAAGGTGATGCAAGCGTGTTCCGCAAGGCATTGCGTGATGCTGCTAATCGAGCCGGATTCAAATCCGTAGTGCTCTACGAGGAACCGCTCGCTACTTATCAAACTTGTCTTAGGGCCGACATGAATGTCGCGCGTCTTGAAGCTGGAGAGTTTTCACTAGTCGTCGACATTGGAGCTGGAACCACCGATCTTGCTTTGATTGAGGGGCTGCCAGAGGGAGACGTTCGCGTTCGAAATGCTGCGCAAGGCGGAGTGTGGTCGGGTGGGTGGGCTCTTGACTGTCTGCTGTGGGAACTGCTCCGCCAAAAAATGTTAGAGTCAGGTCACATTAGAAGTGATCCGATTCGAGACTACGTGACCCATACTGATGGGGATGGTCTTCTTGAGGACTATGTACTCTGGGAGAAAGTTGAAAAAAGGAAGCGACTTCTCGTTGAATGTTTTGATGGAAATGAGAGTGTACTGAATCAAAAATTCGATTTCGAGGTGGAGCTTCCGCCTTCTCTCGGTCTCGGAACAGACACGCTTGAAGTAGAAGTCACCCGTGCCGAATTCGACGACCGCGTGATCAAACCTGTACTCAGCGATGTCGATATTGCAGTAAACACTTTTGCGAATGAATGTGGACTCGATTTTCGGAAGAGAAAGACACTTGAAAACATAATTCTCACTGGCGGAAGTTCTGAGATTGAAGCGTTTCAGGAACTTTTCGGCAGCTTCCGACCTGCGATGGGATTGGTTCTAGTTGCCGATCGTGTGGAGCGGCTAAAGGATTTTGAAGAAAAGCCGCAGACAACTCAAAAGGCTCTAGTAGGGGCAGGGTGTGCTGTGCATCGACCAATGAAGGTCGAGCGATTCAGGTTACTCAATGAGTTGCGGCAAACGGAAACGAATTCGCAAAATGTCGAGGACAGGTTGCGGTCGCTTCGGGAGTTGCTGGTGCCTGCCCGGAACGAGCGTTTCATAATTGAAGTCGAACCTGAAAGGCAACGTCAACCAATATCCTTTTGTTTGAATTCGGGGATAATGAGTTCTCATTTGCCCGTGCCAAGTAGTAGGTCGTTTGTCGTGGATCTCAGCGCGCCGGTGGGCAAGCGTGAAAACTGGCGACTTCGCCTCAGAGTGCTTGTGGACGATGACGTTGCTTATGAGGATCAGCCCCAACTGTTGAGTGTTGGATTGCCGAACACGAGTGAGATTGAGCAGTTTGCTAACGACATTAAAGCCAATTACCCAGAGCGTTGGTTTGCCGCACAACAAAATGGGGCGAAGCGACTTGCCAAAATGATTCTCAATCATACGAAGGTCCAGCATGATTGGCAACTCGATCAGATGTTGATGGAAAAGTGCGCCGTTTTGCTAGAACAATGTCGGCAACCAGATCGTTGGGATTGGTCATTGAATGACACTCATGCTCGCCTGCTCGAATTGTCGTTGGATTCTCTATCATTAAAGAATCTGTTAGCCAGTGTAGATACCAACCGCAGCCGCGAACGGCCTTTTCTTGAAGCGCTGCGCAGTCTGTTTGTTGACTTGAGGGTGCAATTGAACGTGGTGTTATCCGAAAATGGAGTACTGGCGGTTGATGACAAGATCGTCCGTGTTGGGCCGGCCGAACCAGAAGGAATCCACTATCGGCGACGAAAACTTTATTTTGGCCCTTGTTTTGATGATGACGCGTTTGAGACACCGTGGTCCTTGGGAGTAGACTTTGGCACATCTAGTAGCATCGTCACGATTGCTGTTCCTCATTGAAAGGTTGTTACCAATGGTTCAAGTACTTGCGGATTTACCAGAACGCGAAAACCCCGCATTTAACTTCAGTGTGTTTGCCCAGGTAATTGAGGATCTTGTCATCGATCCAGGGAACCGGCCACCGCTGACGATTGGCATCGACGGCCCTTGGGGTGTCGGAAAAACGACGCTTATGCAAAACGTTTACGAACGTTTGCTAGTGCCGAAACATGGTGGCCGCCTCTGCCTTCCAGTTTGGTTTAACGCATGGCAATATGCGTCGGAAGAGGAAATACTACACGCGTTGTTTCGCCGAATCATCGAAGAGGTGGACAGGAATATCGACAAAGTTTTGGAGCGAAATCGGCAGCTTTCCAAAGAGCAGCAAAAGAGCGTCCAAAGCATTGTTGAGCGGCTAAAGAGGATTTTTGCCCCATTAGCGCTGTTTAGAGACGCTCGTGAGACGTTTATGGAAAACCAGGCCCTATACAGTGGTGCTCCTGGAATGGCTTACGCAACAGGATCTACAATACCGCTTCTCTATGGCCTGAGTCAATTTGCGAGTGGAATCGGTCAACGCGCTCTGCATCGAGTGGACGAGGAATTGCCGGTAAACGATGAGTCCAGGGCGACTGAAAGTTTAACGCAGGACGCTATTCAAGAATCGCTCAACGAATTGAAGTTAGAAATGAAACGGATCGAATTACTCCGTCGGATCGAAGATTTCTTAAGCGAGTTTCATGGTACGTATAAA
>CAYFJO010000897.1:0-2962 GCA_964343305.1 uncultured Pirellulaceae bacterium | reverse complement strand
GCCAAATTGATGTTGTCCTGCGCCGCGTGATTTGGTAATTGCGGCCGTTTGGCAAACCGCGTTGTCGCGGTCTCTTTTGGCAGAGTCTCACAAGGAAGGCATGTTATGTCCAGTCGAATCCAGTTTTGGGCCACGATCGCGTTGATCATGTGCGTTTGCCGAACGAATTTCGCTCTCGGTAGCGAACCAGAGTCCGCGTCAGAGAAGGCTTCCTTGATCGTGATCGATGTACGCGTGCTGTCGGTGGAATTGCCAAGATCGATCGACAGTAGCATCCGGGCAGTTACGCCAAAAACGACCGATGACGAAGTGCCGCGACTCGATTACGCTTCGATTGAAAACGTGGATGAATTCGTCAACCGGCTGAAAGAGATAGCCACGGTCAAGACCATCTCGGCGCCCAAGTTGTTGGTTCAAGATGGTCAGGCGGCCGAACTGCACGTCGGCGAACAACTTGGGTTTCGCGCCCAGACCATCTCGGAAGCCGGCACAACCGCGGCCGTTGAGTTCTTGAGCGTCGGCACGCAACTGCGAGTGGTTGCGACGTCCTCCACCGAAAGGCAGTTGCACGTTGAAATTCACCTCGAAGTCAGTAAAGCAACCCTGGACGAACAAACCGGTCTGCCACGCAAATCGGGCACGAGCATTGAAACTAGTGTCGTTGTCAACCATGGCGAATCGAAAGTCATCGGCGGGATGCTGGAAGAGAGGGCCGACGGTCATCGTAGGGAATTGATCGCGATCGTCACGCCGTCCCTGTCAAGCTCGGCCACCGGTTCGCAAAAGTCGATGGACGTTCGCGCGCCTCGCACCACGAAACGCCCTGACAAGATTGCTGGCAACAGCCCGCCATCTGACGACAGCCAAATGCGGTTCGATGGCAAAACATTCGGCGAGTGGCGAGCACAATTGGTGACGGAATTGAATCCCAAGCATCGTCTCGAAGCCCTGCAAGCGGTCTCGGCCTTTGGTGCCAACGGCCACGCAATAGAGGCCACCGAGGCGATCATCACCATCTTAAACGGATATCAGCTCAACACACTCCAAAACGAGGATCTGTCCGAGTACCTTTATACTGAACACGAGCATAAACTGTTGGGACGCGCACAACTGGCTTTAGTGCGAATCGGTCCCGATGCGGCGCCTGTCTTGATTGACGCGATCAACCGTCGGCATCGGCAGACCTATGCCCGCTATGCGGCGCTGGGTGCACTCGCCCAGGAACATGTTCTGGCGAAGCTCCCGGACGAGTCCATCACGGCACTTGTTAAAATCGTCCAGGACGAAGGCGAATCGGCAACGATGCGCCAGTCGGTCATCGAACTTTTGCATAGCATGGGGCCGAAAGCAAAATCTGCTACGCCTGTCTTGCAGCAACTCACCAAAGACAAGCAATCGAAACTCTACGATGCCGCGGCCAGAGCGTTGGAGACGATCAACCGTTGAGTGCGGTTTGTTCCACACACTCTCGCACGCCGCTGCTTGCCCCCTAACTGGTTGTCTCATCGGGGTTCAGGCCACCAGGTCTTGCGAACGCGCTGCTGGGGCTGGACAATAGTCTCGTTCACTTTGCCAGTTACCAAAGCCGAGAGCCCTTCCCATGCCAGAAAATGCCAGCGTCATCCTCACCGGTTTTGCCGACGAAGCGGCCAATCAGAAGACCGCCGAACAGCAGTTTTCCGCCTTCGCGGCTTTAGGAATGCAATACTACACGATCCGATTCATCGACGCCGGCGAAGGTGTCAAAAATGTGATGAAGCTGACCAAAGCCGAGATCACCAAGGTACGGCATCTGGAGAGTGAGTACGGTTTGAACGTGTCGTCGCTCGGTTCGCCGATCGGAAAGGTCAAGTTGCTGGACGTTGATGACGGCACGCACAACGATTACATCCCGTTCGAAAAATACTTGGATCACGACGTCAAGCGTGCCTGTGAGTTGGCTCATGCTTTCGAGACGAAGTTGATTCGCGGTTTTTCGTTTTATCATCCGCGCGGGTCAGATCCGCAGGAGCATTTGCCGCAGGTTGTCGATCAGCTTGGTCAGATTGCCGAAACATGCCATCGCAGCGATTTGACATTTGGGTTGGAAGTCGAAGCGAACCTGGTCGGACAGAGTGGCGATTTGTTGGCCGACATTCACCAGAAGGTCAACCATCCGGCTTTGGTTTTGATTTTTGATGCGGGCAATATCGTCACGCAAGGATGCTCGGCGCTCGAGGTGTTCGAGCAGTACCAAGTGATGAAGAAGGGCATGGGCTGGATGCACATCAAAGACTATCGTCATCCGCATCCGGTTCAAAGAACGAATCAAGTTGATGAAGAAGCGCTAAAGCATTTTGTACCGGCGGACATCGGTGATAGCGGCCACGAGGCGATCCTGCGCGATTTCCGTGAATTGATTCCGAGCTTGGAAGAAACATTGACCAAGCGTGGCATTCCCGGCGTGTTCCTGGACTTGGAACCTCACGTCAAAGGTGGCGGCCAATTCGGCGGATTCAGCGGCCCCGATGGATTGGGCGTTGCGTTGCGCGGATTGTGCAACACGTTGGATTACGTGGGCATCGACTATCATCTGCGCGATTTCGAAGATCTGCGCGCCGCACGAGGGTTCTAGCAATCCGTCCTGCGCTCGTCATTCGAGTCGACAGCTTCCGTTGGACGTTTTGGCATTATGACTTTTGTGGCCTGGAAGGCGAAGACAAACGTGACCACAAGGGAGATGCCCGCGATGGGCAAAATGACCCAAGGCATCCCCGGACTGACCAACAATAGACCGATTCCAATGATACCCGAGATGACGGCCATACTGATCTTGCCACGCACGGTGTTCTGGTTTCGATTCTTGTCGCTCACCGAGATGGCCGCGCGGGCCGACTCGTTCGCCAATTCACGCATCGCGGCCAGACTGTTTTCGGGAGCGGCACGGCGCGGGACGAAGTCGGATGGGTCCGCACTCTTGGGC
>CAYFJO010000896.1:0-2965 GCA_964343305.1 uncultured Pirellulaceae bacterium | reverse complement strand
CAACGGAGCTGCCATGTCATGAGCCAAGTCGGCAAGGGAGAACTCGGCCAGCAAGTTAGCGTACTGCTGCTCGAGCCGGCACAGTTTTCCATAGTTGTCGCACTGGGACTGGACGGCACATTTACCTGTCGGTGTCAATGCGCACCACGCAAAGGAAGATCCTTCTAACACGGCGACCACGTCGCGCAGTGAAATTTCCTGCGGGTCGCGCGCCAGGCTATAACCGCCCGAAACGCCGCGTTGGCTGATAAGAATTCCACCTCGCACCAATCGCTGGATCACGGTCGCTAGATACGTGGGGGACGTCCCCGGCCAAATTTCGCACATCCACTGGGACAGTTTTGGCACGGTGGTCAGGCGGTCTTTGCTCGCCCTCTTGGCCATGTAGCACAACGCGTGCACGGCGTAGCCAACTCGCTGTGTAAAAAGCTGCCTAAGCGCCAATGTTAAACCCTATAAAGTAAATCTTTGTTATCAACTTTACAAATAGTCTAAAATCCGCGTCCAGCTCTGTCAACCCACTCAGAAAAAATCTCGAAAAAAGTGTTTCCGTCGTGTCTCCCCGACTATTGCTTAGGCGAGCGGCAGATGAGAATTTACCGTAGTGGAACTCGCCAGAATTCCCCTTCAGAAGGAACTCTGGCGAGTTCCACTACGGCAGGCAAGAACTCACCTGCCGGAAGAGCCGGCCGGGGTCTGCTAGACCGCGCGTGATTCGAGTTAATTTGTCAAACGCTGGCACGCGCCGACCGTCGTTGGGTAGATTGTTAATGCGAGTTCGGTGCGCCGCTAGTACGCTTCCAACATGGTTTAACTCAACACAACTGGTATTCCGGCATGCTCATCATCAAGACCAGCAGCGTTTGGAGTTTCTCATTAACACGAGTTCTTTGACTCTTCCATTTTGAAAACGGGGGCAGCGCCTCGCCTTCGTCCAGGACGGCGATGAGTTTTTGCCGTTTGGAATCATCGATAGATATGGAAAACATGTTTTGCAGAAAATAATCCACAACCTCGGCCGAGCTTTTGAATTCTTTATTGCTCAGGATGCCAACGACGTCCACGTCGGGTGATTCGCCCGGGCGAGGTTTGCCGATTGAACGACCATTATTAAACAGTGTCTCTTGGCCTTCGATGAAAAACCCGGACAAATTCTGACGAGCAAAGAGCCTGGTCGCGTTAATCCATGCTCGGCCACCATCCCATCCTTTGACATCCGGGGGCTGGAAAAGTGCCTGCCCCATCAGCACGGATGCCCTGACCATGCTTGAATAATCATCTTGCTCGACTCCGAGTTTACGGAACGTGCCGACGACAAGTTGGATGGGACTCTTGATCTGAGTTCCAATTGCTTCTTCACTGTAAAAGGCCTCGGAAAGAAACATCTCCCGAAGCATGGGTTTGACTTCAAAGTGATTATCTCTGAAGGTTTGAGCCAGGGCTTCAACGGTCTCGGAATCAGGGCTGCCGTAAGCGAAGAAAGTGAACAATTTGGCGGCCATGAAACGCGATGTGGGCGGCTGCACGAGAATCAGATCGACGAAGTGGTCGGCATTGAAGTTGCCGGTATGGCCAAAGATGGTCTTCTGACCGAAGTCGTGGTTGGGCTCGTCGAAGTAAAACAGTCCCTTGTTCCTGGCGTCATATTTATTGCCCGTCAAGGCCCTCGCGCCTTCCTTGACATCTTGCTCCGTGTACCCATTGCCCTCACCCATGGAAAACAGTTCCATCAGTTCCCGGGCCAGGTTTTCATTCGCATGTCCCTTGACATTGGTATTGTTATCCAGATAGCGCAGCATAGCCGGATCGTGAACAATGCCGTGAAGCAATTCACCATAGTTTCCGATGGCGTACTTATGGAACAGGTAATTCTGGAGATACAGCATGTAGCTGTCTTCCACCGTCGCGAAATCCGAGGTGAAGTGCCCGTGCCAGAATAGAACGATCTTTTCTTCGAGTGGATTCTCTGAAGTGATGAGTTTTTCCATCCAATCGGTACGCATCATCTCGTAGAGTTTGATTCTGGCGAGAAGGCGTTTCTTTTCGGCTGACGGTTTGTCATCCTCTCCCCTGGTCAACAAATCAATCATGTACACTTTGGAAAAATCCGCGACCGGATGGTTCTTGTCCGCCTTGATCGTGCTTTGGTTATACACCTCTTCAAACTGGTCCGTTCCGATCAACAAGTCGAGTTTGACACCCTCGTCCTTTTTTCGAAGAGGATCACGATCGAGCAGGTCCGCCAACGCGTCATCGAGGGGATCCTTTCCCTGCGACTTGTCAAAATCCAACATGTATTCGACGGCTTTTTCGAGTCCCATCTCGTGCAACTCGGTGATTTGTTCCGCGGTGCCACCGAAACCGGCACGGCTGAGCAGATGTTTGGCCTTTTCCCATGACCAGTCTTGGGCTGGCAGTTGCTTGAGCCCGGCATGACGGGTTGGTTCATCGGCATGAATCGGGGATTGAGATAGAAACCCGATGCCAAGTGTGAATACAAACAGAACGGAAACCAGACGAGATGTAAGCGTGTTCATAGCTTTCATCGCTCCATATAAGAATTTCAAATTGTGACTAAGACCGGCCGGCGGCTAACTCCGCAGTTCAGCCAGTGCGGAACTATGCCATAAAGCCTATGCCATAAAGCCAAGGGGTTCGAATTTGGCGCCGAGGATTTTCTGGCTGGGCGCTTTCATCCATCGATCAAGGACTGTGGCATACACACTTCTGAAATCCACCTTGAATCTCAGATCACCGCCCTCGAGATCGGTCAGGTTCGGACTCTCCCCATACAAGCCACTCTTGACGTTTGGCCCGAAGAGGAACATCGGAGCGGCCTTGCCGTGGTCCGTGCCTTGGGAACCATTCTCTTTGACGACTCGGCCAAATTCACTGAATGCCATCGTCAGGACACGGTCCGCATTGCCCTGCCCAGTCAGATCCGCCTGGAAGGCGGCCATGGCTT
>CAYFJO010000895.1:0-2966 GCA_964343305.1 uncultured Pirellulaceae bacterium | reverse complement strand
AGGATTCCGTATCGCGTCGGCGTGCAGACGGCGGACGGGGTGTGCGCATCGGTAAATCGCATGCCTTCGACCGCCAGCCGGTCCACGTGCGGTGTCGTGATCTTCGACTCGGCGTTGTAACAGTTCACGTCGCCGTATCCGAGGTCATCGGCAAGAATGTAAACGATGTTGGGGTGCTTGGGATTCGCAATCGCTTGCCCGATGCAGATCACTAACACGAAAACCCACGCAAGTAATCCTAGTTCCGCAATTCTTTTCATGTTCTCCACCGCGTTAGATGCTAGGCACGTCACAGTGAGTCCACATGACGCCGAGGCTTGTGCCTTGGAATGGTCGGTCCGTCGCGCCGCTCTGGCTCATGCCGATGGCCCAGTTCGGTGGCCAACCGAGGATCTCTGTTCCGCGCGACGAGGTCGACAGCACGGCGCGACGGGTGAAGCGTTTCGACGGGTGTGAAGGTTTTACATCGGTCATTTGTCAACATAGGGCTCTCAGGGAACTTCATTGCAATCGCTCCCAGAGCTGACACTGTAAGTTGGATCATAGTTGTTTGGTGTTTGTTTGTCTGCCTATTACAGCTAAGGAATTAAGGAAGTGGAGATCAACGGCATTCACTTCGGATCTGCCGCGCGAGCAGAAGGCAGTCCAACCTGGAAGTGAACTCCATCCGGCAAAGCGCCAATGTCGGGGCGTCCCTTGTCTTGATGGCGAAGAGGATCGGGCCAATCTTTGGGCAGTTCGATGCCGCTGTCGATGGCAGGACTGGCGGGTTGAAGCCAAACGTCGGCTGGTTGTCGCCAGTCGGCATTTAAGTGCTTGAACTTGGGATCGGCGAACTGGCTGTGCGCTTCCCAGCCGGGGGCGTACTGTTTCTTGCTGGCGGCGAATTGCGGTGACTTGCGGAAGGCGTCGAAGTAGGTCGTGGGATCGCCAGTCGGTTTCATACTCCAAATGAGATTACCGTCCGTTTGATAATCCAACTCGGCACTTGGCGGTCGTGCCACTGTTTGCAATTCAGTTTGAACAAAGATGTTATTGAACACGCGGCGGGACGTCTTGTGCATGTGCCCGCCCCAACCGAATGGGTAACCATACATCTGCGGTGACTTGATGATGAACGTGTTGTGATAGATGCGCATCGGGTCCCAGATCGGTCCGCCGTGATCGCCTGAAATGCGACCGGCTGTCGTAATGGTCGGCGGGTTGTCGGGACCAGGATGTCCGTAAGGCACTGGGCCGCGTAGATCGATCACGTTGCGGCAGATGGTCACGCCATCGCTCGGATCGGATTCAGATCCGCGGCCAAGGCCGAAGGCGAACGTGGTCAGGCATCGTGAGAACCAGTTTTGGTCCACTTGCAAGCCAGTTCCTGGCGGACCCCAAGCTGAAATGTAAATACCGTCGTCGTTCATGTTGTCGACCAAGTTGTGATGAAAGCGGAAGCGCTTGACGCCGCCAACATATGGGCCGTCGTGACCGTCCGTGAACTCGCAGTGGACGATCTCGAAATCGTGACACTGCGGTGAATAGTATTTTCGTTTGCCGATGTGTACGTCGGCTGTTCCCACGGGCACGAACAAATGGCTGTCGAATGTGCGATACTTCGAGGCCGATCGCGATCCCCACGGCGGCATCGGTCCACGAAATGTGCAACCGGTAATCTTCAAGTGGCCAGTCGTTTCGACAATGATGCCATCGTTGCCCGAAAAGCATGTCACGTTATCGAACTGAATGTGGTTGCATCCACTGAGCAAAACCGAATGATCGCCGCCGCCGCGAATCACCAAATCCTTCACGCGAATGTGCTGCGCCTTTTCCAAAAAGAGTGGTCGGCTCGCAAGGCCAGCAACCACCATTGGCAGTTTTCTCGGATCGGTCTCGCCGCGATAAGCTCCCGGCTCGTAAGCCCGTACGTGGGTATGACTCAATCGTGCATGGATGCGTTGCGACTCGGCGTCGTACCACACGCCAGGTCCCAAGTAGATCGGCAATTGCTCGCCGTCCTTGCGAATCGAAAACTGGTTGGTCGCGCGGAAGTCATGAGCAAATCGATAGCCATGCAGCGGCACCATCGAATCACCGAAGTTGCCCATCACACGTTCGAGGTTTGGAAACTTCTTGGGCGTGCGGAATTCGCCTTCTGCGCCGTCGTTATGGGGTTCCCATGCAGTTTTGGGTGACTCGAAAAACTCTCGTAACCCGCCGTCGATGATTGCCAATTCGTTCGGAAAACCACGAATTGTGATGGGCTTTGACTCCTTACCGTGTGCAGTGATCGTGACATTTTCGTAATACGTTCCGCCGCGCAGACACAGCGTGTCGCCGGGTTTGAGCCTATTGACTGCGTGTGACAATGTCTTCCAGGCGCTTGATTCGCTCCCGTCGTTTTTGTCGTTTCCGCGTTTTGCGTCGACGAAAAACCTCGGGCCGTCGGTCAGCGGTCGAGATGACGCGACGGGCAACGGCCGCATCGGTGGGTGGGACACGAATGTCCGCTTACGGTCGGCGGAGAGACTCGAACACGCAAAGACCAGAAACAGGACAATCGAAATTGAGGTGCGATTGCGGTTTTGTGCCTGCGCGAGGGATGCCAACTCAATCAGAATCAAAATGATCGTTGCGTGCTTCATGGCTGTTCTCACAGTATCTACAATTCTCAACGCGATCATGCCCCCATGTCGGCGTAGTATAATCGCCAAATCTGGTCGTTGCAGGTTAGGTGCTCAACAGCACGCGCCAATTCCATGATTTCATTTTCCCAATGGCAATTGGAAGAGCCCGCCGAAATTGAGAAAGCATTGCCAATGAAGGACCAGGACTGCGTCCAATTCTTGCAATGGTTGCTACCGCAATTAAACATGCGGTGGCCTGGGTTTCGAAAAGTCCGGCGACAGGTTTGCAAGCGTGTCGATCGCCGAATGGCCGAGGTGTCTCTGTCGGGCGTTGACGCGTATCGAGACTGGATA
>CAYFJO010000894.1:0-2966 GCA_964343305.1 uncultured Pirellulaceae bacterium | reverse complement strand
TCGTGCGGAAATAAAACGGAGCACGAAGAAAATCCAGTTCGACGCCATCAACGTCATACGACTTCAGAACTTCTTCAATGATTTGCAGCAGACGCGGCGCGACGTCCGGGTGTTCAAAATCAACGAGGCTCCACAATCGCTCACGACCACTGAGTGACCTGGTTTTTTCCAACGTCGACATGATTCGTGCCGGATTTTGCTTTTTCCATTTCGGCACGAACGCGGGTGTCCAGGCGTCGTGAATGTCGTTCATCCGCAGCGTCCAGATCGACTCCAGTCCGTGCTTCCGCGCGAACTCGTTGGACATCCGCAAGCCGTCCGTTTTTCGCTCAATGAATTTCGACAAGTTGTTGTCTGCGAACTTGCCCGTTTTGCTCTGAAAGATCTCGGCGACATGCGTATCATGCGAAAAGTGATTAAAGCTCTGCGTCGTGCAGTAATAGATGCTGTCGACATGAGTATCGATCAGCGGCGTGTGGCGGATGGCGAGGAATTTCTTCACGCTGTCTGCCCCTTTGGCCCAAATGTCATCGCCGTCGTTGTTGTAAATCACTCGGCGACGTCGTTTGGCCGCTTGGCGACGCGCCGCGTCGATGGCGGCAACTTCGGCTGACAACAGTTCACTGCCGAGGTTGCCAGTCAAGCCTGCGCTTCCAGCCACGAGACCTATCAAAAACTCTCGACGCGAAGATTCGCAAAATGATATCTGCTTGTTCACCGAATCATCCTCAACAACATGCCAGGCGAATTGGACGACGATGATGACGGTTGTACCACGTATATCGGCTCCACGCGAATTTGCCAATCCGGAGCACCAATCCGTCAGGTATTTCCGCAAGTGCGGCATCCCGCGAATGCTATATACCTACAAGGTGAATGCCATTCTTGTAGCGTGCAAAGAGCGATGAAGAACAAACAACAATTGAGTGCGATCCTATTCGCGGCGACCTGGCTGTGCGGCGGCCATGTCGCGTATTCCCAAGCTGAATTGCCCGCCCCCAGGCATCACTCGCTGCGCACGGACCAACAGCGAATGAGTTACGCGATCGGTCTCAACTTCATCAAGCGTCTGGCGAGCGACGGGATCGCGGTCGACGAGCAAGCACTCGACCAGGGTATTCGAGACGCTTTGTCCAGCAGCAGACCGCTGCTCAGCGAAGTGGAAATTCGCGAAACGCTGGAAAGCTTGGATCGCAGGATCGCAGAGCTACAAAAACAACGTTGGGAACAGCTCGCACGACAAAACAAAAAAGAAGGACCGGCGTTTCTGGCGAACAGCCGGCTGCAGCAAGGCGTTGTCACGTTGCCGAGCGGATTGCAGTACAGAGTCATCAAATCAGGCAACGGCCCGAAACCTCGGATCACAGACGTCGTGCGAACCCACTACCGCGGCAAGTTGATCGACGGGACGGAATTTGACAGTTCGTTTTCGCGCGGGCAGCCGGCCGAGTTTCCGGTGAGCGGCGTCATCCGTGGCTGGACCGAAGCGCTGCTGATGATGAGGGTCAGCGATAAGTGGCAATTGTTTGTGCCGGCTGCGTTGGCTTATGGCCCGCGCGGTGTCGAACCGGTCATCGGTCCACACGCGGTGTTGATTTATGAAGTGGAATTGCTTGGCATCAAGTAATCGAAACGTATTCCCATGAATAGACAGCGATTTTCAATCCGATCATCTTGGCGGCGTGGTTACACGTTGATCGAAATGCTAATTGTGATCGCCGCAATGCTGATCATTGCTGGTCTGGTGATTCCACAATTTCAAGATGCTGTACGAGACGCCAAGAAGTCCGCCACGCTGGCCAATCTTCAAGGTTTGACCGGTGCGATCGAGCGTTACAAGTTACATCATGAGGGCTTTCCACCGGACATTATGACATCGAACACGCTCATTCAATTGACGTCGAACACCGACTACTACGGCGATGTGGGTACCGGTGCGGAGTTCAGCTACGGTCCCTATATCCTGGCTGGAATCCCCGTCAATCCTCTCAATGGAGACGGCAATATCTACGAGACACAAACTGTGCCGCCGGCCGATCTCAAACAGCAAACCGGCTGGATCTATGACCCCGTGACCGGCCATATCTGGGCTGGCGAAAAGCTTCAGTAGGCCGAAACAAGCTCCGCGCGGTTCCGGCGAATTGTCGGTTGCGGAATTGCGCGGAGCCTGTTCCGGCTATGCATCTTCACGTCGAAAGACCGCGACAATATCTTCCACCGGGACGACGTACAACTGATTGTCCGACTCGAAATCGACTGGGATCGCGTCTTTGGGATGAAACAATACCTTGTCGTATTGCCGCAGGGGCAGCTCGTCGTCGTTCTCCACCATCGCAGAAATCGTCACGATCCGGCCTGTAATTGTGGGAATCTCAGCCGAATCGGGCAGCGCGATCCCGCCCTTGGTCTCTCGCTTGGGATCGTCGCGGCGGACGAGAACGCGAGCACCAATCGGCTCGACGTATTCGAAAGCTTTCTTCTTCTTGGCCTTTTTGGACATGCATCCCTCAACAAGAACAATTGGACCACCTCACATGTGAATTAAGAGTAGTCCACGATTTCACTTACGACAAGGCAACTTGGGCTTGTAATCGATCCGGAATCTGGCAGAATGATGTGTTTCGAAAATAACCCGAATGGCCTCAGGCGACTCCTTTACGGCGGTTGTTTTGATGACTGAGTTTTCGCACTGGTTTGAATTCAAAAAGGTGTAAATGTGGCTGACGCAGATGTACTGAACGTATCCAAACGTGATTCGCGGGGCACGGCGAATGCTCGGCGCGATCGTCGAGCGGGAAAGATCCCCGCGGTGTTATACGGGCATGGAAAAGAATGTATCTCGTTAACGGTGCCCGCTGAAGAAATCAATTTATTGATTCGCCACGGCAGCCAATTCGTAAACCTGGCCGGCGACGTGAGTGAAAGTGCATTGATTCGCGACGTTCAATGGGACCCGCTTGGAACCG
>CAYFJO010000893.1:0-2968 GCA_964343305.1 uncultured Pirellulaceae bacterium | reverse complement strand
TTCAACAGTTCTTTCTGATTCATCCGCAACGGGGGAATCCAATGCGGGTCGTCGCGATAAATCGTCCATGGCAGCGACAGAAACTGCTTCTTTTCGTATCCCGTTTCCGCTCGCTTGATCTGCAATTGCGACATCGAACAACGCCTTCATGTGGTTCGTGTGATTCGACAGGCTGGCGGCTTGCCGCCACAAGCTGACCTATAGGATTGAAGTACCACGAACTATACTTGTCCTGGATTGGCGAGCAAGTAGGCTTCAAAAGTGGAATAATCAATGCAAACCTTGGTCACGGGCGCTACGGGGCTGTTGGGCAACAACATTGTTCGCCTGCTGCTCGAGCGCGGGACGTCCGTTCGCGTGTTGGCGCGCGATCTTGATTCGCGGTCGCTGAAGGGCCTGGAGGTCGAAGTCGTGCGCGGCGACGTGTGCGACGAAGACCAGGTTCGTGGCGCATGCGCTGGCGTTGATTCCGTCATCCACGCAGCCGCACGCATTTCGTTTGGTTGGACGGGGCTGGATGCATTGCGAGCTGTCAATGTCGAGGGCACGCGAAACGTCGCACGCGCCGTCCGCAAGAATGGCTCAAGGCTGACCTATGTTTCCAGCGTCGATACGTTGAGTGCCGGGACACCCGATCAACCGGCCGACGAAGACACGCACGGTGATAAAGTTCCTTGTACTTACGTCGTCAGCAAACGTGAAGCGGAGCAAGTCATTCGCGAGGAAATCCAGCAAGGGCTCGACGCGGTCATCGCACATCCGGGATACTTGCTTGGTCCCTGGGATTGGAAGCCGTCTTCCGGGCGGATGCTGCTGGAGGTGGCCACGCGGTTCACGCCGTTTGCACCATCCGGCGGCATGTCCGTGTGTGACGCAAGGGACGTTGCGGCGGGAATTCTGACTGCCGCGGAAAGAGGCGAAACCGGTCGAAACTATATCTTCGCCGGACACAATATGACGTATGTCGAGGCCTGGGGTCTGTTTGCCCAGATCAGCGGAGGAAAGGGCCCGCTGGGAAAGTTGGGGCCGGTCAATCGATGGCTGGTGGGATTGGTCGGCGATACGATCACGAAGCTGACCGGACGGGAGGGAGATATCAACTCAGCGGGGATCAAACTGACCAGCCAATTTCACTACTACACGAGCGCACGAGCGGAATCCGAACTCGGTTATACCGTGCGACCGGCCAAAGAATCTGTCGAAGCGGCCTGGAACTGGTTCGTGGAGCATGATTACATTAGGAACGGATGGAATTAACACGTTTCGTGAGCTGAACGGTATCCGAAGCCGGCATCCTGAAATTCAATTAAGCGAAAAGAAATGAACGATCAAACCGCCACGCTCGACAAGACCAAGATTATCGAGACCGTCTTCAATCACGTCAAAGCGATTGCCCGCGAGCGTGCCAAAGATCTGACACTAGACACGAATGTGATCGAATTGGGCCTCGATTCGCTTGAACGAATGGACATCATTGCCCGGCTCGAAGAAACGTATTCGATTCGCATTCCCGAAGAGGTATTGATCGAAGTCGAAACGTGTCAAGAGATCGTCGATGCACTCGCCGAACAGCTCAGCCGCGAAAAACCACCCAGTGGCGAGATCCCGCCCGAATACTATCAACTGGAGTATCTGCCGGAATGGACCAAGCTCCAAGCAACGTTCAAACACTTGGCGGAGCACGGCGAGCGGAATCCGTTTTTCGCCATGCACGAATCGATCAGCAACAATCTGACGATCATCAACGGCGAAGAGATGATCAACTATTCGGGCAACAATTATCTTGGCATGTCGGGAGATCCCGAAGTTCACGAGGCCGCCAAAGATGCGATCGATCGGTATGGAACGAGCGTGTCCGCCAGCCGGCTGGTGTCGGGCACGCGGCCCATTCACGAAGAGCTGGAGCGTTCGATTTGTGAGTTCATCGGAGCCGAAGAATCGATCACTTTCACCAGTGGCCATTCTACGAACACCGTCACGATTGGCCATCTGATGGGGCCCGGCGACTTGATCCTTCATGACGATCTGGTCCACAACAGCATCCTGGTCGGATCGATGTTGTCCGGCGCGCGTCGTCGCCCGTTTCCACACAACGACTGGCAGGCGTTGGACGATATCCTGCGAGAAGTTCGTTCGCAATATCGAAAGGTGCTGGTCATCATCGAGGGCGTTTACAGCATGGACGGCGATTTTCCCGAGCTGCCTCAGTTTATCGAAGTCAAGAATCGACACAAATCGTTGTTGATGATGGACGAGGCGCATTCGATTGGCACGATGGGCCCGCGCGGACGGGGGATCGGCGAATACTACGGCGTCAAGAACAGTGACGTTGATATCTGGATGGGAACGCTCAGCAAGGCGCTTGGCGCCTGCGGCGGCTATATCGCTGGTGGCAAACCATTGATTGATTACATGAAACACACTTGTCCGGGCGTCATCTTTACGATCGGTCTTGCACCGGCGAGCACTGGTGCATCACTAAAGGCGTTGCAGATTCTGTTGAACGACGCCAGCCGCGTTGCAACTTTGCAGGCCCGCGCCGCGTTTTTCCTCACGCTCGCCAGGCAGCGCGGGTTCAATACCGGGGACAGTGCCGAAACACCCATCATCCCAGTGATTCTGGGTAATTCGGTCCATTCGCTCAGCGCCTCGCGAATGATGCACGAGCGCGGAATCAGCGTCCAACCGATTCTTCATCCGGCCGTGGAAGAGGAAGGTGCCCGCCTGCGATTCTTTGTCAATACGCTGCACACCAACGACCAGCTATCAAGAACGGCCGATGCGCTGGCCGAAGTCCTTGGGCAGCTTGATCCTCAATATCTTCAGCACAACAAGTAATCTTTGCCGTTGCCCATTGGCCGGGTAAGTGTCGCTTTTGGGACCATGATTCCAACTGCTTTCTCATTGATCAGGGGCTAATGTTGGGCTGAGGAAAATAGGAAAAGTTTACCGATTATTCAGGTATTCT
>CAYFJO010000892.1:0-2976 GCA_964343305.1 uncultured Pirellulaceae bacterium | reverse complement strand
CCGACAGCTTGCTGGACCTGTACCGCAAAGCCAAACAGATCGCGGCCGATGGCCGATCTCGATGAAGTGACGGGAGGCATCAGAGCCTTCCACCGCTCCCGCACGAATTCGCAGCTTGTAGGTTCCCGGAGGAACGTCCTTCGGATCGGGGGTGATGTCGATGCGCTGGATCGCCCAGGCGAGCTTCAGGTACGTGCCCCGATCGCTGGCCGGGAGCTCGGCGTAGTGTTTCATGTAGGCATAGGTGCGACCGTATCCTCCCTGATAGGAAAAGGCGGCAGCGTTCGCATCCCGGAAACCGAACTTCGTTGCGTCAGGTATCCCCTTCAGAAGATTGGCGTTCTGGTAGAGTCTGACGCTGTCGGTGAGGTCTTTGAGCTTATACTTCTCGCGAATCTGCTCGATGACTTTCTGATTCTCCGGAGCCAGGGCGGCCTTATCGACCTCCGCTTTCCAGAGCAGATAGCGTTTGTAGGTTTCCTCCATCTGCCGCATGTTTTTGAGGCTCTGGACATTGACCGTCTCTTCCGGCTCGACGCGGAAGACCCGCGGCTTTGTTTTCTGCGCCGCCTGACGCTCGAATGCTTCATCGATGGCCTGGCGTCCCAGCTTGAGATACTGCTCGAACTGATCGCTGGAGATGAATTGCGATGCCCCCACAGTATCAAAGGTTCCCGAGCCGCCATCGGTGGGCAGTGAGCCGACATCGACTTTGACGCCGGTCAACTGTTGGATGGTGTTGCGATACTCACGCCGGTTGAGCCGTCGCATCGTGATCTTGCCACCTGCGTCCGACAGCGCCTGTCGCGCAGTGACCATTGTCCGAGCGAGGTCATCAAGAAAATCCGCCTTCTCGGTGTTGCCCGGCTGCTCAGAATCTTCCGGCGGCATTTCACCGGAATTCAGCGCGTTCAGAACTTTCTGCCAAAGTTCCGCCTGCTCGATGGTAGTGATGCGGAACGACAGGGCCTCAAGATCGACTTTGCCTTCGCGCGTCTCCGTGTCGTGACAGTCGAGGCAGTGGGCTTTGAAGAACGCCCGATGTTTGTCAGGGAGGCGTGCTTCCGGCGGAGCGGCTTGGGCAAGTGAGCAGAGCCAGAACGTTACCATGCAGGTTGTGGATAGAAGATGTTTCATTTTGTCATTTCGAGGTTGTCGTCGTAGCCTGGATCAGTCGGTTACGGTGGCAATTCCTTCCTGACACGCGCGGCCGCCGCGTCCAGCTATTTTCCTTCGCGGGCCCAACGTTTGTAGAGTTCAGCGTTTTTGCGGTAGGCCTCGCGTGCGGCTTTGTTTCTCGTCGATTGCATTTGGTCTTCGGTTTCCAACCTGTAGACTTCCGACGTTTCGGGGCCGGGGTCGCCGGTGCTCTCGATCCACTCGTCTAGATACTGGCGGTGTCGTGCAAGTGCATCGGCGTGGTCGGGAGCTTCAGCGAAATTGTTTGTTTGCCAGCGGTCCTCGCGGTAGAAATAGAGTTCCTCGGCCGGGCGCGTCAGGGCAAAAAGAAGCTTCTCCGACAGGGAGCTGAGCGCGTCCCGAGCATGCAGCTCGCGCAATCGATTGATGATGAGCTTGCCGTCTTTGTAATTGCTCGGCATCAAGTGCGGGCGCTGGGGGTAGAAGTTTCTGATGTAGAGATAGCGATCCGTGCGCACCGAGCGGATGCGGTCGGCTGCTTCTCCACAGCGGTCGCGCGCCGCGTAGACGGAACGTTTCGGCTGGTAATCCAGCGCGAGAATGTTCTGCCCCTGCATCGTTGGCGGCACTTCAATTCCGGCAGCTGCGAGAGATAACGCTGCAATGTCGATGTGCTCGACCAGATCTGTCCGCGTTGTGCGACTTTGAACGCCCACCCCACGAATGATAAGCGGGATATGCGTGCCCTCGTCGTAAAGGAACTGTTTGCCACGGGCATGGCTGATCCCATGATCCGTAAAGAAAACAATGAGCGTGTCGTCCAGTAGCTTCTCTTCCTTCAGACGCTTCATGACCAGGCCGACGTGGTGGTCGGTCATCCGTACGCTGTCCAGATACGTCGACCAGTCTTTCAATAGAACAGGATCGCGAGGGTAGTAAGGAGGCAGCGTGACACTGTCCGGGGCCGTGACTTTCCCGAAGACACCTTTGACATGCTTGTCGAACTTTTCGTACTGAGCCGCCGACGCGCCCCGCAGCTTACCGCCGTGCAATTGCACCTGCATGAAGAACGGTTGCCCTTTCTTCCGGCCCGACCAGTCGTGACTGTCGTAGATCGACCTGTCCCAATCGAAGTTGTAGTCGGTCTTCCCCAGTCTGTTCCGAGTGCGTGAACTGAAGGGTTGGCTTCGGTAGTCAAGATCCTGCAGGCCGCTCCCAATGCAGGTATAGTAACCCGCATCCTGGAAGAGCGATGGAACAGGGCGAACTCCGTCAGGCAACGTAATCCGATGCTCGCCGCGTCCGCTACGATGGTGGTGGGCTCCGATTGTCGTTTGATACATCCCCGTGATCAGGGCCGACCGGAACGTCGAACAAACCGGCGACGTTGCGTAGGCACGCGTGAACCGCATTCCATCCTTTGCCAGTTGATCCACATGTGGCGTCTGAATCGTCTTCTCGCCGTAGCACGAAAAGTTCGCTGACATGTCGTCGATCACAAACCAGACGACATTGGGGCGTTCTTCCGCGAAAACAGTGCCGACACGGAGACACAGGACGCTGAGACACAGGACGCCCAGCACACGGATCATCTGTAATGCTACCCCCTTCACGCCTGCAACTCCTTGACGACGTCCGTGCTGTCGCCGTGTCGTTCGACGTTGATGCCCATTCCCTGCAGCATTGTCAGCCACACATTGCACAGCGGCGTGTCCTTCGGCAGGACGAGATGCTGGCCCAACTTCAGATTGGCTCCGCCGCCGGTCAGGACGGTCGGGCAGTTGGTCAGGTAGTGGATGGAGCTGATGTTCGATCCAAAGGCCACGGCGGTGTGGT
>CAYFJO010000891.1:0-2996 GCA_964343305.1 uncultured Pirellulaceae bacterium | reverse complement strand
GCACCAGACTCCGTGCCGCCAATGGTGTTGTTGTCGACGGCAAACAGCCGCACTCCTTGAAAACCGTTGCCCAGCGACGTGGTTCCAGTCACATCGCTGCCAATCTTGTTGCCCTGGATGCTGTTTCCAGTGGAACCGCTGGGGAACGTTTGGATGAGCGAAACGCCATTCAGACTGTTACCCGAGATAAGGTTGCCAGCGCCCGATCCAGTGCCACCGATCGTGTTGTTCGATGAATTGAAAATGAAAACACCCTGGTTCCCGTTGGCCAGTGCAGTTGAACCGGCCACGTCCGTACCGATGTGGTTGCCCTCGACGCGGTTCCCACCGCCGGTCTCCAGTTTGATTCCCGATGCACTGAAACGGTTGATCGCCAATCCTCGCACGGTGCTGTTACCCGCGAGAATTCGCAGACCATTTATTCCCGCGCCCGCCGACGTGCCGTCGAGTTCGACCACGGGTGTGCTGGCATAATCGGGTTCGGTCGTACCGTCGATGATTACTGCTTCGTTGATGTTGGGCAGCATGCTCAGTGGTTGAATGGTGTGAGGCCCAAGCCCGGGGATGTCGAAGTGAATCACATCGTGGCCTGCCAGAGCGTTGGCCTCCCGAATCGCTGCACGCAAGGTGCATTCAGGGTTGGCCCCGACTGTCCCGCCAGTGTTACACACGCCATCACCGGGATTAATGTCATTCAATTCACCCGTTGAGTTGACGACAAATGGTTGCAGAACCGTCAACGTAACATCGTTGCCATCGCCGCCGATGTAGCTGATCCGAGCGCTGAGACCGCTGTCAAGGAAGTTGCCGATCACAGCACCTTCGCCGAGACCACTAAACGTCCCCGTCACCGCAGCGGCACCCTGGTTGTCGATGATCGTAAAGCTGTTCCCAGGTCCAGCCGTGTATCCGCCGCCAACGTCGATCGGCTCGGTCACCAACTGACCGCCCACGTTGACTTGTCCAGTGACCACCGTTTGGTCATAGCCGCTGCCGGCGATCGTCCCGCCGATCTCTACGCGATGCACATTCGTCGCCCCCAACGTCAGATTGCCATACACATACACCTTCGCCGGACTGTCTCCAAAGTCTGTCTCGCCATTGAAGGTCACTGTCCCGGTAAAGTCGCCCGACCCGGTGACGCGATGGTTAAACGTGATGCCGGTGCCGGTGGCGACAACATGCCCTTGGTTTTCGAACTCGGCATTGGTGCCGGTCGTGTTGACGATGCCCTGGCCTTGCAGAGCCTTACCCACGCCGAGATAGACGCCGCTGGGCGCGTTGAGCGTGCCGTCGCTACCACCGAAGCCGAGCGTCGTCTGTGCGCCGAGCGACGCCTTGTGCGCATCGTTGAGTGTGGCGGTATTCGTGCGGATGTTCAAGAAACCGTGCAAATCTATGCCCGCCACCGAACTGGCGTCGCCGAGGGTCATGTCGGCGGCCAGCGTGATCGTCGAGCCTAATTCGGTCGTGAGTGGCGCATTGACCGTACCGCTGCCGAAGAGAATCTCGCCCGCACCCAAATGCAAACCACCGGCCGCGGTGATGGTGCCACCGGCAATGGTTGTCGCATCGTCCAAGGTAGTGAAGGACAGCGAATCGATGGAAAGCGTTTCACCACCGACATCAAGGTCACTGGTAACATTGAAATCCAGGAAGGCGGCGACCGAGAGCGGCTCGACGCCGGTGAGTTCGACGGTGTTGCTCGAGCCGGCATTCTGGGTTGCGATACTGGCGGAACCCAGCGTGCCGGTCGTCGACGAATAAGTTCCCTTCGTAATTCCCGTACCTTGGATGACCAGTTCGTCGCCGCTGCCAGTGCCGCCGTGGAATTGCACGCCGCTCGGCACGGCGAAGAAGCCTCCGCTCAGATAGTCGACCGTCAGTTTGTCAGCTTCACCCGCGGTACCGTTGATGATGACACGGTTTGTCAACGCCAGGGCTTGTGACGCAATCACGCTACTCGCATTGTTGTCGAACACTTCCAGGTTGGCGCCGTTGAGGCGCAACGTCACATCCTCGGCACCATTGCCAGACGGCAGATCGACGGTTAGATCGCCCATGATCGTTACGAGGTAATCTTGCACTTCGCCGTCATCAGCCATCCCGGTCGGCGTGAGACCTCCAGCCGTGCTCAGACGGAATCGGGCGAAAGTGTCGCCGACCGCGGCACTGAATGGAACGGCAAAGGTCAGTGTTTGTTGCCCTGGCGAAACGGCAGCGTTGGTGAAGATCTGCTCGCCCGGATCGCCCCAACTTCCATTCCCGTTGAAGTCGATCCAAGCATCCAGTTTGCCGCCCACGAGCGTATTGCCAACGTCCACCGTTGCGGTGCCGGACGTGACGCCCGCGACGAGCGTCCCAAACGTCACGCCATCTTCGTCCGCGCCATCGGCATCCGCCGCCGCCGAGTGCGTACCGTCCGCTTCAATGTCACGAGTCGTGCCCAGTGTCAAACCGATGGCTTCATGCCGAGCGCCGTCTTCCACCAACGTGGTCGGATACGGCAGCGGAGCATCACCAAAATCCAGCGGCGCATGCTCGTACCAGGCGATCTTATTGTCAAGCTGCGACGCGCTGAGCACATCGATGTCACCGTCGCCGTCCACGTCCGCAGCAAACACGCTGAAGGCCCCGTTGGCGGCGGTGCTAATGGTGTGGGCCGTGAAATTTTCACTGCCGTCGTTCTCGTACCAGGCAATCTTGTCGTCCGAGTAGGACGCGCTGAGCACGTCCAAATCACCGTCGCCGTCCACGTCCGCCGCAAACACGCTGAAGGCCCCATCGGCAGCAATGTTGATGGTGTGGGCCGTGAAGTTTTGACTGCCATCGTTTTTATACCAAGCGATCTTGTCGTCACTAAACGATGCGCTGAGTACGTCGGTGTCGCCGTCGCCGTCCACGTCCACCGCAAACACGCTTTGGGCTCCATTGGCGGTGTTGATGGTGTGGGCCGTGAAGTTTTCACTGCCGTCGTTCTCGTACCAGGCGATCTT
>CAYFJO010000890.1:0-2997 GCA_964343305.1 uncultured Pirellulaceae bacterium | reverse complement strand
ACGCCGTTGGCATCAATCCAGACCGCGAGCCGTTCCCACTGCTCGTCGGTCAACGACACACCGTGATGGCCCGCCGACAACAACTTCGTCAGCCGCGATGCGTTCGAGCCATAGGTGTACGGTGGACGCGAATGAACATCGTCAGAGTGGTCCCAGCGCTTCGCGTTGGCGGCACTTATGTATGGAAGCAGCTCCTCGTAGCCCACGGTGAACTGGTCGGTCAGATCGTCGGTAAGAACAACGCCGTTAGTCGTGCGGTCGTGGGTGTGGCAGCGGACGCATTGGTCGTTGAGCAGCGGCTGCACGTCACGCAGGAAGCTGAGGGTTTGCGCACCCCACGGCGGCGGAGACGGACGACTGGGACTGCGGTCGAACGCGCTGGCCAAGTGGTTCATCGGCGCTTGCGTCCGCGGCTCGTGACAGCCGATGCAAGTTCGCCGCTCGTTCGGCTTCAGGACAACCACACTTCGCATGCGTTGAATCTCGCGGCGGTTCTCGTCGAGCACTTCGAAGTAAATATTGCGGTTCGCGGGAACGGTGAAATGGGCCGAGCCGTCCGGTTCGACCGGCACCGTGCCGAAGATGCGTTTGATGGTGTAAATCTGCGTGCCCGCGGTGCAGATGACGCCGCCCCTGGGCACGCTTTTTCGCGGCACGTCCTCTAAAATGCGTATGTATTTCGCCGCCCCGCGCGGTACGCCGGGCAGACCGCGATAAACGTCCAACAGCAGCAACGTCGCTTCGGCATCGTCGGCGTCCGAGCCGGCCTGAGTGGCTGACAGAACCTGGGGCCGCGGGCTCGCTACGAGCGGTATCGGCTCGGCACACGAAATCTTCGCGTCGCGGTAGACTAGTCCGAGATTGCCGTGTCGGTCGCCGACGTAGATCGCCCAACTGTTCTCCAGCCAGGGCAGCACCGTGGGCGTGAATGAACAGAGGTACGTTGTCTCCGACAGTGGCCTGGGGTCGCTGTACCACCCCCAGCGGCTGTCTTGGATCTTCTCGCCAATGATGGGTACGCCGGGCGTGAGCACGGTGATCGGCGCCGCGCCGTCTACACCGCGGCCTACATCAATCAGACCGATCGGGCCGTGCGTCTGTCCGTGGTGCCCCGTAAACAGCGCCATGACCTTGCTCGTGCCCGGCACCGCTCGCGGGAACATCACGACATTGGGGCGGATCGTGGCGTTGCCGTAGTAAGGTGAGACGTGCGTGCCGTCCGGGCGCATGGTGAACAGATCGTGTAGCGAGGTCACCGATCGCTCGTTGTATTCCCAGCGGTTGTAAATGATCCGCCCGTCGGGCAGCACCGACGGGTTGAACTCGTTGAAGACGTTGAAACCAAGCTGGCGGATGCCGAAGCCATCGCCGTTCATCGTGTGCAAACTTGCGGCGTGGATATCGCTGCCGCACATCACCACGTGTTCGGCTCTGTCGGAAGTAAAGCCGATTTGTCCGTTGGGCAGATAAAACGGCTCGCAATCGTTCTTGGGGCTTTTCGTAAGCTGCCGCAGACGCTTGCCATCCGTGCTGACTTCGTACAGGTTGTAGTTCTGCGTCGCGTCGACTTTCCCCAGGCGCTGGCCTGGCAGAGGCCGCGGCCTGTCCGAACCGTTGCCGAAAGAAAACAGGAGCCGTGCTGCGTCCCAGTGCAAACAGACGTCGCGGTAAATGCCCTCTGCCAGCGAGTCGACCACCGGCGTCACCTCGCCGTCGGGGCGCACCGGCGAGAGCGAGTAGATACCGCCGCCCGGTCGGTTGTAGCAGTGGTGAGCATCCATGAACGGCTGTTCGGAGTAGAACGGCTTGCGTTTAACGAACAGGAGCCGCGCGAAGTCGATCCGTCGCAGTAGCAAGTCGTCGCGCAGCGCGCTGGCCTGCTCGAAGAGAGTTCTCCATGTCCCGTCTGCCGCCAGCGATCGTGCGCGGATGCGTTTAACCGCCCGCTCGCGAAGTTGATCCAACTGCTTGGCCGCCGCTGCATCAGGGGTATCGGCCAGAATCTGCCGGGTGCTTTCCAGCACGGCCGGCACATCTTCAACGTGTGTCAACAGCGGCAGCCAAAAGGATTGTCCACCGGCGTCCATTATTACCAGCAACAGCCCGCCTCCAGGCGCGCAGAGTTCCACGGGAAACCGCACCGTCTCCGTTGCGCCCGCCGGTAACTCGATCGCTTTCTCACCGAGCGCGTGTTCGGTTACGTCGCTCCTTCGAGGTCGCGGGGCGCGGGTCTCATCAAGCGCCCGAAAGAGAAATCGCAATCGCACGGTGATCGCGAGCGGCTTGTCGCTCACGTTGCGAAGACCGATGGCCAACTGGTTCACTCCGAGCCGGAAATCCAACGGCGCGTCCAACTCCATCGCAAACGGCGCCGGTTTGGGGCGAAACGTCGTCAGACGGTCGAACTTGCGCTCGTACCGGTGATACCATTGATTCTTGCCGCCGCCACCAGGGTGCTGATAGCCGCGAACCGTTCCACCGGCAGCGGTGGTTTCCCGCTGTGCGGCACCTTCGGGGCCGATACGCTGCAGTTCCAACTTATCCCCAACGACGCGTAACCGGACGCGCTGTCGGCTGTCGTCCTCAGGCAGCAGCGTCAGGGGGATCGGATTTGGCCAAGTGACCGTCTGGCCATCTGTCGGAACCGGAAACGCCGGCGTGCGTTGCGGTTCGCCAGTTTCGCCTTCCCAACGATCGAGAATGGTTTCCCAATCGTTGATGGCAATGAGCGACTCGCGAAAATACCAGTCATTGCGAACAGTTTCGGCGACCGGAGGCGCGGCCTGGCCGACTGCCGGGACCAACAACAGCATTAAGAAGCAAGCAGTACGAGCATCAGAAACACCTATTCTCGCAACGTCGACACTCGGCTTCATATTGACCTCCGGATGGTGGATCGTAATACGGTTCTCTTCCTGCGCGCCTTCTGTTTACCACCTTGTTCGATTTCTCGGACCACCTCCTAGTCCGTTGGAGTCCCGCCTTCAGGCGGAAAAA
>CAYFJO010000889.1:0-2998 GCA_964343305.1 uncultured Pirellulaceae bacterium | reverse complement strand
GACCTGGACCGATTTTTCGACATCGAGTTCCTTGTGCAAATCAGCCGAAAGCATTAGGCCGGATGATTCGTAGTGCACGCTGCCAGCGTGCATTATGGTGCAAGTCTTTGCACGCAGGTGCGCAATAGATCATGTACTTTGCGGATGATCGAGTTACAGGCACATGGGGAGATGTTCCATTCAACGGCACAATGACTGGAAAGCATCTTGGACGAAGGGCGCGAACAATGGCCAGCTCGTGCTGCTCTTTTCGCGTGATTTCTCGACATTCACCGGCAGCCGTGCGAATTACCCCAATCCCGAGTCGCGTCAGTGGTACCACGACCTGCGTGGCACGCGAATTCGTTAGCATCGCCTGAGGAACCGTTGATTGGCGGTAAACTTTCAGCTTGCAGTTTCTCATTCAACGCAAGCTGGAAGTTTACGCCAGGCGCTCATGAAGGCTGATCCAAGTTTGGCTTGACGGTGGTCGGCTCCATGCCGGGATGGACCCACTCGGACGTTCCATCGGCCCAGTTTTCCTTCTTCCAGATGGGCACAACCTCTTTGGTCGTGTCAATGAGCCACTTGCCGGCTTCGAATGCGGCAGCACGATGCGGCGAGCTGACCGCAATCGCGATACTGGCCTCGCCTAATTCGAGGTGCCCCAGCCGATGGACGATGACGCACTCGATGAGGGGCCATCGCTGTCGAGCCTCCGCCTCCAGCTCCGCGAGCTTTTGCCGTGCCATTTCGGGATAACACTCGTAGTCGAGCGACAAAGTGCGACGATCGCCCGTCATTTCCCGCGTGGTACCGAGAAACAACACAACCGCCCCTGCCCCATTCGAGGCAGCCTGGCCGAGCACCTTGGAAGTATCGATTTCATCATTGGTCAATTCGATCATCTCACCCGATGTTATCGCGAACGTCACGCTTGATCAACATCCGGCCCTGATGTCCTAATTTCCTTGACGAGCGTCGCGACTTGCAATTCCAGTTGCTTCACCTCGCGCCGAACCACATATTTATTCCATTCAATCATGAAAAACAGTTCAACAAGTGCTTCTAGAATGGTGAACACGGCGAATCCCGTTGCCCAGGCAATCATGGCACGTGTACTCTCAACGTGGAAAAACTGAATCGCGGACACCACAATCATCGTCGTCAGAACGACCATCACCAGCAGGTGAAAGTATGTGAGCCACTTAAGGTTGCCGCGAAAAAGGGTCTTCAACCCTTCAAAATGAGACTCCCAATCCTCGTCCTCCGTCATTAGTTCAGTCTGTTCGGCTTCCAGCGCATCACGAATTTGTTCGTCGAATTCACTCATAGGTCGCTCCTTTGCAATCGTCTTTTTAACTGTTCCCGCGCGTAGTGCAGTCGCGATTTGACCGTCCCCACGGGCACGTCAAGCGACGCGGCAATTTCGCGGACGGACATCAATTCAAGGTACTTCATGGACAGCACCTGCTGGCAACCGGGTGGTAATCTCGCGATGCCCTGCCGAATCCGCAGTCGAACGCTGTCCTCCCCTTGATGGACGTCGACCGAAACATTGCGGCACCGCTGCGTGTCGGCAACTGCTCGCTTGAGGTCCCGTCGTCGCTTTTTCGTTCGAATCCAATCCGCGGCCTTGTTGCCAACGATTCGAAACGCCCAGCCTCGAAACGAAGCCGGTTCTTTCAGTCGGCCGATGGTGCGGACAATATCCAACCACGCATCTTGGACAACATCGCGCGACGCTTCGACGTTTTGAACCAAATACCACGCGTGCCGAAGCAACTTCGCTTGCCAGCGCTCGACCAATTGCCCGAGCGCCTCCACATCTCCTTCCTGGCACTTCAGCACCAGCAGTTCATCCAAGATTCGATCCAATGATTTCGCCATGGCTGCACTACAGTCGATCAGGCATCGAAAGGGTTCAAGCGATTTCTCGAAAGGCAGCCGGCGGCGGCAATTCCATGGATTCGGTAATACATGACATGCCCGCAAATCTCTGTTACTATCGAAAGCTACTGCTCAAATCCAATAAGTTCCAGCCGCATCTTCTCCAATGAGTGAACTTTTTACCGTTTTGTCCATTGACGGCGGAGGAATTAGAGGCATCATCCCCGCGCAAGTCTTGGTCGGCCTTGAGGCGATTCTGAAAGAGGAATTCCCAGACGCACCCCGGATTGCAGATCATTTCGATCTGGTGGCAGGCACCAGCACTGGTGGAATTTTGGCGTGCGGATTGCTCGTGCCGAATGACGCGAATTCGAACGATGTGGAAAACACCAACACTTCGATCGATGAAGGACACGCGATCTCGGAATACACGGCGTCGGATCTGCTCCAAATGTACTTCGAAAAGGGGGGAGAGATTTTTGACGCCTCCTTGTACCACACCTTGAGGTCGGCGGGTGGTTGGACAGACTCGAAGTATCGAGCGGATACGTTGGAGCGCGTACTAAAAGAGTATTTCGGCGATTTGCTGCTCAGTGACCTGCTGCGTCCCTGCTTACTGACGTCTTACGACATCAGCAGACGAAAGGCACATTTCTTTCGTCAACACACCGCCCAGCGGAAATCATCGCACGATTTCTATGTGCGCGATGCCATTCGTGGGACTTCCGCCGCGCCCACATTTTTTGAACCGGCCTACGTGCGTTCCGAAGCGGACGTTCCGTTTCCGCTCATTGACGGCGGCCTGTTTGCAAACAATCCAACGGCCTGCGCGCTTGCGGAAGCCATCGGCCGCCGCTTCAAAAAGAAGCTCGACGAGATCGCGATTCTTTCGCTTGGCACGGGCTCTTTCAAACAGCCCTACGATTATCAACAGGCCAAGGACTGGGGAACGGCGGGATGGATTTTGCCGCTGGTCGATATGATGATGAGCGGCGTCGGGGAGACAACACATTATCAAATCGCCCAAATCTTCCACGGGATCGGCAAGGAGGCGCATTACTTGCGATTGGATGCGACTTTCACTAAGAATCCACTCGAACCAGCACCCGACCTTGACGATGCGTCCGAA
>CAYFJO010000888.1:0-3002 GCA_964343305.1 uncultured Pirellulaceae bacterium | reverse complement strand
CGCTGCGCGCACTGTGCCGCAGTGTCGGGTTCGATGCCCGAGCAGTCGACTTAGGATGCTTGCATCCGAAGGGCGGGCGGCATGTTGCCGTTGTTCTCGTCCAGGCAGGTGCGTAATTGTTGCGCGAAAGCGCTGTTACGCGTGTCGGGCGCAAACCCGACAGGAGTTTGAAATGGCTAAGAACGGTTTAGCAAAGCTGGTTGTTGCGACGGTTGTCAAGAAGATCCTTGGCGATTGCGAATCGGAAATGCAGGAGATTCACGGTGACGTGGATCGTGCGATGAAGGAGCGCCGCGCCGAGTCGATTCGCCACCGCAATGTGCAAATCGCCAAAGGCAACGAGGCCATGCGCGATGCTTTGGCGCACACTGCCCAAGGCATCAATCTGATTCGCGATCAACAGAATGGTGACGGCGTCCGCAACCTGGTGCTTGAAGATCAGGAAGCGGAACTTCGGCATCGTCTGAAGCGCGATCTGACGCATTCGCACAACGTCGATGATGACCAGACTGCTGACACGGCGATCGAAAACCTCATCGCCGACGTGACTGACGAAATCGTCGGTTAGGCCAACTCCCCTGTTCACCCGTCTCCGTCCCCTCCCGGCCGGTGACTCATTCTGCCCGGCGCGAAAGTTCCGGGCACTTTGTCTTTCAAACCCCGTCGCGCTCGGTTGCTGTGCGTTTTCGCAGGCGACCCGCGCGACGGGGTTTTCTTTTTTCAAAACGATTCTGCTTTTGTGTTTTGGATCTGCGAAGGGCTCTCATTCGCGGATCGCAAGTATCGCTGAGAGCAACAAGGAACTTTAAGCCATGCAAATCAAACAACTTGAACGAGAAGTGGCAGCAGTCACCGGCGAAAGCGTCAGCGAGATTCGTCGCCGCGGATTCAGTTTGGCAGACCCGACTGACACAAGTTTTGATCCTGAGCCCAGCGTGATCGACTGGGACGAGCTGCAAGGCACGGAACTGCCTCGGCGCTATCACCGCAAGCCGCGCTAGTCCGCTCGTTGCGAATGCGGACTTCAAACTGTTGCAACAAATCGACAAGGAAAGGAGAAACCATTTTGATCACGATTTCACGACGACTCGCACGCGAGTTGCGATCCATGTTCCGCCGGGCGCTGGGATTGCGGCGCGGTACTGGTCCGCCGCTTGCAGTTTGCAGTGGTCCCAGTGGCCTGCGTGTTAGCGCTCGGTTTGCTGGCGCTGCCATTGAATACCACCACCCCGACAAACGAGCTTCCAATCGACTCAGTTTGCCATTTGCGTTTTTGTCCGACTGCGAGGGAAGCAAGGACGAACCCGTACAGGTTGCTTGCGAGGGCAAGTCACAAGTTGTTGCGAGCTGGAAAAACGGCAAGCAAGCACAAACGCTCCGCTACGAAATGCCCAAGATCCAAGCCTTGCCAGCCCGGTCGAAGTCGACGAGCACCAGCGGGCCGGGCATGTTGCAGTCTCTTCGCGATGCAGCCGAGACTACCAGCCGTGAAGCGGTCCGCTTTGCAATCGACAATCTTCAGTTGCAAGGCAAAACCGGCAAGATCGTGGCCACGGATGGTCGCCAGTTGCTCATTCAAACCGGTTTCGAACTGCCCTGGGAAGACAACCTACTTGTGCCCAGTTCGACGGTCTTTGCCAGCCGTGAACTGGTTGGTTGCGACGTCACCATCGGCAAAACTGCCAAGCATGTTGTCTTCCGTATCGGACACTGGACGATTTGGCTTCCAGTCGCCAAAGAAGGACGCTTTCCTGAGGTTGAGGAACATGTACCAAGCGCAAGGGACGCGACCGCGACACTTGATCTGCCTGATTGCGATGTCGACTTTTTGACCAAGTCGCTCAAACAACTCCCCAGCGACGACAGTTTTAATCAACCCGTGACCGTTGACCTCAATGGCAGCGTTTCGATTCGTGCAAAGAGCGAAGAGCGTTCCAATGCGACCGAACTCGTACTATCGAACGCAAAAACAAGTGGCCAGGCACTTCGGTTCAATACCAATCGCCAATATCTCGCTCGTGCTGCGAAACTTGGTTTTCGCCGGATCTGTCTGACTGGCGATGAAACTCCCGCCGCCTGCTTTGACGACACGAGAGTGTTCGTATGGGCGCTGCTCAGCAACGGTGACGCGATCAAGCCGGGCAAATGTACCGAATGCATCGAGTCCCCCAAGTCCCGTGTTCGACCAACCACAAACAACCTTTCCAAGGAACCACCAAAAACTATGCCTCAGAAGCGCAACCAAAATAACAACAACGGAAAAGCCAACACCAACGGCGCACAGACATCCAGCGCAGCCGAGCCAGTCTCGGTTGATACCTTGATCGATCACGCCGAGAGCTTGAAGGAATCACTGCGCGACGCTGCGACCAAGACCGGCAACTTGATCAGTCTGTTGAAGCGCCATCGCAAAAACTCCAAAACGCTTCAGTCAGCGTTGTCGTCGATCCGGCAGTTGCAAACCATTGACGCCTAAAGACCGCGCGTATGTCTTTTCAACGAAACCTGTTTGTCCGCGAGTCAGCAAATCAGCCTATCGTCGTGGCCTATGGGATGGGCGTCGATTCAACCGCGATGTTGATCGGTCTCAAACGACGGGGCATTCGTCCGGATCTGATCTTGTTCGCCGATACCGGCGGCGAAAAGCCTGAAACGTATCTCTATGCTCCAATCATTCGCCAGTGGCTTCGCGACGTGGACTTTCCACAATTTGAAGTCGTCCGCTACGAGCCGCCGATCGCCCCGTACGATTCGCTATACGGAAACTGCTGGCACAATGAGACGCTGCCAAGCCTGGCGTTTGGCCGCAAGAGCTGTTCCATCAAATGGAAACGCGAGCCACAAGATCGCTGTGTGCAGAGTTGGCCGCGGGCACAAGAAGCATGGGACTGTGGCCTGAAGGTCAAGAAGCTTATTGGCTTCGAAGCTGGCGAGGAATACCGCCGTTATGGCGATCGCGGTGACGATCCTTGGTACGAGCAATGGTATCCGCTGATGGACTG
>CAYFJO010000887.1:0-3002 GCA_964343305.1 uncultured Pirellulaceae bacterium | reverse complement strand
TCCATCGGCAAATAAAGAACAAGATCTGGCCCCAGCATTTGTCGAAAGATGACTCGTGAGCGAGATCGCACTTCCGCCGACTGGTGCTTTTCGGCCCTACGAACCGCAGCGAGCGCCGGCTTTCCAATCTTCACCAACTTGCGTTGAGCTTCTTCGCGCACTTGAAACGAGTCATCGTCGAGTTGGTGAACAAGTTGGTCGATTTGCTTTGACAAGTCACTCGATTTGTCGGCTTTTGCTCCCGCAACTGTTCCCAGTAAAAGGCAGAAGGTCGCAATAGTATTAGTTCTCCATAGCATCATTACCGTCTACTCCAACTGGGTTAGGCGATGGGCTAAAAATCTTCAGCTATTCCGTTTTGCGAAGAGTAATCTTCTTGGCAAGATTGAGTGCTGGAAAACCGAGATCGCCGAGATAAACACAACTGTTGTCGTCGATGTCAAATCGAATCAAGTGTCCCGATGTTTTGCGGTGACAAATGCCGTAAATCGCCGAAGCGCCATCGAAGGCCATGCCCTCAATATCGCCCACCTGCTTAATAAGCCCACACACGGGATGACGAGTCAGCTTGGTGGAGATTCCAAAATCGCCGTCAAACCGCGTTCGACTAACGGTCTTACCGCTGCAGATAACGGCCGTTCCTTTGGCAGAGATGGCGAAGGCATCCAGGTCTCCATAGTTCAGTCCGTTGTTCACCGTTCTTACTTCCGCCGTAGCAGGATTGATACGCAGAAGTTGGCCCAGAGACACGTTCTTTGCCACTCGACTCGAGGAAGTCATTCCGAAGAGCGCGCCGCGCTTGTCGAACGCGAGGCCGTCGATTTCGGTTGGTGCCAGTTCGCCAATCAATTGGACGGCCTTTCCAGCAGGATCAATTCGAAAGAGTTTGCTGTTCCGGCCACCATCTCGCGGAAAGGTCACTGCGGCATAGAGTTGGCCGTCGGCCGGTGATATATCGAGGCCTTCCACCACGATGTCATCCTCGTCAAATGGTTTTCCCAGTCTTGCGACCAACTGCTTTTCAAATCCCCGCTTACCGACTTTCAACTGAAACAGATGACCATCGAAGCTGATGGTGTAAAACACTGGGCGGCGAATCGTGTCGATGATTTCGCGTGCGCGGTAACGAACTTCTGGCGAGTCACTTTGGAGCGATCTGGTGAGTTCCTTGATCACCGGTTCGCCAATTTCAACAAGTTGCTTGGTCGCGTCTTGCCGCTTCGGAAACGAGTCGTCGTCGAGTTGGCGAATCAGGTGGTCGATCTGCCTTGACAAGTCGGCCAATTCACCGGCTTGAGATATGCAGGCTGCTGTTGTTAGTATGGAAAAAATTAGGCTCTGAATCCTTTTCATTGGCCTGACCCTTTTCCGAGAATCAAACCTTCAGCCTCATGGCGGATGACTTGGCACTCGATCCATTCCATCCAGTTTTCGTGGCTGAGAAACTCGCCAGGTTGGGCCATTACGTTGTCAATTAACTGGATGGCATCTTGCAAATCGCGTTTCGCCTCGCCGTTGCGTTCAAGTTGATGATGCGCCATTGCTGACCACAACAGATGTGCAGCCCCAAAGCGAACTTTGTTCTCTGCGTAGGATTCGAATTCCGCTACTAACTCAAGAACCTTGTCGTATTCTTTCGTTCGGTAGTGAAGAGCGATCTGAGGATGCATCCACCACGCGTTGCGGCGCTTGTCAGGAGCGAGATTCTCCCAAACACCATGTAGCAACGAAAAGTCATCCACTCCATCTGAAAAGAGGCAAGCAGTTTGTATCATGAACCGCTGTGCGCCTTCGTTCTCGGTGGGAATCAGTTGCAAGATCTCGACACAGTGAGGATGATACCGCTCCAAATCACCATCAGCAGCGTATGTCAGCGCGCCGACAACACGGAACCATCCTCTGTCCGGTGATATCTTTATTGCCTGTTCAATATCTGCGGCTGCCTCACTCCATCTTTGGTGAATTAGATTGAACACGGCTCGGTCCTTCCACAATTCCGAATCGCTAGGTTGCAATTCAATTGCAGCAGAAAGGTCGGCCAATTCCTGTTCGGGCGTCTTGATTTGTTCAAGTACACCAGTGCCAAGCGTAGCAACTCTTTCAGAAATCGTTGGCATGTCGCTTGAGCCGTAGATTCGGACGCCGTTTTTCGAATCCGTCGCCAGCAAACGCCGGTTATCAGGACTCCAGTCGAGCGAAAGAATTGATGCGTCGTTGACATGCAAGGTGAGTAGCTCCCGCAGTAAGCGTGCATCCCAGATCTTGATGTTACCATCAGCGCTGCCAGTCGCGATTCTTCGACCGTTCTTACTCCAGGCAATGCAATTGACGGAGTGCGTGTTGCCGAATTGCGTGACAATCTTTTTCCCAGTTGTGGCGTCGCAGAATACGACAGCACCATCGCGACCTGCTCCGCCAACAATCAAGCTATCTGGTCGCCACGCCAAATCGGAAATCGCTCCAGGGCAGGAGATTCGCGATTTGCGGGTATACGACTTAGCCTCGAAGATATCGATCTGCATTTTGTGTCCGCTGGCGGCCAACAATTGGCCATTGGGGCTCCACGCGATTGCGAGACCGCCCTCGAATTCAATTTCTGCAAGCCTCGCTCCGTCCTCGGTGCTCCAGACTTCAATCGCTCGATTCATCGAAATCGAAGCAATCCTGTCACCTGTCGGACTCCAGTCAAGAATTGTGTCAGCTCCCACAAGAGCGTCGATCGTTTTCAGCGTTTCGCCGCTCACTGCATCGATGATCGCAATGTTCCCATTGGTCATTACACAGGCCAACTTCTTGTCGTCAGGCGACCAAGCAAATGAACGGACACCTGATTTATCGAGCAAAGCCACTTCGGCAGGCTGTTTCGAGTCGCGCACTTCCAGTTTTCTATCTGACCGGCCTACGGCAATGTGGGAGCCTCGATGGTTCCACGTCGCGTGGTTGGCAACTGCCACTGACGATTCCGTCGTCGACTCTCGAATACTACCGGTGTTCCAAATCTT
>CAYFJO010000886.1:0-3021 GCA_964343305.1 uncultured Pirellulaceae bacterium | reverse complement strand
TGAGACCTTCGGTCGCGGCATGTAGCTCGGTCAGGAGACCGGCCACAGCGCGATGTGTCAGCGGCAGATACAGCGTGAATGTGCTGCCTTCTCCTACTTGACTTACTAGCTGCATCTCTCCACCCAGCAGCTTGGCCATCTCTCTGGAGATGGTTAGGCCGAGCCCAGTTCCGCCGAAGTTGCGGCTAGTAGAACCGTCGGCCTGTTGAAAGGCTTCGAAGATGGCCCGTTGTTTTTCTTCCGGAATACCGACGCCGGTATCGATTACCGACAGGGCAAGGGCCGATTGTACGGTCAAGTCACTGTTGTTGAACCGGACGCTGGGGCCGGGTTGGTGGATGCTCAGCGTGACCGATCCGCTGGACGTGAATTTGAAGGCGTTGGAAAGCAGGTTCTTCAGAATCTGCTCGATTCGCTGACCGTCTGTTCGCAGCGACGGCGGGATTTCTTTCGTTGTTTCCAGCACCAACTCCAGGCTCTTTTCAATCGCCACCGGATGGAACTGCCGGCGCATGGAGTCGATAATCGTCGTGATTTCGACGTCCTCGATTTGGATATCCATTTTGCCAGCTTCCACCTTGGACAGATCCAAGATGTCATTGATCAAGTTCAATAAGTCCTGCCCACCGCCGTGAATGATGTCGGCGCACTCGACCTGCTCTTCTGTGAGGTTTCCTTCCTCGTTGACGGCCAGCGATTTGGAGAGAATCAGCAAGCTGTTCAGTGGAGTTCTCAACTCGTGAGACATGTTGGCCAGGAATTCCGACTTGTACTTGCTGGCCAGTTGCAGGTCATCGGCCTTTTCTTCGAGATCTTTGCTCGCCTCCTCGATCTCGGCGTTCTTTCGCTCGATATCAACCTTCTGCTGCTCCAATGCTTCCGTCTTTTCTTCGAGTTCTTCGTTGGAGGCCCGCAATTCCTCGGACTGCTGCGACAGGCGATCGGACTTCTCCTCCAACTCCTCGTTGGCCGCTTGCAGCTCTTCCTGTTGCTCTTGCAGGGCGTTGGTCTTTTCTTCAAGTTCTTCGTTGGCCGCCCGCAGCTCCTCGGATTGCGCCTGCGTTTCTTCGGCCAGCTTCTGTGTCTCACCGAGTAGTTCCTCGGTACGTTGACGGCCGCGGATGCTGTTGATCATGACACCGAGACCTGCCGAGACCTGATCGAGCAGCTCCTGCTGAACCGGCGTGAATTCATGGAACGAGGCCAGTTCAATGACCGCCATGATCTCGTCTTCGAAGAGAACCGGCAGCGCGATGATGTTGAGCGGTACGTCTTCGCCTAAACCTGAATTGATCTGAATGTAGTCCGCGGGGACCTGCGTGAGCCGGATCTGTCTCTTCTCGAGCGCGCATTGCCCGACGAGACCTTCGCCGACCTTGAAACTATTGGCAACATTCTTGCGTTCTGTGTAGGCGTAGCTGCCCAGTAACGTCAGGCTGCGCTGGTCGCCTTCCGATATTCCTTGCTCCAGCGAGTAAAACACACCATGGCCCGCTTCCAAGGTCGTCGCCAGTTCGGAAATCAGCGATTGCGCCAATAGCTGCACATTCTGGACGCCTTGTGACAGACCGGTGATCCGAGCAATCTCTGACTTGAGCCAGTTCTCCCGTTCCATCGTCTGGTTGTTTTCCTCCAAGGCTTTCTTGGCGCGTTTTTCTTCCGTAATGTCTCGCACGATTCCCGTGAATAATCTCCGTCCGCCGTCCAACACCACTTCCCCGATGGCAATGTGAATGTCGAAAGTCGTTCCATCCTTTCGCAGTCCGGTCGCTTCGCGGCCAAGGCCGATGATCTTGGCGACATTGGTTTTTTGGTAGTTCTGGAGATAGCTGTCGTGTTCCTGGCAGTACGGAGCCGGCATGAGCATTTTTACGTTCTGGCCAATCACTTCAGCAGCCGCATATCCGAACATCCGCTCGGCCGCTTTATTGAACGACTGCACACGTCCCCGCTCGTCGATGGTCACCATTCCATCCAGCGCGGTGTCCACAATGGCGCGCGCCTTGGCTTCACTTTCCTCCACCGCCGCGGTTTGTTTGGTGACCGACTGTGTGAAAACGAAGGTCAATAAAACGCAGACGCCGAGCCCAATCACCAGCAATGTCCATTCGATTACGTTTAGCGTGCTAACCTGCGCCGCATTCTTGGCAAAGTCGTCCGCCATCAACTGTTGCTGGTCGTTGACCATCACTTGTAAGATGCCGTCAATCTCAGCGGCCGCAGGAGCCGCTCGCGTCGCCAGCCAATGGTTGGCCAGATTCCATTGATCGCCGGAACGAATTTCAAACATCTTCGCGGGCAGTGGTTTAAAAGTCGATCTGGCTTCAGCCAATCGGCGAAAGGCCTGAGCCTGGTCCGATGTCAATAGCTGTTCGTATGTCTTGAGGTCGTTAAATCGCGCGGCGTTCGTTTCCCACCGCCGATCAAATTCCTGCCTGAATCTCTCATCGCCCGATAGCAGATAAGCGCGCAGCGCGGCGAGCCCCAAGCCAGTGCTGCCGCGAAAATCGGCCATCAGGCCCAATACTCTTTTTCGTTCACTCGAAGATTCATGACCTTTCTCAAGTTCGATCATCCCCGTGATACACTCGGCCATGGTCTTTCCCTGGGGCATCGCTTGTTCAAGGAGCAACCGCAAGGCCGGAGTGTTGGCCGGGGTATGGGCGATGTCTTCCACGTCCCGTTGAGAGCGGCGGAAGCTCTTCAACTTTTCTTCCAGCGCCTCGAGGCGGGCGACGTTCTCCGAATTCGTCCAGTTGGCCGAGAGCCGCTTCATGTTCTCCAGCGAAACGTCAATCTCGTCGCTCCACGCCTTCGCACGCTCCTGCTTGAACCTCTCTTCGCCCAGAATCGTCCAGCCCCGCAGCGCGGCCAGAGAGCGATTCATGCCACTGAGCATCGTCTGACTGGACTGGGCGGTGGGCGACCGCAAATCTCTGATTCTGGCGGACGTCGTGTTGACTTTGCCGACCTGCCAGATCGTAATGCCGACGGCCAGGGCCAGCATCAGCATCATCAACG
>CAYFJO010000885.1:0-3027 GCA_964343305.1 uncultured Pirellulaceae bacterium | reverse complement strand
TACCAGGAAAAAACCTACTTGACACTTCAGCCTCTTTCAGAGATGTCCAACCGCCAGCTCGAAGACAATCCGCGAAATGCTCGCAGTTGATTTCATCTACGCACTTTTAGCAATCACCTAAACCTTGATTCATCTGATCTTCAACGAAGACACCGCGAGCTAATCGATCAATTCAGCACCGATTCCACGCGATCGTTTCAGGACTCGCGATCTGTCCACGGCTGGGGCTCTTTCTACACGTGTCGTGTTGGCTTAGAAGCCTCGATGCGAAACGTGGATGGGAGGAGCCATTTCGATCCGCCATCGTTGTTGAGGCTGACCGTTACGCGACCAAAGTTGAATCCGGCCACCGTTGTGTCGACACTGTCGCAAATCGGCGTCCAGTGCCAAGCCGCAGGCTCGGTTGAGGATTTCGAATTCACCGCGTCCGGTGGGCACGAGCTGCCATTGTTGGTGTTGGCCACCATTCCATTGCCACAACTGTGTTGCACCGCCATTGCGATGAGCCGTCCTTGAGTGGGCGTCCAGCACAAGGCCACAACCCTGGTTGACGATCTTGACGAATCCATTTCTGAGGGGCACCAGCGTCCATTGCTGATTTTCGCGACCATGCATGTCCCACGTTTGAACCCAGCCGCCGTTGCGATGCATGTTGCGAACGTTTGCGTCCAGCGAGCGGCCGTTGGACATGTTGATTAAACTCAGCGGGTAGTTCATCGGAATGCCGCGTCCTCTGGTTGAGCACGCCGGGTCACGATCGAGTTGAGGACGGAACACATCGCGATTCACTGGAGGAATGAACGCATTGCGATCGATACCTGGCCCAACGCCGACACCCCGATTGGAGAATCCGTCGCGCCCGTTCACACGATTTGCCATCCGGTACATGTCGATGGCGAAGTTAGCCAAGTTTTCCAGCTTGCTCGTTCCGCGATTGCCAACTTGATGATCGGCGTGCGCGGTGGTGGCCAAGGTGATGAGTGCTAAACAGGTCGGGGCTGCGACTTTCAGTGTCAGGCTTTTCATGCCAATTCTCCTTTTCGTGAGGCGTTTGACTTTGATGCCTCGCTGATAAAGGGAATGTCGCGCCAAAAGTGCAGGTCGACAGTTAGGTTATCCGCGCAACCTGTTGTAAAAAATAGACTTGAAGCACTTTAGTAATAATCAAAACAATTCTCAAATCAAGGAAAACCCACTGACCAGAGAGGAGTAGTGGTGTCGATATGAGTGCGCGTGTTTCAGGCGGTGTGTCACTCTCGCGTCACGACCTTTACCCCAAGTTCGATCTTGTCGCTGGGATGGACGATGACCCAAACGGGGCATGCCAAATCTGTATCACCTTCGACAGCACCATTACATGGAATGCCAACGGATTCTAATTGTGTATTTCTGAGACGGTCTGGCTGGCGGTACGTTTTGGCCGGACTGGCAGTCTGTCACAAATGCAGTTGCGGTACGTAAAGACAGACTGTCAAATCGTGTGCGACGGACCGCTGGCGGACGTTCATTCGGACCGCAGACGCACCGTGGCACGGTCTGCCAAATGAACTGGACAAGGCAGAATACATGCTTGTCGTATTAGATTTCGATGCTTTGGCACACTGGCAAGCATTGGACAAAAACGGATCGCTTGTTATCCAAATACCTTCGTAATTGCAGCCTGCTTTAACGCTGGGAAGAGATGTCGATACCGTCGCCGCATAGCCTCGGTCGTGTGGCCAGCAGATTCATCAATCAAGCATTGATCAACATTGTTTATTACACAGTTACCGTTGAAACTGGGCTGCTGGCTGGTCGCAAATGGTTCGTTGTCACTTTCCCAAATCCGACCAGCCAGCAGCCCACGGTGTGCAAAGAATACAGACGTATCCAATTCAGATTGACAGGTTTATCACGGTCAATAATAGAGTAATCAACGTAACAGCTACATCGAAACGCCAGGTCAAATAGGATCGCTTACGTCGCTTGCTTGGACAGAATGCTAGACGCATCCCTCGGGTAAAATCTTGTTTGTATTGCTGGCAAACAGTTGTTGCCAAATTAATGGGAAGCCGTAAACCGAGACAGAGAAGACAAGAGCAATGAACCATAATGACGGGGGAAAGTGACGCTGACATGATGCCTGATGCCATGTCTTGGGTCAATCTTTTTGGCTAGCCTTAGCCAAAAACTGTAGCAAAACAACAAACAGTCGCGATACTTTTTGTGCGGCGATTGAGTTGAATTTTTTCTGTGGGAATGTTTAGTCGGCTTTGGGCAGAATTTAGAATTGTAGCGATAGGAAGAAATCGCAGATACAGGAATTAAATTTCGATTTAGCGGTGGCAGGAAATTGTTGCAGCAATTGTAAAAGCAGTGGTAAAAAACTTTCGTTACCGCCACGATGTTTGGTTTGGTATCGATACATTGCATTTTTCTATCATGCAATCAGAAAAATTTTTCTTGTGAAGAGGGGAGGGGAGTGCTCGATGGCAGTGCAACCAAGGGCATCCAATCTTTTGTAGGGGGAATGCAAATTGTAAAATGTAAAGGCTCGAAGTGCTGGCAAGCACGCCGAGCGGACCACAACAAACCGTTTTGTCTCTACATCGCGCACGAAGCAATTCACAATCCAGTCCAAGTTCCCGGAGACCCGGTTCGTCGCAGCGAAGAGTTTGGTTGGAAGCGGTGGCACGCGGCGAGCGATCAGGAGCGAGTCGAGAAATATAGGGGCATGACGCTGCCCATCGATCAAGGCGTGGGACAGATTCGGCGAGCACTGGACGATTTGAACTTGGATCGCAATACGTTCATCTTTTTCTTTTCCGACAACGGTCCCGCACGTGACTTTCCCAGCGGCAGTAAGGAGTTGCGGGCTGGCAAAGGTTCGGTCTATGAAGGTGGCCATCGCGTCCCGGCGATCGCATGGTGGCCCGGCAAGATTAAGGCAAATTCATCGAGTAACACGCCTGCCATCAGCATTGACATTATGCCAACGCTGCTCTCGCTCGCCGGTGTTAATAAAGTTCCGGTTAGGCCGCTCGACGG
>CAYFJO010000884.1:0-3027 GCA_964343305.1 uncultured Pirellulaceae bacterium | reverse complement strand
TGAATCGAGATCGGAAAATCGAAAATTAGCTGACCCAGATACGCGGAATGTGAGAGCTAAGTGCTCTGCCTTCGGATTTGGCACTACAAGGAGACGGATTTTTTATTGTTGAGTCAACCTCGGGCGAACGCGTTTATACGCGTAACGGCATCTTCAAAACCAACTCACAGAATGAATTGACATCGATTACGGGAAATCGATTATTGGGCTTCGGCATTGACTCAAATTTCGAATTGCAAACGACGCAACTGGTGCCGCTGGAGATTCCGATTGGCACGGCCGCCGTGGCTCAGGCGACTCGCAACGTATTTATTGAAGGTACGCTGACACCGACCGGAGACATCGCGGATACGGCCGAAGTGATTGAAAGTACGATTCTGGGCGACGCCTCCATCCCGCGTCCCGATGTAACCGGTTCGACGATTAACATCGCCGCGACGCCCGATCCGTCGGGTTCGGCGCTGGCCGGGTCTGCGGGCGGCGGACTGAATGCTGGATCGACGTACGAGTACCGGTTTTCGTTTGTCGACGCGATTGGAACCGAAAGTTCGGCTTCGACCGCGCTGACCCACGTGTTAGGCGCCGGAGATGGTACGATCACAGTCAACAACGTTCCTGGATTGTCGGGCACGCCACCCGAATATTCGCTGATCAACATCTATCGTCGCCAAGTTGGCGTGGAACCAAGCTTTCATTTGATTGGCCAAACAAATCAAGGTGCGGCGAGCTTTGTGGACAATGGCATTGCGTCCGGCACGGTGTTGGACGAATCGTCGATTGCCGGCAATTTAAGTTACCTGGTCACGTACTATAAAAACGGCGAAGAAGAGAGTCGCCCGTCTCTCGTGCTCGGCCCGCAAAACGTTTCCAACGGGCGCATCCACTTGCGAAACTTGCCGACGCCGCCGACGCCTGGTCCGGGGGACACCTTTCCGGCTTATGATCAAATTCGGGTGTATCGAAATCTGTCGACCGACAGCAGTAATTTCTACCTGGTCAGCACACTCAGTCCCGGCGACGAATTCACTGACAGTCGAACCGATACCGAGATTTCGGATTTGAGCAGTCCCCTCAACAAGCTGGTCGATCTCGACGGGCCAAAAGTCGATCCCAATACGCTGCTGACGAATGTGTTGGTTCGCGACAACTTCAATTTCTCAAACGTTTACCAAGAAGGAACACTGGATTTCGCCGGCAAAAAAGGAGGACGAACGCTGTCGTCGAAAGAGTTTGACATCACGGCGACGTCAACCGTTCAGGATTTGATTGAGTTCATGGAAGAGTCGCTGGGCGTGCAAGTCGCGGCGGATGATCTGCAGAATCCCATCGTCGGCTCGGTCAACAACATTCCGGGGCAATCGGGTACGCTCGCGCCGGGCGGATCCGTGCAAAGCGGACGCATTCGATTTGTGTCGAACAATGGTGTGGACAACGCACTGGATGTTGGTCTGTCCGCCTACACGTTGACGGACAGTTCGGGCACGGTCACCAAACCGGGACTCGGATTCGGCTCGATCCAAACCGCTGTCGGGCAAAGCGCGGTTTCGGATTTCATCGTGTTTGATTCGTTGGGCATTCCGCTGAATGTCCGCGTCACAAGTATTTTGGAATCAAGAACGTCCACGGAGACAACTTATCGCTGGTTCGCCGATTCGCCAGACAACGATCCGACGACCGGATCAGACATCTCCGTGGGAACTGGTCTGATCAAGTTCGATGGCGAAGGGAACTTGGTGTCCGTGTCGAATGCGACGCTTTCGATCGACCGCCGCAACGTGCCATCGCAATCTCCGTTGGACATTGACATGGATTTTACGAATGTCACGGGTCTGTCGCAGGACAGTCCGGTGCTCAATGCCGCCAGTCAAGACGGTGCGGCTACCGGGAAACTCGCGAACTATACCGTTGGCGAAGATGGCATCATCAAGGGTTCGTTTACGAATGGAACGACACGAACTTTAGGCCAGATTCGGCTAGTGCGATTCTCAAATACTACCGGTTTGGAGCAACGTGGTTTGAACCAATACGCCGAGGGATCGAACTCTGGCTTGCCGATCGAAGGCGATCCGGGACAAGACGGACTGGCTTCGATCACGGCTGGCGCACTCGAGTTGTCGAACACGGATGTTGGACAGAGCCTTGTAGATTTGGTTCTGGCGACGACGCAATATCGGGGCAACTCGCGTGTCATTACCGCGACGCAGCAGTTGTTTGACGAACTACTGAATCTGCGACGATAAACCGATGCCGTTACGTTTGAATGATGTGATTTACCACGTCATCGGTTAGCGCCGTTTCGTTTGTACCGGGCGTGGCTAACGCTTGGACGATGACAAGTTCGGTTGCTTCGAGGTCGATGATGTCTTCATCTTCGATCGGCTTGCCGTCGCCATCTTCGATCCTTTGGACCACCGGCAAAGTGAAGTGGTCGCCATCCCGCCGCAAAACCTGAGCGATGCTCGCGTCCGACAGCACAACGTAGCTTCCGATTGGAAACAGGGATTGGATCTGCAGCAGCGCCCGCACGCCTTTTGAATCAAGATAGCCTCGATAGCAGTTTTTGAGCAGACACTCCATGGCTGCGTACGGCATCAGCGGCGACCGATGTGGGCGCTGGGAAACCAGGGCGATGTAAGCGTCGGCGACTTGGATCGCCCCCGCAAATGGATGGACCGCCGAACCGCGAATTGCTCGCGGGTATCCCGAGCTGTTCGGCCGTTCATGAATTTGATGAGCAACCGTTTTGGACATCGAGGGCAGATCACGAATCCGTTCGATCAAGTCGATTGTATACATTGGATGTTTTTGAATCCGAAGTTCCTCGTCTTCGGTCAGCCTGTCAGTCGAATATCGAATCTCGGCGGGAACCTGGGCCATGCCGAAGTCTTGTATCAGCGCGATGATGCCGACGTGTCGAACATCTGCTTCCGTCCAGCCTAATTCGATGCCAATCGCCATGCTGAGAATGGAGACGCGTAAGCGCGCACCAGAACCATCGTTGACGCGTGGTTTAGGTTGGAGATTTTG
>CAYFJO010000883.1:0-3048 GCA_964343305.1 uncultured Pirellulaceae bacterium | reverse complement strand
TCTTTCATTCCACCTCGCGCGATGCTGGCCATACGTGGGGCAAGCCGGTGATCACTAATTTTCCGAACGCCACTAGCAAACTGTTTTCTATGCAAACCAGCGGCGGCGTGCGGGTCTTGGTGTTAAACGCCAATCCGAATGTGGGACGGCGCGAGTTGCACCTGGCCGCAAGCCGCGACGGTCGAAAATTCACTCGACTCGCGCGGCTTGGAATCCCTGCGCCACCAACTCACAAAGCCATTGACTCACCAGGAATGCGCAATCGGTTCCGCTCAGGAGTAGCATCGTTGCAGTATCCACACATCATCGAACACGACGGCGGACTGTACATCGCGCTGTCTCGAAACAAACTGCAGACCGAATTGCTTCGAGTACCGGTGGCTGAAATCGACGCTTTGTTGACGAACCAGACTAATAAATGAACGTCCGCATAGAATGCAAAGAAACCTGTTTGGTGGCTACGGTCGCCAAACCGTGGATGCCGCTTCTCCACGCTCTGGTGAGCGTGGCTACCGTCTTCTGCTGTGTGCTTCTGTGCGACATCAGTCGTGCATCCGAGTCGTCGCGGCCAAACATTGTTCTGATCCTCGCAGATGATCTCGGCTACGGCGACTTGGGCTGCTACGGAAACAAGACCAACCGAACGCCACATCTCGATCAGTTGGCAAAGGACGGGCTGCGATTCCTCGACTTTCATTCCAATGGTGCCAACTGCTCGCCCACGCGGGCCGCGTTGCTAACGGGGCGGTATCAGCAACGATCGAGAATCGATGGTGCTCTCGGTGAAGGGGCGCGGGGATTGCCAAAGAGCGAAGTCACCATCGCCGAGCGACTGAAGCAGGCCGGTTACGCGACGGGTCTGATGGGAAAATGGCATCTGGGATATCACCCCGACAACGGACCACTTCACCACGGCTTCGACGAATTCGTCGGCCATCTGCATGGTGCGACCGATTACATTTCGCACGTGGACAAATACGGCCGGATGGACTGGTGGCACAATGACAAACCGGTTCGTGAGTCGGGACACAACACGGAATTGATTACGAAGCATTCGGTCCGCTTCATCGAACGTCACGGAAAGCAGCCGTTCTTTTTATTCGTCTCGCATTCGGCCATTCACTTCCCGTGGATGACAACCGAAGACAAAGCACATCGGCGAGAAGGTACACGTTACGAAGGCGTCGTTGGCAAACTGGGACCGCATGCTGACGGGCCAGTGCAACCCGTTGTCCAACAGATGATCGAAGAGTTGGACGCGAGTGTTGGCCAAATCATCGCCGCATTGAAACGGTTTGAACTCGACCGCAAAACACTTGTCTTCTTCACGTCCGACAACGGCGGAATCGTCCGAATGGCAGGCGTGCCGATCCGCGAAGAGAATCGAATATCGAGCAACACCCCGCTGCGCGGTCAGAAACACGGTTTGTATGAAGGCGGCCATCGCGTCCCTACCATTGCCCGATGGTCCGGCCACATTCCAGCCGGAACGACCACCAGCGAGACGGCAATGACGATGGATCTGTTGCCCACAATGCTGGATATCGCAGACCTCGCACCGCCACCGTCGACGTCATCCAATTCACTCGACGGAATCAGCATTCGCGATCTGTTGTTGCAAGCGAAACCGCTTTGGCCGCGACACCTATTCTGGCGTCAAGGCGACTCGCGCGCCGCGAGATCCGGCCAGTGGAAAATCGTCAGCATTCACCAGCGTCCCTTTGAGTTATACGACCTTAAAGCCGACATTGCCGAACGAAAAAACATCGCGGAATCACATCCACAGATGCTCATGAAACTGAAGAAGAATCTGTCGTCATGGGGACAGTCGTTTGCGAAGTAAGTTGCGATCCAGAAAAATCCCGTACTCTTACGATATTCACTCGCCAAAGACAAGACAGGATGCCACGACGGACTGAGACTAACTAGACACTTGCTCACGTACCAATTCTTCAAAGACTTCCGGGCGTCGCGTGCGGATCGTGTAGTTTGGATGGCTGCGAGCTTCGGCAAGCACGTCGGCGTCGAGATCGCACACGATCATTTCGTCCTGGATCTTCTCGGTTTGAGCATGCTTGGTGACCGTGCCATGCGGATCGATAACGAGTGCGGCACCGGGATGGTGTGGCTGGTTCATGTGCTCGGGCGGAAGTGAGTCCACGGTGCCGGCCTTGCCAGCTTGATCCGCCAGGATCACGAAACAAGCATTTTCGCGAGCCCGCATGCGATAGGCGCTGGTGAAATGGTCGAACACATGTTTGCGAGCTGCCGTCTCCGCCTCAGGTGAATCCCATTTTCCTTGTCTCGCGGCGTGCGGCATCAAGATGATGTCGGCACCTTTGAGCGCCACGATGCGGCCGACTTCGGGGAACTGGTTGTCGTAGCAGATCACGATGCCGATCTTGCATTTGCCAATGTCGAACACGTTGATCTCGCGACCGCCTTTGTAGAAAAACGATTCGTCGCGCGACATGTGGATCTTGCGTTGCTTGCCGACATAACCGTCCGGCCCGGCGACGATTTGCGTATTGTAAACGATGTCGTTTTCCTTTTCGCACAAGCCGGCGGAGAGGACGAAGCCAAAGTGCATTGCCAGTTCGACAAGTTTTTGCGTACTTGGTCCGTCGGGCACGGGCTCGGCGACTTTCCACGTGTCGGGATTGCAATGGCCATGGACGACGAGTTCGGGAAACAACACCAGTTCGGCCTTCTCAGCAGCCGCTTGCTCGCAGAAGTCGGCGATGCGGTCCATCGTTTGTTGTTGTTTGCCCAACTCGCTGTTCATGCTGACGGCGGCGATTCGAATCGATTGCATTTTTAGTTCCTCTTGTATAGGGTGGGCACTGCCCACCAAAGTGCGACATCAGGTGGTGGCAATGCCCACCCTACGGCCTTTTTGTTTTCACTGCTGCGCGACGATATTCCATCCATTCTTCGGCGGTCCACCTGGCTGCTTCTTTGCCGAGCAATCGTTCGACCAACGCTCGCCTGTGAAGATCAAAACGCATGAAGCGATAGAACACATCAGTCTGCCGTGCATTACTCAGC
>CAYFJO010000882.1:0-3059 GCA_964343305.1 uncultured Pirellulaceae bacterium | reverse complement strand
CGAACGCTTTCTCGTCGTACGGCAAATCTTCGTCGGCGGTGAAGAAATCTGTGTAATCCAAAATGTCGCCCGCCACTTTGATGCGATCAGAGGCAGCTTCAAGGACCTTGGCGAATGTCTCAGACGCATCACAAGGCGGCGGTGAGTCAACGAAACCCGCCCTTTGCAAATAGGGCAACAACAAGACCACTTTTTGTTTCATCGGCAACGCATCCATATAACGGCCTTGAAACGCTGCCAGCTTTTCGGTGTCGAATTGTCCTGGCGCCTTGTTGATTTTTTCCAAAGAGAAATGCTCGATCATCTGGTCGCGTGTAAAATCTTCGGTCTTGTCATCGAGGGACCAGCCGACGAGCAACAGGTAGTTCACCATTGCATCGGCCAAGTACCCGACCTCGCGATAAAAATCGACAACGACTGGGTTGAACGTGTCAAGGTTCTCATCGAGACCGACCGCGTCCGCAATCGCCTGTCCGTGGTCGCACAACTTTTTGAAGTCTCGGTCTTTCAAGTAGTCTTTGAGTTTTCGCTTGCTGATCTTCTTGCCGTCGGGACCGGAGACAAACGGTACGTGGGCGGTTTGTGGGAATTCAACTCCCAGTCCCTGGGCAATGAACATTTGACGCGGTGTGTTTGACAAATGTTCTTCGGCACGAATGATGTGCGAGATTTGGAATTCCACGTCGTCTACAACCGTGGCCAGGTGATACAGGCAGGACCCGTTGGCGCGTTGAATGACATGATCTTGCTCGCGCGACCAATCGAATTCGACATCGCCTCGAACCAAGTCCGTGAACTGGCACTTGCCATCGCGCGACATCTTTAGACGCACGACTGCCGTACGGCCTTCGGCTTCGAACTTCGCCGCTTGCTCGTCGTCTTCGGCCATCCACTGACGGCTGTAAACAAACGATCGTTTCTCCTTCTCCGCCGCTTCTCGCTCGCCTTGGACTTCTTCTGTGCGAGCGTAATCGCGGTAGGCCAAACCCGCATCCAGCAGCTTTGTCACCGCGTCTTGATATCGGTCGGCCCGCTGCGATTGGAAGTACGGTGCGTGGGGACCGTCACTGTCGGTACCATCGGGCGTGGGACCTTCGTCCCAATCGATGCCGAGCCAGCGAAATCCATCCAGAATGGGCTGCAATGCTTCGGCGACATTTCGCTCGGCATCCGTGTCGTCGATGCGCAAAATGAATTGACCGCCGTGCTTGCGCGCGAACAGCCAATTAAACAGCGCCGTACGAACGCCGCCGATGTGAAGATAGCCCGTGGGGCTGGGAGCGAAACGAGTGCGAACCATGAGGAATTGCGGAATTCAGATTGCGGAATGCGGATTTACCAGGACAGACCCAAGGATACAGTTGAGGTTCAATCCGTACAATCCGATTCCACGATGGACACTCACGCTGCTCGCCGGCGGTTCTTCGACTTTCGCCGCTTCGACTTGCTTTGCCAGTGCGGTTGCTCGTCTTCTTCCAAAGACTCGCTTTCCATGCTGATCACGTTCGCGTTGGCGCGGGCCTGTCTTTGCTTGCGTCGTTTTCGTGTGCGTGGCGCATCGTCGAACGAATCTTCGAGTTCTTCCAATTCATTGATCGATGCCTGGTCGAGCAACTTGGGTTTTGCTGCCGTCTCCGTCTTTTCCTTGGCTCGGATGTCGCCTGTTACAGGCGTTTGTTTTTTGGCCGACTTGCCGCTAGCAGTCAATTGCCATTTCAATTGCCCGTGTGCTTCCAAGCGAACGTAGCGGGCATAGTACCAAACGGCGAGCACCGCCAACGCGTGTGCCGACACGATCGCGGTCGCGTGGACCATCATCGAAGTCGTGGGATTGGACATCGCGATGATGTCGAGCTGAAAGATCGTGGTGACCGCAAACGCAAACCCGGCCAACATCGAGATGGCAATCGCGGATTTGCAACGTCTCATTTCGATCAACAACCGAAGCCCCAGTGATCCGAACAACGCGGCACAAGCGATCGCTCCCCAAATGCTGCCGTCGCGAAACAAGGGCGTTCCCGCCACGTGCATTAACAGTCCGCCGACGGCGTGATGGAACTGTGTTGCCGCGTCGAAGCTGGCCACAACAAAAAACGCCGCCGCCCACAACCAAACGCGATAAGTTCCGCGATAATCGTCTTCTTTATAGCGCCGCAACGAATAAATCTGCAGGCTGACAAACGCTCCCAAGAATAGCAGCACGGACGAAAACCACGCCATCATGTTAGACCGCGCTGCCAGGTCGATCGCCGTAAAATCACTCTTTGGAAAAGCCGCGGATAAGTTCGCCACTTGAGCATGGGCAGCATTGAACGCCGCCACAATCAGAATCCCCACGAACACAACCAGGCCAATCACTCTGTGCCGTTTGGGAATCAAATCCGTGATGCGCGCCTGATGGTCACGGGCCTCTTTCGTATAGCCTTTGGGCGAGCCTTCGCCTTTTTTCTTTCGCCTCGAGGACTTGGACGACCCTTCGTTAGATTCGTCAATTAAGACGCGACGACGCCGATCGTCGCGACCGCTGTTTTGTCGGAATTGCATGACTACCCTGTTCGCGCAATATGGATTTCAAGTGTCTAAATGGTCCGATGGAAAAACCTGTTCTTCCTTCATAGGATTTCGGTTGTTGCACCGATTATTCTCAAATCTCCTCTCGATCCGGACGTGACAATTCCACAGGTGCGAACGCTTGAGCCAATCAGGCGAACTTTGCCGGTTATCTAGATCGCGATTCAAAAAAAGGATGCCGCCATCTCCATGCGATCGTTATGACCATCCCGTATTCCGACAGCGAGCCAACTCCCCAGGTCGGGGAGCCGCCGTTCTGTCGACGGCGAACGAGCAAAAGAACTTGCCCCCATTACAGCGCCGCTTGGATTGCAGCTCGACGATCCGGCGACATTCGGTAAAGTTTGCGCCACCCGAAATATCGTAACGGACAGCATTGCTCCTCGTTTGACCCATCTCTAGGGCTATCCTACTCTTTCAACAGCACAGGTTAAAAGTGATTCATGCAGCAAAAGCCGGTTTGGCAAAGCACGTCCGGACCGACCTTT
>CAYFJO010000881.1:0-3060 GCA_964343305.1 uncultured Pirellulaceae bacterium | reverse complement strand
GGTTTAGGATGGATTGCGGCAAACACCGCAAGACGAAATTGATTATGGACAGGTACTAAGATGGATCGCGACTTCTTCGTGCAAACGAAGCGGGGTAAGTTAATGGGTAAGGTAGGTGACTACATCCTGAAAGGTCACGGCGATTGTGACGTCGAGTATCCTGAGTTATTGAGCATTGTCGACGCCACGATTTTTCGTAAGACAAGCAAGCGTGTTCGTCCAATGGAAGGACGAGTACGTTTGTGGAATTCAACGCTCGGAATCACCAGCGTTAGCAAATAATGTGAACTCAAAATTGGATGGAGCGAGGTGAACTTCATAGTTCTGCATTGATCACTCTACGGCGGTAGGGACGCGAAACGGTGTGGATCAACCCGACCTGCTGTACGTCGTCCTTGTACGTACGCAAATTTCGCTCTCTCAACATAAACGGCGGACGACGATTTGGGCCAGCCGCCAGCAGTTCGACATTGGTGCCGACGGCTAGTGCCATTCCGGCTTCTATGCACACGTTCACATTGTCGTCCGTCAGGTCGGCAATCACAAGGAACGCATCAACGACCGCAAGCCGTACAGCTGCGTTGACATTTTCTGGATTGCCTTCATGAATTTCGTTGCCAACCTTGGTCGGCATCGACGTAACGTTTTGAATAAGTTGCCGAATCGGCCCGCCGAGGCGTACTATTTCGGAGTCGAGGTCCATGGCGCAAAAAACGTAGTGCGGCTGAGCAGGCTCGCGCCACAAATCCCAAAGTGACCGCAACGAGTGTTGTACTTCATCGGGGATGATCTGGTCTTCGGTCTTCATCGTAAGCCAATTCTGATCGTCACCACCCGCGTGGTGAATCCGCGGATCGGCGATGACGACGCTTGGCAATTGCAGTTCGTTGGCAAGGTCGATTTCGCGAAGAAAATACTTGTAGGGCGCGGCACCGCGGGTCGCTGTCTCCTCGCCGCGATACGGAACAATAGCGACGAACACTCCGCAACTGGACATGATCTCCCTGACTCGATCACCTGATCCGAAACCCTTCTGGTCTCTCGAGTCGCCTATCAAACGCAGCCCTTGGTCCACCAAAGATTTGCAAACTGCGTTCGCGCTTAGATTGTCATCCGTGTTCCACGAAGCACTCACGTAGACGTCACGTGCCTTGTGAGGATTGGGTGTGTTTTCGGTGCGATACAGCGCACGAATGACGGCCACGGCTACGTCGACGCTGATGGACTGTTCGGGAACATCGATCCAAGAAACACCTCTCATCAAGTCGCCGACATTGGCGTTGCCCATCCGCAATGCGACAATGCGGAAGTCACTGAATTTTGTACTTTCATCAAACGCAGCGTTGTATTCCGCTTTCACCCAGCCACGTTGGAGGGATTCGTCTGAGGCGATCAGAATCACTGCACGACATCGCTCGATTGCCTTTTGCAGTCCCGTTGCCAAAAATGCCCCGGCTGCCAAATCACGTTCGTCCCACCAAACTTGGAGTCCGGCCGAGTGCTGAAGCCAATCGTAGAGCTGTTCAACGAACGCGCTTTCGCTGTGAGCGTAGCTAATGAAAACGTCATAATCTCGCTTGTTTAACGGTAGACCCATTGTGAATTCCTGCTTGTCGTGCGTGAATACATGTACGCTGCCTGGTCACGATTGACCCGTTTGCTTTCTCTGAAATCGCCTGCGCGCTGGAAATACGCGCAGAGTTTCGCGGTCCGTCTAGTTAAAGTTTCAATGGTTTTAGGCAGAACGGAATTCATTCTAACCGATCTAGCCGCACTGTCCCTAGCGCGTAATAATTCACTTGTACAAGATCGGATGCTGGACAAATAGGAATGCGGCGTAGCGCGATGTTCGATCCTCTGGTCAACACTCCTCTGCTGGACGAAATCAATGGCGCTGGCAACTGGTTTCGGGCCAAAAGGAAACGGCCGGTTTGGGCAAAGCGAATCGATTGCGCAACGGATGTCGAAACAATGGAGGGTGTGATCGCTGCGAACACGGGCGATTATCTTTGCCGTGGCGAGTTGGGCGAGTTCTGGCCCCAGCCATCAGAAAACTTGTTGTGCAATTATGATGCAACCAAAACGGTGGACGGTGACGGCTTTCGGCTCTTTCTACCAGCCCGCTCGCAACCAGGCGTGCTGGCTGTTCAAATGAAGCGTAAATTCACGATCCAGACAAAGGAGGGAATCTTGAACGGTAAAGTCGGAGATTATGTGTTGAAGAGTTTTGCGGATCGAGATATCGAGTATCCGCTGGATTTGCGAATTGTCGATTCCAAGGTTTTTAGGAAAACGTATCAACGCCTGCAACGAACAAACTGAGAGCCTTTGGTCGGCAAAGTCAGCAATCCACTGATCGATCACTCAAGCTGCCCAAGCAATCTGTCATTTCCGCTCGGGCCCTGCGCCACTTTGCCGTTGAGGCTTCTCGATTCCTCAGCCGAAAGTGGACTTCGCTTTGTCAATCTGTTCCAGCGCCGCCAAATTGCTGGCCTGCCGAAAAAACGCTGGCGCCAAAGACAACTTGACCGCTATCAGCCTATCCAACAATTCCAACGTCTGGTTCGTGCTCGCTTTCGATATGCAGTTCCACGGCTAGTCTTTTGATTCGTTCCGACGCAAAGCGGCGAGGCTTTCTTCTTGGGCTTTCAAGAGTTCCAGCCGAAGTTGGCGCTGTCGTTCCATCAATTGGGCAATGTTCTCGTTCTCTTTTTTGAGTTGATCCACGAGGCTGGCGATCACCATATCGATCGGCGGGGCATCCGAGTGGTCCTTGAACTCAGATTGCTGTTCCACGATGGATTTCGTTCGTTGCTGTTTGGCAAGCGTTTGCGTTGGCATCATTCTTGTCTCTCTGAAACATGGGCGAGCATTCAGAGAAATGTAGCTCACGATTCAGCCCTTGGCTCGGCAAGCTAACCCAGATCGACGGCTCATAAACGCCACAATCGTTTCATTCGTACCGAATCAGACTAAACGATTCATGAGGAGCGATGCGTTCGGCTCCGCCGAGGCCGGCGAGTTCGATGAGAAAGGCGCATCCGACAACGGTGCAACCAG
>CAYFJO010000880.1:0-3076 GCA_964343305.1 uncultured Pirellulaceae bacterium | reverse complement strand
TCGCCAAGAGCCCCGCGCCAAACAACACCGCAATCCAACTGGTGCGGCTTTTGGTAAACAGCAGGCACAGCGCAACGACCACGAACACAAAAATCCCCGCGACAACTGTGCGCTGTCGCAGTTCGGCACGGTTTAACGTCGAAAAAACAATGGCTGCGGCCAGTAGTATCCACGGAGTCAAAAACGCCCCCAAGGAATTCGTCAGCGCAAACGTTCCGGTCGGTTCCAACGCGATAATGCGATCCACGACATGACGCCGCTCCGGTGATCCAAGCGGGTGATACGGCAGGCCGTAGTTTTCGAACCACACTTGGACACGCTTTTCCGTTTGTTGCAGCGTTTCGTTTGGCCGTTGCGTCGCGACGTGGTTGTATTCCGCCTTGCGAGCCGGATTGACATAGATTGCCTGAAAGACGCCGAAGCTAGAGATTCCCACCGCCAATGCGATCATCACGGCGCAAATCGCCCGCGTCTGGAGCGGCGTCCGGACTGTCTGCCGGATCAAAAAGTAGGCCATGACCAAACTCGTCCAACGCCACGTCATGTTGATCGCGGCACGTGCATTTCCAGCCTCTCCCCAGATCATCACGGCCGCGCTAACGACATGAATCAACAGCAACACAACCGCCGCCGCATCCGCTGCTCGAAAACGAACCGCCATCGAACTGCGCAGAACGCCCGCCAGCAGCCAAGCACAAAACGCGAACACCCACAGCAGAACGACGGCAAGACTTGTACCCAAATGAGGAATCGAGTCGGTCGTAATCAGACCTGACACGACCAGTAAAGCGACCACCAACCCCGCCGCCACACGCTCCAGCCGCTCCGCCAACTCCGGTCGCTCAAGCCCTTGACGTCCCTGCCGCTCTTCAGACAGCGAGCTTTTTTTCCCAGACTTTCGCTTTGACATTGTCCCTAGGAACCGTTGTTGATCTTGCTTCCGTTGATCTTTCGCCGTGCGGTTGTTTCCAAGATGGCGATCAACGCCAAGATACACAAGATCATCATGATAATGACAACGGCACCGACCGACGTCACCTGCCGCAGCAGCAAGGCGCCGAATCCACACGTGGCCGTCAACAGATAGATGGTCAAAACGGCTTGGCCCTTGGTCAGCCCCAAATCGACCAATCGGTGCGAAAAATGGCTCTTGTCCGCTTGAAACGGGCTGCGCCCTTCACGAATGCGAATCCAAAGCACCGTGATCATGTCATACATCGGGACCGCCATCACACAAACCGGTGCGAGCACCGCAAGTTGGTTTTTCGAATGGTATCCCGTGTACGTGGCCAGCAACGTTGCGATTGCAATACAAAATCCCACAAAGTAACTGCCTGCGTCGCCCATAAAGATCCGTGCCGGCGGGCGGTTGTGAATGAGAAATCCCAGAATGGCACCGACAATCACGAACAAGAATCCGCCAACAAAATACTGGGGATCGCCTGCATCTTCTCGCGTCGACAGCATGACGGCTCCCAACATCGCAGCCGCGATCGTTGCCACGCCGCCGGACAGCCCGTCCATGTTGTCCAACATATTGAATGAATTGATCATGGCAACAATCCAGATGATCGACAGGATGCCCGTCACCAGAGCCACGTTGATGAACGCGGTCAACTGCCAACCTTGCCACCAGACACAAATCGCCGCCACCGCGAATTGAACTCCCAACCGTACTTTCCAACCGAGGTTCCAGCGGTCATCCGCCAATCCGACGAGCATCAAAACCGTTCCGCTGCCCAGGATCACCCACAACGTGTCGGCCTTTTCCAGATACCCCGGCAGGTGCTTCAAATAGGAGCCAATCAACTCTTTGAGCTGTGAGTTGTCCAGCACTGCCGCGCCACCGCTCAGCAACCACCAGGCAACGAAATTGCCGACCGCAAATGGCGCGACAACACCCAGCCAAATCGCCAGCCCACCGCCCAGCGGCGTCGGGTCGTCATGGACTTTGCGGCTGGCTGGCCGATCAATGAGTCCTGCGCGAGGCGCGATCGCACGAATGGCAAAAGCACCGATCCACGATACGAACAAGCCCGGCAAGATGGCCGCGAACACGAGCAGTAAAGTGGGATCAATAGTCATAGAAAAACTACGTGTGGTTCAAAAAGGGGTCAGGTACCTTTATGCAAAGCACCCCTTGGGCCGTTCCGGCAAAGGTACCTGACCCCTTTTTGAACCACAACATCAAGAAGCTCGATAACGCTCGCGCAGGTAATCGCGACAGCGCGCAAAGAATACATGAAAGTCATCTCTCATGTAGTCCGGATAAGTCCACTCGCGACCGGTCCAGTTTCCGTGGTAATAATACAACGTGGTCTCGGCATAGATGCCGTGGTTCAAATAAATCCGATGATCACGGTCTTTTGTTGTCGCCAAGACGAGTTTCGCCAGCGTGAGGTATCCCGGGTCAAGGTTCAACGGCCGCGGCTCCTCGTGGTCCGATTGACTCGCATATTCTTCTTCCCACCGGTTCGTCAGGCACTTGATCTCGGCAATGTCTGCTGGATCGATCAGTTCCTCAAACGTCATGAATGCCTTTTTCAACTCGCTGCCCATTGTCTTTTCGTAATAGTCCGTGTTGTCGAACGAGAAAGGCTCGCTTGATAAGGCGGCCTCGCCCCACTGGGTTTCCGCTCTTTGTCGGAACCACGAAATTGCCGATTCGTAGCGGCTGACAACGGCCACGATCAAAAGAACTGGACGAGGTGTGTTGATTTGACCCATTTCTCGGCAATCTAAACCAGATTCATGTATAGGGTGCGTGGAGCACGGCGGCGTGTGTCACGGTGTGTTCCACAAGACAAACCAAATCATCCGGACCCGACCAGCTATGGCACCCATTTCTTGACCTTCAGGCGTTTTCCCGGAAAATCCTTGGCTATTCGAAGAAATCGCTTGACGGAAGCAGCAGTTTCCCTAATTTTACTATTTTACCTACAGTTGCCTTTCTCTGTGATGCGTAAATCGTTTGTTGTTTATCCATTTTCTACTACTTCTTACAATTCCTAGCAGTCATTACGCGAAAGCAACAACTGGTGTTCCAAATCAAGAATCTAAAGTCTATCGGCATTGC
>CAYFJO010000879.1:0-3081 GCA_964343305.1 uncultured Pirellulaceae bacterium | reverse complement strand
AGGCGTCATGATTCGGATCTGTGCAGCACTCCTACTAGAACACCACCTGGCTTGCAGCTCATTTCATTTTTTCACAACAATGCGGTACATTGAACGCATGGGTCGTGGGCGATTGCCTTAACACAGGACGTTCCTTTATGTTTGCCATCTTCTTAGTTTCACTTGCGTCGCACATCGGACAGGCAGAGACGTCAACCGCTCAGCCACCGACGACGGAGCAGATCGCCGTCGCGATCGAGCAACTCGGTGATGAGCGATTTGCGGTTCGCGAAGAGGCGACGAAGTTCTTGTGGCGCGCGGGCCATGTCGCAAAGTCCGCGCTCGAACGGGCGGCGAACAGTGAAGACCGTGAAGTTTCCTATCGTGCCGGCCATATTCTGGATCGATTTCGTTTGGGCATTTTTCCTGATACACCGCCGGAAGTCATTGCGCTGATCAATCAATATCGCAATGGCGATGAGAATCTGAAGGGAGCCGTGCTGGGGCAACTCAACGCGTTGAAGCGTTTGGATACGATGTTGGCACTGCTGGGAAATGAAAAAGATGAGAACCTAAAACAACGGCTCGCCCAACGCTTTGTCAGCACGGCAAGCAAAGCGATCGAACAAGCGATTGTCGACGGCGAATACCAACGCGTCGCGGAACTTCTGGAATGGCTGGCGTCATTCGACAGGATTGGCACGCAATTGCGCAGCTACGCCGCGCTGCTGTTGTTGCACACTGGGCTGGACGACAAGATCGCCGAATTGAAGGCCAGCCCCAATTTGGACGACCACGCGGATCAAATGCGAATGCTTGCCCACCTGTTGAAAGTCAAACGTGAATTTGCCGAGGCGCGCGAGTTTGCCATCAAGACCGCGGACAAGAAACTGGTTGCCGATTTGAATTATCGGCTGAACGACTGGAAATCGCTGACGCTACCAGGGAGCATTCCTGGCGACGGTGGGATCGAGAACCTCGGCTTCTCCGCTGCGTTTTTTGGCTTGGCGAAAAACAAGGACGAGTCGCAGAAGGCCATCGACGCCATCATCCGTCTGGCAGCGGAAACGGACGTCAGCGAGTATATGTGTGCCGAGGCGCTGATGATCAGCGATCGGTGGCAGGCGGCCATCGATCTGCAACGCGAGAAACGGCCCATCAATTCGTTTCGTATTCTTTGCGAACAGGCGCGATTCGCCGAAGCGTTTGAATTGATCAAACTCAAAGATCCAACGACCAAGTCCGTCCAATGGTTTATGGAAACCACCAAGAGCCTCGATCCGGCGTCCAAGGAAATGTCATCGCATTTCAGCACGGGTCTGCAAGTGGCACAGACACTCTATCGACTCAACGAGCGGGACAAAGCCTTGCAATTGCTCGACGAATTGAAGAAGACCTCGATGGACACAAATGGCGGTCGCCTGCGAACGCTCGTATCGGCTGAACTAAAAATGGGCCTGAAGGACCTGGCATTCAAGCACGCGACCGTTTCGCTGAGCGATCCGGCCCAGCGGTCGTCCATGCTCAACACACTGTTTCGCACTCATGCAAAAGCGGCGGATATCTTTTGGCAACACTTTGTCTTGACGACCACAGCGAGTGAGGACCGCACGGCTCTACAAAAGCTGGATGAGTTGCTTCAGCCCACCGAGGGGCAATTGTCCGCCGGCGAACTCAAATCGATCATCGACGGAGCCCTCCAGCATGCTCCCCCGCTTGGCGACAACAAACAAAAGGCGGTCTCGATGCAAGCCATCGCGAAGGTTTGCCAGACGCACGAGCAATGGGAATTGGCACAAACATACGTCAAAAAGGAATGGGAACTGCAACCCTCCGCGGAATGCGCGATTCGTGTGGGAGACTTGTTTGGCAAATTGGAGCAATGGCAAGAAGCGGCCACCTATTATGAAAGAGCTTGGAAGCTGGAGAAAGGAAACGCTCTGGCGCTTTATCTTCATGGACATGCACATCGAAAACTTGGCGACGAGGATAGAGCGAACGCACTCGTAAAACTGGCAACCGTACTGCCGCTGGCCGACATTGTGAAAAGACAGACGTTGGCTGCCGGTTTGGCCCAGCGTGAGATGTTGGATGCGGCCCGCGAGCAGTGGGAGTTGATGCTGCTGTTAGGGCCGTTTGACTCCTGGGAAGGTTCGCAGGCCTGGGCCGTTCGCGATGCGGCGCGAAACATCGGTTATTACATCGCCGAAGAAGATCCGCTTCGATCGGCCGCTCTCCGCCGACGGCGAATCTTCTACTTGCTAAAAACAAATTCGAGTTTCATTGACATCGAATACTATGCCCGCGTGATGCATCTGATCCACAAGTCGCAAGCTCAAGGGCTATTGAAAGCGGAGAAAACGGACGAAGCCATCAAAGAAATCTGGCTGGCCCACAAGGCGCGTCCGGACGAAGTCGACCTGGTTCTGGATTTGATCGAAAAGCTGAAGCAAGCAGAACGCGAGGAAGCCGCCGACGAATTGTTTAAGAAAACCTATGAAGTTTACGAGCGAGTGTGCGGTAGTTTTCCCAATAGCGCCCATCATCACAACAATCTGGCTTGGCTCTCAGCTCGAACCCAGCGGCGATTGGACGACGCGCTGCGACATGCACACCTGGCGGTCGCCTTGCGGCCTGGCTACGCCGCCTACGTCGACACGCTCGCGGAAACGCATTTCCAAGTTGGCAATCGCGAAATGGCCATCAAGTTTTCCAAGCAAGCGATCGAACTCGAACCGGACAACGAGTTTTTTAAAGAACAGCTTGAGCGGTTTCGAGGCAAGTAGCGGAACTGTAGCTGCACTCGCCAGAGTGCGGACGAATGCTAAAAGATCCGCGTTCTGGCGAACGCAGCTACAAAGAGTAATCGTTTCTGAGCGGCCTTGACCATCTTCTGGCACCTCACGATAATCCGCATCTTCCTTCGTCTGTGTAGTTCGGATTGCGAATCCAACCGCTTCCCTCAATCTGATGCCGCTGGGACGGATTAACAATCCGTCCTACTTTATTTATGCGTCGCGACGACATCCGTAATATCGTCATCATTGCCCACGTCGATCATGGAAAGACGACGCTGGTCGATTGCTTGCTGCGCCAAAGCGG
>CAYFJO010000878.1:0-3103 GCA_964343305.1 uncultured Pirellulaceae bacterium | reverse complement strand
AAACGAAAGTGGCATTCCCACGGTTCAGGAATTCTTCAATGAAGAGCTGGCCAGGAACGTTCGCGCCAAACACGGCCGAGCAATGGTTGTCACCGCGGCGAACATGTTCGCCCATGTGTCAAACCTCGGTGATCTGATTCGCGGTGTTGACCAGTTGCTGGTCGACGACGGCATCTTTCTGACTGAATCGCATTACCTGCTCGATTTGCTCGAAACCGTCCAATACGATTCGATCTATCATGAACATTTGAAATACTATGCGCTTGAACCGCTGGTCAGGCTGTTCGACTATTACAACTTCACAGTGGTCGATGCCGAGCGAATCCCCAACTACGGTGGGTCGATTCGCGTGTTCGCCAAGAAGGGGAAAGGGCATGAGCCATCGGATCGGTTGCAGCAATTGATCGAAGCCGAACATGCTGCCGGACTTTACGACTCCCAAGCTTTCTACGACTTCCGCGACAAGGTGATCAAATCGAAGCTCGAATTGCAGGCACTGTTGGTCGACATTCGCCAACGCGGCGAGACGGTTGTTGGAATTGGTTGTCCAGGACGATCTGTTACGCTACTGAATTACTGCAACATTGATCACGATTTACTGCCCTACATTGCTGAGCAGTCGACCTGTTTGAAAGTCGGTCTGTATTCGCCCGGCAATCATCTGCCGGTCGTTGACGAGCAACGGATGTTCGACGAGCAACCGGATTATGCGTTAATGTTGTCGTGGCATTACAGCGAACCGATTGTACAGAAGCTTCGCGAAAAAGGACTTCGCAGCAAGATCATCATTCCGCTGCCCGAAGTCCACGTGTTGGAGGATTGATCTGCCGGATGGGCTCCCTAGCCCGTCTTTCGAAACCACACCGGATTGGACGAGTTAGGAAGCCCATCCTATCTTAAAGGCACATGACAGTACGTCTCGCAATCATCGGCTCTGGGTTTGGTGCCCAGGTTCATTTGCCCGGCTTCGCGGCAACCGAAGGCGCGGACGTGGTCGCCATAGCCGACGCTGGTTCCGGCCGCGCGCAGCAAGTCGCTCATCAAGCTGGCGTCCCGATGGCTTATTCCAGTTGGCAGCCGATCATCAACGATGACCGGATCGATGCAGTGAGCGTGGCAGCCACACCCGATGTCCAAGCCGACATTGTCTGTGCCGCGCTTTCCAATGGGAAACACACGTTGTGCGAGAAGCCTTTTGGTCGCACGATCACCGACGCGACAAACATGTGTGACGCGGCGTGCTCAACACGATTGATCAATGCCATTGATTTCCAATTCCGCATGGAACCCGGTATCGCCGAACTCAAACGTCAAATCGACCTTGGTACAATCGGCCCCTTGCGACGCATTGATGTCACCTGGCTGACCGGCGGGCGTGCCGATCCCGATCGACCTTGGTCGTGGCAACACGACCGAGAATCGGGTGGCGGAGTCATCGATGCGTTGTCAAGTCATGTCGTCGACTACCTCGAGTGGGTCGCCAATCCAATTAGTCGCGTCTTTGCTCAGAGCCAAATCTTGATTCGGAGTCGCCGTGACGGTGAAGGCAATCAACGCCGGGTGACCGCCGAGGACAGTGTCGATCTGATGTGCCTACTGTCCGATGGTGTTGTGGCAACGGCCGCGATCTCGAATTGCCATCGCGCCGACCTGGGCCATCGAATTGAAGTCTACGGGAAAGACGGGCGGCTTGTTTTCATTCATCAGCCGCCATTTGCTCCAAGCAACGCCAGTCTCGTGGCGGACACAAAGGCTGGCCGCCGCGAAATAGATCTTTCGACGCCTGTCGGCGCGTCCGCCGACTCACGCAGTGCCCGTTTTCAAGAACTGGCGAGTCGATTCGTCGATGCGATCAGTGGCAAAGTCGGCGGCGAGTTGCCAAGTTTTCAAGACGGACTCCGAGTCCGCCGTGTGCTGGACGCCGTGCGCCAATCCATTCACGAAGAAAGGGCTATCGAGTGCCAACACTGATTATTGCCGAGATTGGGTCTGTCCACGACGGCAGTTTTGGAAACGCCCTGCATTTGATCGACACCGCGGCCGAGTGCGGCGCGAGTGCGGCCAAGTTTCAAACACACATTTCTGAAGCCGAAACACTGCCCAATGCCCCGCAGCCGCCTTATTTCAAGGGCGAGCCACGATTCGAATATTTCCAGCGAACCGGATTCACCGAAGACCAATGGCGCGAATTGAAAGCGCGCTGCGACGAACAAGATGTGCTGTTTCTATCGTCGCCGTTTTCAGTCGAAGCGGTCGAACTGCTGGAACGCATCAACATTGAGCAATACAAAATCCCGTCGGGCGAAGTGACCAACTTGCCGATGCTCGATGCGATTGCCCAAACGGGCAAACCCATTCTGCTATCATCGGGCATGAGCAGTTGGGAAGAACTCGACATGGCCGTCGAAACGATCCGCCAGCACCATAACAACGTTACCGTGTTGCAATGCACGTCGGAATATCCCTGCCCGAATGAACAAGTGGGCTTGAATGTGATGTTGAAAATGAAACACCGCTATCACTTGCCGATCGGCTTGTCCGACCACACGCTGGAAAACTATTCGTGTTTTGCGGCGGTCACGCTGGGAGCGACGGTCATTGAAAAACATCTGACGTTCAGCCGCCGAATGTATGGCAGCGACGCCCGGCATTCGCTGGAGCCGGAACAATTCAAAGATCTCGTTCAAGGTATCAATGCGATCGAAACGATGTTGGATAGTGCGGTGGATAAGGACGACATCGACCGTTATCAGCAGATGAAAGACATTTTTCAAAAGAGCGTCACGGCCAAGGCGGAGATTCCGGCCGGAGCCACGATCTCGGCGGGCATGCTTGCGATTCGCAAGCCGGGCACTGGAATTCCGGCGGCGAGAATTGACGAAGTGATTGGAAAACAAACAGCCCAAGCGATTGATGCTGACACAGTTCTCGATTGGTCCGACCTGAAGGCAGCGTGATTTGTAGGACGGGTCCTCCAGGCCGGTCAGAGACCCATCCTACAGAAGAAAGAAGCAAATGAAAGAAGTTTGTGTCGTCGTTGGATCACGTGCCAACTACAGCAGCATCAAATCGGCGATGCATGCGATTGATCAGCACGCGGACC
>CAYFJO010000877.1:0-3111 GCA_964343305.1 uncultured Pirellulaceae bacterium | reverse complement strand
CGGTTCGGCGTTCGGCTTCGATTCGAAAATCTTCGTGTTGTTGATTCGGATTGCCCTGGGCGAACGATGGCGATTTGTAGGATCCGGTTGCTTCCGGGCCGTGCGCCATATAAAAGACTTCGCCGCCGCCAGCAGTGACTAGCACAACTTCGCCCGACACGAGATAGTTGCGCGATGCGGACGGCACGATGGCCAGAAGGAGTGAACCGAACAAAACGAGGCGGTGTCCCCATTGCCTTCGCAAAGGCATTGCATGTCTTTGTCCGATGTAGATCACCCAGACGCCGAGCGCGACAAGCAAAAGTAGATGATTTTCGCGAACCAGGCAGGCAAGCCCAATGCTAAGACCGGCAACGATTAGCCACCGAATTCGCTGGTCGTCGCCGTATTTCAAACCGGCCAGCATCGCGATCATCGTGAGCAGGGGCGAGAGAAACGTCTTCATGAGCATGGATTCGTAATAGACGAGCGGCCCTAACAGCGCGACGATGATTCCCGCCAACGTTCCGACCGGCTGTCCAAATAGTTTCTTTCCGCACCAGAAGACGAGGACACATGTGAACACTCCGGCTAACAATTGCAGGACCAGGACGGCATTATCTTGCTGACCAAAAAAAGCGTAAAACATGCCAAGCAGATAAGGATAGACCGGCCCCTGTTCGAAGACGTCATGGCCAATCCAATCACCGGCAGCGATTCGCAGCGCCCATTCTCGATAGTACTGTTGATCTGCACGATAGTCGTTCGCGAATGGTGAGCCGAGATAGGCAGCGAAATACCAGACTCGCGCGGCGATGGCCGCCAAGACAACGGCCAGTAACGATTTGTCGAGATTGAACGGTTTCGGTTTCAAAAGATTGGTAGCCGAACTCGCCAGGGCTTGGACGCTGGAACCAACGGGGCCGAAGTCCTAGCGACATCGGCGACGATCCACCGATTATACCGTGCCGCCAATCAACTTCGCGACTTGCTCGGTCGTGACCGGTTCAATCACGCCTCGTTCGGTGATGATTCCTTTGATGAGCTGGGCCGGCGTAACGTCGAATGCTGGATTGTAGACCTCGACGTCGGCGGGAGCTGTCTGGCGTCCGAATCCGTGCGTGATTTCTTTGCTGTCTCGCAGTTCGATGGGAATCTCGTCGCCACTTGCGATCGACAGATCAAACGTGGACGAAGGCGCGGCGATGTAGAATGGAATCTCATGCGACGCGGCCAACACGGCAACGGAGTACGTGCCAATCTTGTTCGCGGAATCGCCGTTGGCCGCGATTCGGTCGGCGCCGGTGACAACCGCCTGGATGCGACCTTCGCGCATCACTTGGGCTGCCATCGAGTCACAGATTAATGTCGCATGGATCCCTCGCTGAGTCAGTTCCCACGCTGTCAGCCGGGCACCTTGCAAGAGCGGTCGCGTTTCATCGACGAAAACCTGGACGTTTTTCCCCTGGTCTTGCGCGGTAAAAAAAACTGAGAGCGCAGTTCCATATTCGGCCGTGGCTAGACCGCCGGCATTGCAATGAGTCAACACACCTTGTCCGTCTGACAACAGCTCGGCGCCATGGCGCCCGATGGCGTGACACATTTCGCGGTCTTCATCGTGGATCGCACGGGCTTCGTTCAGCAATTCTTGCTGGATCTCCATGGCCGAATGGTTTTCGCGGAGCGCCTCCGCCTTGGCCTTCATGCGGTCAAGTGCCCAAAACAGATTCACAGCAGTGGGACGACTTGTTGCCAGGTAATCCGTCACCTCAGTCAGTCGATCGAAGAACTGTTGATTGGACCCGCTGTTGACCGTTTGGATCCCCACACAAACTCCGTAAGCTGCTGCGATGCCAATTGCGGGAGCACCGCGGACACGAAGCATCTTGATTGCTTCCCAAACCGTTTCGACGTCCTTGCAGTCGATCTCGAGCAACTCGACCGGAAGCAGCGTTTGGTCGATGAGCGTCAGATGTCCGTCAACATCGCCCTGCCAGCGGAGCGTTTCATTTTTGGATGGCGTGGTCATGCGTCTTGGCGAATCGATTCCTGCAGCTTGGCATCTTTGGCGGCGATTTTGTCCGTCAGTTGTGCCTTGAAGCTGGCGAACTTTTTGCGGAGTGAATCGTCGGACGTGGCTAGAATTTGAACCGCAAATAGACCCGCGTTTCGAGGACCACCCATTCCGACGGCAACACTGGCGACGGGCACGTCACCGGGCATTTGGACCGTCGACAAAAGTGAATCCAAACCGCCGAGATCAGGCGTTGGGACGGGTAGCCCAACGACGGGCAAAGTCGTGTGAGCCGCGACGACGCCGGCAAGGTGAGCGGCTCCGCCCGCAGCCGCGATAATCACTTTCAGGCCGCGATCGACCGCGGTGGTTGCGTATTGGCAGACGACTTCGGGTGTGCGATGGGCGCTCATCACGCGAACTTCATAGCCCACGCCAAATTCGTCCAGCGCCGCTGCCGCTTTGTTGATTTTGGGCCAGTCGCTGTCGCTGCCCATGATGATGCCAACTTGTGTTTTTTGGTCTGTGCTCATGGTTGATTCTGTTGTGGGTCGGATTGCCTAATCCGACCAATCGAGGACGACTCTCCACGGACGGATTAGGCAATCCGTCCTACTTGTCAAAGCGACCACTATATTTCATTTCGAAGGTCTCCGCGACCGCCCGGTTGGTCACTTCGCCTTGAAAAATATTCATGGCGGCCGCGATCGACTTGAGCTGCTCGGCGGCCTCTTCGACGCCGCGGTTGGCCAATTCGATGACCCATGGCAGCGTCACGTTGCACAGCGCGAACGTGCTGGTTCGTCCGACCGCGCCCGGCATGTTCGTGACACAATAGTGAAGAACTTCTTCCTCGATGTAGGTTGGATCACTATGAGTCGTTGGTCGGCTGGTTTCCAAGCAACCACCCTGGTCGATGGCAACGTCAATGATCACACTTCCCGGTTTCATGATTTTCAAGACGTCGCGCGTGACCAAGCGAGGTGCCTTTGCGCCAGGAATCAACACAGCGCCGATCACCAAGTCGGCTAACCCCAACTGTTCGCGAATGACGTGACGGTCGCTGAACAACACGTTGACATTGGCTGGCATGACGTCGTCCACGTATCGCAAGCGAT
>CAYFJO010000876.1:0-3111 GCA_964343305.1 uncultured Pirellulaceae bacterium | reverse complement strand
CATCCGTAATGGAACAAGAAACCAGCGAGCCCCTAATGCGATCAATTCTACTCTGCTGCAGTTGCTTTTATTTGACGCTGGCGGCAACGGCGGCTGAGCGTCGCCCCAATGCCATAGAGCATGGCTCGGCTAAAGACATCAAGGCAGTCGAGCAGGAACTAGCGGAAGCGGACGATACGTGGCTGAGCGGAGATGCCGCAATGGCTGTACCGAGGTATGAATCGCTCTTGAGCGATTTGCCCAGCGAGGCGGAGCCGTTTCGAGCGACCATCATCATGCGGTTGGCGCGGGCGCGGTTGACTTTGGGCGACAAGGCGGGGTGCCTTGCGGCGTTGGAACGGTTGGCCCAAATGGAATATGTACCCGAGCATCACGCGCTGGCCGTCAGAGAGCTGAAGGCCGTGGTGGCCGGAAAGCCGCATCCCGGACAAACGCGGACGTCGATCCCGGCGATCGGCAGCGTACGGTCAACGCTTGTTGTCGACAGCAGTGCAAATCCTGGTGGCGACGGCACACCGAGCAAGCCGTTTGCAACGCTGGAGGCAGCGGTGGAGGCAGCTCGCGCCTTGCGAAGACACGCCGACAAAGGAGCTATCGAGATCGTTCTGGAACCGGGGATCTATGGCCGATCGCAAACGCTGAAACTTACCGTCGCCGATGCGGGCACGGCTGACAGCCAATTGGTCATACGATCGCGTGACCCTTCCAAGCCAGCCACGCTGACCGGTGGAACCGTTCTGCGACGCTGGACGACTGTCGACGATACGTCGGAGCTTTCGCAACTCCCCGAAATCGCACGCGACGACGTACGCGCATGCGACCTCTCGGCCAATGGTGTCGCGGAGATGGGCGAACTTGTGTTCGGGGGCTTCGGGAGCAAGCGTGCGATACCGAAAGGGAACCACCGGTTCGCCACGTTGCCCGTACCCGAGCTATTTCACAAGGGCGAACCGCAAACCATGGCACGGTGGCCGAATGACGGCATGACGCGGATCCCGGTTGACGAAGTTCCGGAATCCGAGACCCAGCGATACCGTCGCTGGGCGAAGGAACGCGACCTTTGGCTCCACGGGTACTGGTGGCGAGAGTGGGCGGATGCTTATGAGAAGGTCGCATCGATTGAACCCAGCGGACTGATCCGTTTGGTGCCGCCGACGAGCGGACTGTTCACGATGCGGCAGGGCCGTGCCGTCAACGCACTGTGCGAGCTGGACAGGCCGGGCGAATGGTACCTCGACGTGGAGCGGAATCGCGTGCTCCTCTGGCCACCCGAAGGCTTCGATCCCGAACAATGCGTTCTGTCGACTTTTGGTACGGCCATCCACGCCAAAGACTGTCGCTATCTGCAGGTGCGTGATGTCTCGGTCAACTTAGTGCGCGGCGACGCCTTGATCTTCGATGACTGCTCGGATTTGCTGTTGGCCGGTCTCGATATCCAGGATTGTTCCGGCCTCGGGATTCGGATTCATGGTGGCAAGCGGCATTTGGTCCACAGTTGCCGCGTCGACAGCATGGGACGAGGCGGGATCGACCTGTGGGCAGGCGACTGGCAGAAGTTGGCACCGGCCCACAGCACGATCGAGAATTGTCGGATCTCGAATCTGTCGCGCATCGATCGGACGTATACACCGGCCGTGCTGCTTGAGGGCATGGGGCTGAAAGTACGACATAACTCCTTTATCGACATTCCCAGCAGTGCGATCCGCCTGGAAGCCAGTGATGCCCTGATCGAGTTGAACCACTTCCGCCGATGCGTTTACGAGTCGGGCGACCAGGGTGTGATCGATATGTGGGGAAACCCGCTTTATCGCGGGAATATCATCCGCTGGAACGATTTCGATCGGATCATCGCCAGCGACAAGCACCGCGGAGCAGCCGCCGTGCGTCACGATGACTTCATCAGCGGATTCATGGTCACCGAGAACATCATTCGCAAAGGCAGCGGCTGGGGTGCGTTTGGAGCCATACAGTTCAACCAAGGCACAGACAGCTACGTTGAGGGCAACGTGATCGTCGATTGGCATAAGGTGTTCTCGGGAGGGTCCGTGGCCGACGACCGATGGGCGGAAGTGATCACGACGCACGGCAATTCCAAGAGGGTGCTGGCCGAAACCGACTGGAAATCAAAGGCCTGGCAGAAGAAGTACCCGATGCTGCGCGATCTGCTCAACGGCACGGACAACCACAACTACCTGGTCGGCAATCTGCTGCTTGGAGCCGGCGAATGGGGTGGTGTGGGGCGTGCGATCAACCTGGGTAACAGAACGGGCAGTAAAGACGTACACGGTGCGACGCTCGCCGAGTTGAAATCGCACCTTGTGCCTTGGTATCCGATTCCGGTCGAGTTGATTGGGCCGTATCCTGCTGTCGATCGGGCAAAGAAGCCCACGCCATGATCGACAGCATCCTGTTTCTCAACCAATTGAAAAGTGGCTCCCTAAGAAAAACGCGCCGGACTTTGGCGCACCCAAAAGGAAATAACATGAAACCCATCCTCACATTTTTATTTGTCCTGCTGCTGGTTTGCCCCGGTTTTGCCAAAGACAAACAGCCCAACGTCGCCATTCTGCTGGCCGATGATCTGGGATCAAAGGATCTCGGCTGTTATGGCGGACCAGTCAAGACGCCGGTCCTCGATTCACTGGCGGCGCGTGGGGTCAAGTTCACCGACTTTCACGCCGGGGCGGCAGTCTGCTCGCCATCGCGGGCGACCCTCCTTACCGGGAGGCAGAATCTCCGCACCGGCATTTATGGCGTCCTGCAGGATCACTGGCACAACATGCATCTACTCGAGCGTGAAGTGACGATCGCTGAAGTGCTCCAGAAGGCGGGATACGGAACCGCCCACTTCGGCAAGTGGCACATCGGGATGACCTCAGGCAAACGAAAGAAACCTACGCTTCAGGAGCATGGATTTGACTACTGGTTCGGGCTCTCCAACGGAGCCAGCCCGAGTCACAAGGATCCCGTCAACTTCATTCGCAACGGGAAACGGGTTGGCCCAATGAAGGGTTACTCCTGCCAGATTGTTGTCAGTGATGCGATCGACTGGCTGGAAACGAAGGCAAATCCCGATCAGCCATTCTTTATGAACATCTGGTTCAACGAGCC
>CAYFJO010000875.1:0-3114 GCA_964343305.1 uncultured Pirellulaceae bacterium | reverse complement strand
AATCGCAACTGGCCGTCCGAACGGCTAGTGAAGGTGAGTTTATCGAAGACACTTACGGCACACATGAGAGTCTCGACCTCATGAAACCCATCGGGACGCCGTCCAAGCACCTCTAAAAAAAGGTTGATTTTCGCCGGGGCGAGAACTTCGCACGTGGAACCGGAACGCGAAACATACATAGTGATTCAACCATTTGAGATTGTACTGACGCCGACCTACCGGTCAACCGTTTTCGCGGAATGTCGCGAAATGGAGCCCAGACTTCCCAAGTTTCCGAAACTTCGAAAGTCTACAGCTCAGTTCAAGCCAAGATCCGCAAGAATGACATGTGCCGCGTTGTAAGCCGGCAAGCCTGTGATGTTGCCGCCTGGATGGCAACAGGAACCGCACAAGTACAATCCACCCAGGTGCCCACGATAATGACCCGCCCCCGGAAACGGCCGATGAAAGCCGATTTGGCCATTGCCAAACGCGCCGATCAACAGGTCGCCGCCGTACATGTTCCACAACATTCGCTCGACGTCGAGCGGGCTGCGCGTGAATGAGTGATTGGCGCTGGCGACATTGGGCGCGTATTTCGCCCACAGTTGAAGCATCTGCTGGCCGTGTTTGTCCTTCTCCGCATCCCAGTTCGCCGGGTCGCCGTTCAATTGATAGGGCAGCTTCTCCCACATGAATGCCGTATGTCCGTCAGTGGGTGCCTGCGATGAATCGAACCGTGTGGGACACGATCCCCACATAACGGTCGGCGGGATCGACCCTCGTTCGTGGTGGTCGACGATCTTCAAGAATTGGCCAACGTCCTCCAAGCCCAAAATGACCATGAACGCATCCTTGCTCACCGCGTCGCCATAATCCGGCGGCTCGCTCAGGTTCAGATTCAACGCAAACAATGGTGCCAACAAGTTGTATTGAAACTGACGCGCCTTTTCGCGCCATGGGCCAGGCAGGTGCTGCTCGTCGATCAAATCAACAAACGTCTGTTGGGGGTTTAAGCTCGATGCGATCAACTTGTTGGCGCGAACCACATCCCCGTCCGTCGTTTGCACACCAACCGCGCGGCCGTTTTCCACCAAGATCCTTTTCGGCAGCGTGCCTGTCTGAATCACTCCGCCTGTTCCTCGGATGACGGACGCCAAGGACTGCGCCAACTGCTGCGCGCCGCCCAGGCACATCTGTGCCATCCCGTCACTGGCCAACAGCGCCGGAATGTGATGGCCAAAGCCTTTAAGTCTGAGGTCCACTTCGCGCAGGCCGTTAAAGAACAACAAACCCGCCTGCACAATGGGACTTTCGAATTCGCGTTGCACAAATTCCAACGGTGACAATTGACTTGTTTCTAACAGCAGCCGCCCATCGTTCGATTGGTTCAACTGCGCCTCGCGCTGGCCTGGCGAAAGCGGCGGCGACTGCGCCTCGGGCACGAGGATGTCTTGGACAATCGGACGAAAGGCATCGCGCCACCGCGCCAGCGTGCTCGCGTCACGCGTGCTGAATTTGGCAAACGACGTGACCGTCTTGTCAAAATCGGTCCACCATTCCAGCACACGCCCGTCACGCAAGATCATCGCAACATTCAAATCCGGTTGAATGTAAACCGCGCCGTGGTTCGCCAGGTCGAGATCCTCGTACCACGGCATTCGGTTCAGCGCCCGATGGAAGAACGAATGGGTGTTGTGCAGAAACCCGGACCCGGGCGGTTGCTGCTCGGTGGTCAGGCCGCCGCCGATTTCGTCGCGACGTTCCAGGCAGATGGTCGAAAGCCCCGCCCGACCGAGATACGCTTGCAGGATCAGCCCGTTGTGGCCGCTACCAAGGATGATTGCATCATATGCATTCATGAGTGGCGATTATAACCTTTAATAAGCCAGCCATTCCATTTCACGACTTGAATCCGTCAATCTCGCTGGCACAGCGAGGTGTGTTCAAGACGTTGAACCAAACCTGTCGATATTGACGTAGTGAAATGTAACTGCGACCATTCGACGATTTTGGATGGGTCAGGATCGGGGTCTTCTTTGTTGAGAAGGTGAAGTCCTATGGGTTTTAGGGATTATTGTATTTTTGCCGCCGTCATTGTCTTCGGATGGCTTTCCGGCTGCAATTCTCCATATCACCGCGACCAAGGTGCGCTGGTCGGCGGCCTGACGGGCGCTGGCGTCGGTGCCGCGATCGGTGAACACAACGACAATCCAATCGCCGGAGCGTTGATTGGCGGTGCCGTTGGAACGCTCGCGGGACAAGCCATCGGCAGCAACATGGATGCACAAGTCGCCCACAATAACGCCATCATCGAACAGCGAATGGGCCGGCGGCTTGCCGGCGCGGTGACCGCTGCGCAAGTGATTTCCATGACCCAGGCGCAACTGAGCGACGAGGTGATTGTCACGCACATCCGCGCGAATGGCTTGGCTCAGCGGTTGACACCCGACGACCTAATCATCCTGAGTCGCCAAGGGGTGAGCGACGCGGTGTTAAACGCAATGCAAAATCAACCTCCGGTGACCAACACGTACCCACCGCCCTCAGCACGCCCGGTCGTCATCCGCGAACAACACTATTACGGACGCCCCCACTGCTATTCGCCGCACGGGCACTACCACCACAGACCGGCCCCGCGAAAATCGGGTTTCCATTTTCACTTCTAAGAAAACCACCAACTGTGCGCTTGGGTATTCTTCTATTGAGCCGCGTGGTAATGTGCCTCGGTCTGATTCGTGGTCTCCCTGAATTCGTGGGCACCGTGTGAAGCCCACGAGTTCCGGGCGACCACGAACTAGATCCAATGCTGTGCGACCCGGAACTCCAATCTGGCAAGTTTGTTTTCCGTTTGATAGGCTACTGGACTGTCAAAGGTGAATCTTCGGGTTGTGTGCCACTGGCTTTGCCAGTGCAAGTTCAAATGGGTGTACCTCATACGAATCACTGGCGGAGCCAGTGGCACCCTAAAACTCAAGTCTGACAATCCACTACCAATGAATTGCTCAAACTTTGCTTTGAAAGGACACGCCAAGTGACCGGCGAATCGAAGACGACGTCTGCTCGTGCCGCTCGGCGCAGGCCAACTGTACTTGTGTACCTGATCGTCTTTGTGTGTGTATTGGCGGCCTTGTT
>CAYFJO010000874.1:0-3122 GCA_964343305.1 uncultured Pirellulaceae bacterium | reverse complement strand
ATCGCTACATCGCGTGCAACGTTCAGAGCATGAGAAACGGTTAGAAGCTGTAGAATCGATACGACCGGAAGGGGTGCCCCACGACGTAGCCTCAACCTAATCTGCCAAGTTTGACATGGCGATTATTCGAACCGGCCATCGCGGCTGAATTCGATGGAGATGGCGCGTGAACTGCTGGAATCAGTTTGGACACGCGCGAACAGCGATTGGCGCACCGACATTACTTCGGACCTGGACACCAGACGCCCGTTCATTCTCAAATGAGTTTGTGTCGAAATCGTGAATTGTTGTCTGGATGCGGAGCTTCCCTTAGCGCCAGACAGCATCAATCGCGTCCGGCCCATCGCCACGATGCGACCAACGAAGAATTCGTGGTTTTGGACAGCAATCTTCGTCTCTTCTTGTTGGGCAACGCACAATGCAAGCAGCGCTTCTTCGTCCACGCGATTGTGTCGTAATTCAAATCCGACCGAGAGTTTCGAACGGCTGGCGACCAACTCAGGCCCCGCACCGAATGCGACGACATCATCTTGCGATCGTCGCAGTCCAGCCGCTCGATGATCCAATCGAGCGACGGCAGGCTGTGACCGATCCTGATGAGTTGGCGAAGCCACGGAGGCGCGAGCGTAATCAATAGGTCCATCAAAACGAATACGCTCAAGTGATGGCATCGTTCGATCGTGATCGAGCAGATCGGAGATGTCCGGCACCACGTCGTTGGGGCTCCACGCGGTTTGAGGCTCGGCAATCGCCAGCGCGGATGCGACAGGCGTCTGTGGGGATTCACGAGTTGGGTTGTCGGCCGACAAAATGAAGTACGACATCACACCCGTGGCCAACAACAAAGATGCAGCCAAAACAAGCCGCACGATGGAGACCTTTGTGCCTCGATCGCGTGCTGGTGCGAGCTTGTCAATCTGCGATCGTGAAATAATCTGCGTGTCTTGCAACTCGGCACGTTCGTCAATCGTCGATCCGGCTTGCACTTCGGGCTGGTGACGCGGCTCATTGACGAAGACTGACGAATCCGATGTTGTGCTATCTTCGTCGAACTCGCGAACCGGCGGCGCGGCATGTCCCAACAAAGGGGTTATCTGCGAAAGCGGAACGGCAACCACATCTTCGTCGAATGCCGGATCATGCCGTTTGGCAAACGGCTTCAGTGCGTCGACCACCTCCTCGGCAGTTTGAAATCGTCGCGATGGCTCGCGTGCCAGCATGCGGTTGACGATGTTCGCCAACGAAGAAGGGATCGTCGGAACAAGCTGCCCGATTGGCGTTGCTCGGCGTTTCAAATGCGCTCGTGCTTTGCCGCGATGTGATGTTTCGTCGGGATATAAGCACTGAGCGGAAAGCAAATAATAAAGCGTGGCACCGAGTGAATAAATATCCGCCCGCGCATCCGCCTGCCGGCTGTCAATCGCTTGTTCCGGCGCGATGAAATCCCATGAACCAACTTGCTTGAACGCGCTGTCGTCGGTCGCTTCTGAGATTTCACGGGCCAGCCCAAAGTCCAAGATCTTAACGTGGCCGCCGCGATCCACCAACAAGTTGGTCGGCTTCACATCGCGATGAACAATGCCGCGCTCGTGAATGTGGCTGAGCCCTTTGGCGGCCTGCCGGATGTAGTCCGCAGCTTGCTGCCAGCTCAGCGGTCCCAGCCTCTTGACTTGCCGATACGCATCAACCCCCTCGACATACTCCATCACGAGGTAGGGCGTATTCTGCTCGACGTCGAAATCAAACGTGCGAACCACGTTGACATGATTCAACTGAGTTGCAATCTGAGCTTCGCGCTGGAAACGCTCGACGCGAGCCGCATCGGACAGAAACTTGCGACGAATGACCTTGACCACCACGACGCGCCGCAGCGACACATGCTCGGCCAAGTAAACGACGCCCATCCCGCCACTACGAAACGGCCTCAGCACTTTATAATTGCCAACATGAAATCCCTTGTGCTTGCCGTTTAACAGATGGTTGGCGTGATACTCGGTCAGCAGTTTTTGCTCGACCAATTGGTTGGCCAAATCGGCATCGTCACCCCAATCGAAGTCTTCACGAACTCTGGCCAGCGCCGATTCGTTCAGCAACCGGCTGGTTCGCAGTTGTTCGAGGAAGCGGGAACTAACTAAAGTCGCAGGCATAGGGCAAGAATGTAGAAAGAACTACCACTACAATAATAACGCCAACCGCTCAAAGGTACTGGTTTTATTATTTCCCAATCGGAACGATTTGTAAAACGCCCTACACCCGAATCGTGTCACTATTTTGAAAAAAGTCTTTCCCAGCGGCAAAAACCGCAATATCAAGATACCTTACCGCTGGATGTTGCTACTTCAAGAACCCACTTCGCGTGACGACGTTCGCACTCAGTTCGTCGTTGCGCGGGTCGTCTAACGCCAGCAAATACCGCTGCCGTGGGTCCATCTCTTCCTGGACATGCTGATCCAGCAATTGCTTCTGATGTTGTTGCTGGGGTTTGTCGCGTCGGCAGTAGAAACTGTGCAACGCCGTGCGAGACATTGCGGTTTGGTTGGCGATGCCGCCGTGCCACACGTGGGCGTTCATCACGATGACCGTGCCGGATTGGCCCGTCAGCAAGACTTCGTCGGGATGCGTTGCCGCCGGATCGTCGAGTTCGTCTTGCGGGAGTTTACCCCAACGATGTGAACCCGGAATCGCGCGGATCGGACCATTGTCTTCCGTGAAGTCGTCAATCATCCAGATCGAGTTGCAGACCCAATTGCCACGCTCGTCCGGTGTCGCGCCCATGTCGGCGTGAAGCGGTTGTGGAGAGTTGTTGTGGGGATCCGCTCGACGCGCGTTGACGCTGCTCAGTTTGATTTCCGGACCAAGCACGTGCTGAACGTATTTCAACAGTTGTTCATCGGCAAACACTTCACGAAACACTTCGCCCTTGTTCACCAAATTGGCCAACCGACCCGCGCCGGATTCCTGTTTAAACTCAGCACCGGCACGATCACCTTCGGAAACATAAAGTTCATCGAGCCGAACTCGAATCGATTCGAGCAACCGCGGCTGGATGAACTCCGGCAGAACGACGTAAGTAGCTGTCCCTTCTATGAATTCGCATGTCCGGAGGTTGTTATTTTTGCTAT
>CAYFJO010000873.1:0-3132 GCA_964343305.1 uncultured Pirellulaceae bacterium | reverse complement strand
GAAAAAGCAAAAACCACCTGACTGACCACAAAGTAGGTGGCATTGGGCTAGCGCCTTGCCGCTGACCAACTACGAGACAGTGCCTGTTGCATTGTGAGCCGCGGGCCGCGAGGCACCGGGCCGCGATTCCCGAGTGAGAACAAAAACAGACCCATGAAATACAACATCCTGAATCGACTGGCTGCTATCTCGTTGTTCATCGTTAGCGCCGCTTCACTGACAATGCCCGCGGTTGCCGCGCCTGCGACGGTGGACTCAATATTCAACACCGAAGAGATTCTTGACGAAAGCACCCTGGAGACAAAGACGCTGCAGGATTGGCATCCGGACAAGCCGACAGGCTCCACGCGACAGAAACTCATCGAAATCAAGGTCGCTGAATGGTTGCCGGGGAAAGATTACCGGATCCCAGTGCGGATGATCGTGCCGCTCAAAGGCAAGGCAAAGGGCTTTCATATCACGGGTGCCAATCCAGCAGCTGCACTGATGAAAGATGTGAAGCCAAGCGCCTTTGAGGCGAAACTGCTGGCCAATGGCGTTGGCATCGTCAAGACGGTCGTCAAACCGCTCGCCCAGATCCCGGGCAAACGAGGACTGGAACAAGAGATGGCCCGATTGTTTCTAAAGGACCTGAATCCTCGCTACACGACCATCTGGATTTGGTCGATGACCTTGATGAGGGCCACGACCGCGGCGTATGCGGAAGCCGATCATTTTGAAAAAGGCAAAGTAGCCGGATCGGGCGGTTCCAAGAACGGCGTTTCGCCGGCAACGGCCTTGATCAACGACGAGCGTTTTACCGCGACCTGCTCCAAAGTGGCGGTTGCCTGGGCGTCGCCGACTCGAAAGGCAGGCAGGGAAGAACTGCAAAAAGTGAAAGCGGCAAACCAGGCGTTCTTTGAGTCCGCCAAGGCCGGCGAATTCAAACTGAACAGACAACGCGCGGCGTGGTATCAAGCCAACATGGTGGGATCAGCGCGCGGCTTGCCTGAGCTTGCGCTTAAAGCGGGAAAGTCCTGGGATGAAATACACCCGTTTGCAGATCTCATTCTCGGCAGTTTGTGCGTGACGGAGCATTGGGATCGGCTGAGGGAGCGAGGCGTCGATATGTTCTTTGAGCCGGGGACTCACGACTATGTCGCCTATGACATTCTCTGGGGCGCGCGAAACTATCCTCAGCTGCCCGTGTATTACGCGCCCAATGGCGGACACAAACAGACACAGCATCGCGCCATCGCAAAAGATAATCGGAACCTCGAGGCCTTCCTTTGGAATCACTTCTTCGGCGGCGAGCCATTGCTGAAGCCTCCGACGTCAAACTACAAGGTCGAGAAGGACAAACTGCGCGTCACTGTGCGTTTTGCTGAAGGACCGCAGCCGAAAAGCGGACACATATGGTGGATCTATGACCGGGCGCCGGCCGGCTCCGCGCCGTTCTTGCATGTGCGGATTCCCGAAGACCAATGGATGGATATGGAACGTGACGCAAAGACCGGCGCATGGACCGCGACCATACCGTTGAAGGATGGCGCTTCCCGAATCGATTTCTTCAGCAATCACGGGCGAGTGGTCAACGGGTACAAGCAGTATCTTTCAAGCCCCTACACCCGGGTCGAACTTTCCCCATCCCGGAAGTGAAGATGAGAATCCTGTCTGCCATCGGCGTGAAGAGCCGGACGAATAGCAGAATCTGTTCAAAATGAGCGTCATGACAAATTCGAGAGCTTTGTTGACCTGTTTGATCGTGCTCACTTTGCTGGGCGCCTTTTCTCCATGCGGAGCCATCGCTTCCGAACGCCCCAATGTCATCATCATCTTTTCCGACGATCACGGATACACGGACTTGGGGATACACGGGATTGATACCAACGTCGACACGCCGCACATGGATGCGCTCGCGAGGGGCGGTGCGTTGATGAAGGCCGGCTATGCATCCGCTCCGCAGTGTCGACCCTCGCGGTGCGGACTCATGGCCGGGCGCATCCAGAACGAGTTCGGCTTTGCTGACAATAAGGGCGATGCCGGGGCTGGCGTAGGGACGTTGCCGCGCGTTTATCCACCCGGAACGGATATGGCGGGACAACCCCTCCTTACTATTGCCGAGCGGATGAAGAAACTCGGCTATGCCACCGGATTCTCCGGCAAGTGGCACTGTGGTCCCAACGAGGATCGGGACGAACAGTTCGATCCGCGTGGCCGCGGTTTTGACGATTATTGGGTCGCCCCGATGACCACCGGCTACTCCAATCTTGACCTGCAAGGGAATCGCGTTCCCCATCAGAAGAAGTCTTATCCGGATCAAAATCGAGTGATTCTGCAGGGCAAATACGCCGAATCTTTCGTCAGGAGAAATAAGGATCGGCCCTTCTTTCTGTATTTCCCGATCTACGGCCCACATGTGCCAATGATCAAGAAAGACGATCCCTACTACAAGAATTTCGCCAACAAAGACTACCCGCACTACAACGACGCCCAGGATGAGCATCGTCGTCGCGGATTGGCCTTGATCAAGGCCATGGACGATGCCGTCGGAGGCCTGGCAGCGATGCTGCGTGAATTCGATCTCGAGGAGAAGACACTGATCTTGTTCGCCGGCGACAATGGGGCTCCGGGAAGATTTGAGAGCGGCGCCATTGGGAGCTGGAACGGCTCCAACAACGTGCCGATGCGCGGCCCTAAAGGGACGCTGCACGAGGGAGGTATTCGAGTCCCGATGTTCGCCTACTGGAAGGGACGAATCTTACCTGGCCAGGTGATTGAGGAAATGGTGACAACGCTCGACTTTACCGCGACAAGCCTGGCGGTGGCCGGCGGAAAAATCCCTCCGGAATTCGACGGTGTGAATCTGCTGCCTCGACTGACCGGTGATGTGGCCGCAATCGAACGAAATCAGCCGATGTATTGGGACTTCTATACGGGGCAGGCGATTCGGGTGGGCGATTGGAAGCTGTGGCGCAATGCCGACACAACCGTGCTCTTCAACATTGCCCACGACCCCGCCGAACTCACCAATCTCGCCTGGCAGCAACCTGAACGAGCACAGCAGTTGGCGAAAAAACTGGATGACTGGTCTGTCTCGAATGGCACTGCCGGTTGCTGCGCAAGGACTTGCGTTCACGCGGCCGCTCCGAT
>CAYFJO010000872.1:0-3140 GCA_964343305.1 uncultured Pirellulaceae bacterium | reverse complement strand
ATCGCACTTGAAGATGGCAACAAAGAACGAGCGCGGGAACTTGCAGACCTTGCTCTCGAATCCAGTTCACGGACAGCTCACCAACAGGAAGTCGCAGTCTTGGCGACTTTGCTGCTTCGCATTGGGGACGATGAAAGGGCACTGCCGCTACTTGATCACGTCGCGATTCCGGGTGTATTGGATGAGGACTGCAAACGGCTGGTCACGTGCGCCCAACGCCTGGATCGCCACGACGTACTGCTGCGTGTCTGTTCTGAACTGCGGCAAACCAATCAGCAAGACAATCTGATACGCAGACTAGAAGTGCAACTGTTATCGAACTACTTGCCTGAGGAAGCGTTTGCTCTTGCGACACAATTCCGTCAATTCGATGAGTCGTACTTCTCCGCTGCCAGGAATTACCTTGCCGTCCGACTTGGAAGGCGGAACGAGATCGAGTTTGATGACGAATCGCTGCCAAAGGCTGACGAATTCGAACTGGAAGAGGCGTATCTCGTCGTAACTCCATTGCTAGAGACGGGACGGTACCGGGACGCCGTGATATTCGCATATCACCAACTTCGGAAACATTTTGCTGAAGAGCGCGCACATGGACAGTACATCTGGCTCGTCCTGCAATTCGGAAAGAAGGCCGAGATTCCACATCCGCTTGAGGTTGTCGATGAAAAGAGCGCAATCCAGCTTGAGAATCTCACGACCGGCGAGAAGAGGTGGTTGGTGATCGAGAACGATCAGCCTGACCCGGCCCGCGACGAAACCGCCTGCTCCACGCCCGCTGCCCAATCCCTGATTGGCAAACGAATTGGTGACATCGTCGATCTACGTGGCCCGTCTGTCCAAGCTCAGCAAGAACGGGTCATAGAGATTCAGTCAAAATACATCCGTTTGTTCCAGGAGGCGATGAGTCATTTCCAGCATCGATTTCCGGGAGCTGGCACGATTCAATCCATCCACATGGGCAGTGGTGAGAGCTTTGATCCAACGCCGCTCATCGAAAGTCTGAAAGATCGTCGAAAGCACGTCGACGAATTGATGGAGTTCTATCACAACAACTTGTGTTCGTTGTATTTCCTCGCCGACCAACTTGGAGTCAACGAGCGTCAATTAGTAATTGGGCTTACAGGCCACGACAAGCAGTTCGTGCGTTGTGTTGAATGCAGCCCGCAACAGTTTGCAACCACGACCGAGACGGGATTCGATGCGAATAAGGTCGTGTTGGAGCTTTCGGCGATTGTGACGATTTCTCGACTTGATGCTTGGGATCATCTCGATCGGGAACTGAATTATCTCGTCTCGCGAGCCACGTCTGACAGAATCGGTTCGTGGTTGCATGAGTTAACGGAACAAGAGGGCCAGCCTTCTGCATACAGCTCTCTTAGTGATGATGGCAAGATGATTCTGCAAGACGTTACGCCGGAGCAGTTAGAATTTGAACGCAGCGAAATTCGCAAGATGACGACCAAATTGAATGAGTTGTGTACTGTAATGGATTCGGTTGCGATCGCAGATTTGGACCCAAAGCGACGAAAGGAATATGTACAAGTCTTCGGACTTCACTCGCTTGAATCAGTGAGCATTGCGAATGACGACGATGCAATTCTCTGGACGGATGACCTCTTCGTCGCACTAATCGGAGAATTGGATTTTGGTGTAAAGAGGATTTGGACACAATTGGCGTTCAAGACTTTTGAACATGCAGGGCAGCTGGATGCCAACACTTACAGCAAGTTTACGGCAAAGCTGTCCGCCTGGAACTACATCGCGACGGTTTGGTATCCTCAAGATTTGATTGCCGCCGGAAGTGTTTGCGATTGGGATACAAATGCATGGCCATTGAAGCAGTGCATTCAATTAATTGGGACGTGTCCTCTGCCGTTGGCAAAAAGGGCTCGGCTAGCCATTGACTTTTTCCGGCTGCTTCGGCGGTCCAACTGCATCGAACTGCGGCAGTCAGCCGTTGTCCAAGCTGCGCTCAATGCTGTTGGAAGCGCTACAGCAGTGCAGTGGATGCTGCAACGACTCGATCAGTTTTTCCAAATTGACTTTCCATCGGCGGAGTTTCTTAAGACGGAATTGCTCTATTGGCTGCGATTGAGATAGTCCGAAATGTGCTTCGGTCGGGCAAACAAGCTGCGATTCTTGGATATATCGTCTCGCAAATCAATTAACGAAAAGTCGTAAGAACATAAGGTTTTTGCGGCTGATTCAAAAAGTCAGGACTGTAGTTCTACATACGTAACAATTCCGTTTTTTTACGCGCATTCTCCACGAAATCAACATTGCCGCGCGTAAATATCCCTATAGAGGACGAGTGTAACTCACTTTTTGGGATAGATAGTGGTTGACAATCTCGAAGACAAAATCCGCGAAAACGCCGAGGGGCCGGCGAAAGCATCCGGCGACGCGGGCAGCGTCGAGCAACACAAACTCGCAGACCAAATCGCCGCCGATCGCTATCTCAATTCCAAAGAAGCCGCCAACTCAAAACGGCGCGGCTTGCAACTCAACAAACTCGTGCCACCGGGCACGGCCTGATCATGTTGGACTGGTTTCTCAATCTATTCTCACGAAAAACCGGACGAGACGGTGCGCAGCTTCGCTCGCATCACCGAGTCCGCGCCCGCTACGACGCCGCACAGACCAGCAATGATAACCGCCGCCACTGGCTAGGTGCCGATGGCCTGAGTGCCAATGCCGCCAACAGTCCTGAAGTGCGGCGTATCTTGCGCAATCGCGCCCGATATGAGGTGGCCAACAACAGTTACGCCAAAGGCATTGTTTTGACACTGGCCAACGACGTCATCGGCACGGGCCCGCGTCTTCAGATGCTCACCCCCGACACCACAGCCAACCGTCAGATCGAGCGCGACTTTTCCAAATGGTCAAATGACATTGGCCTGGCAGACAAACTGCGGACCATGCGCAACGCTCGGGCTGAAGACGGCGAGGCGTTCGCAATCCTGACAAGCAACGACCGGTTCTCAAATTCAATCCAACTCGACCTGCGACTCATTGAAGCCGACCAGGTCGCCACTCCCAAGCTTCATCTCGAAAAACATGACGCCGTCGACGGAATCGTCTTCGATCAGTTTGGCAATGCGATCGAGTATCACGTTCTGAAGCAGCACCCAGGCGACACA
>CAYFJO010000871.1:2044-3144 GCA_964343305.1 uncultured Pirellulaceae bacterium | reverse complement strand
TCAAGTCAGGCCTGGCAGCGTTCCGGTTGAAGTCCCAAACGAGTCGGTTTCGATCCCCAATTGCTGCAGCATCGACACGAACACGTTGCACAGCGGCGTTGTATCGGGCGGATCGAATACCAGGTGCTGGCCGTGCTTGAAACGACCGCCGGCCAACAGCACCGGTAGGCTCCGGTTCGAGTGGTTGGAGGCGTTTCCCAGGTTGCTCGTCAGCAGGACTGTGGTTCGATCGAAGAGCGTCGTGTCGTTTTCCTGTGTCTGTTTGAGGCGGCTGAGAAAGTTCTGTAATTGCTCGATGATCTCAGTCTCGATCAGCTTGAGCTGGCGGATGTTTGACGCGTCTTTGCCGTGGTGAGACAGACCGTGGTAGGCATTGTTGACGCCCTCGATATTCACCGAGTTTTGTTCAAAGATGTCGAACGTAATGATACGAGTCGAGTCAGTCTTCAGCGCAAGGTAGGCGATGTCGAAGATGTTCTTCATTCGAGTGATGAACTCGGCACGCGACGCCGGGTCGACCGGTGGTTCGGCATCGACGGACGGCTTGGGCGTATCGAGCCATAATTCCGACTTAGCCAGACGACGCTCGACCTCTCGGACCGACGTGGAGAATTCGTCCATCTTCGCCCGGTCCGTGCTGCTGATCCTTGGCGAAAGTCGCCGCGCCTGACCGTTGATCAGATCAAGAATGCTGCGCGAGCGGTCAACGGCCCTCCTCGCCGCGGCTTTGCCGGATGCGCCCTCGTCGGCGAACAGACGCTTGAAAACAGTTGACATGCTGGATTCCGCCGGAATGGGGCTTCCGTCGGCTGACCATGAGAAGCTTGCATTCCTCATACTGAGCGGCAACGTGTCGAAGCGAGTGAACTCGCCGAGGAACTTTGCCGCATATTGGTCGAGAGAAATGCCCATCTTTCGAACACTGGGCGTGCCGTTGAAGATGCGGGATTCGGTGGCGTGTCCACCCACCACACCCGGATGAGAAAGTCCCGAAATGACTGTGTAATCGTCACGGAAATCATCGAGAATCTTCAGGTATTCCGGAGCCTGGAACTCCTTTCCCGCCTGTTGCGGATAGAACGCCGGAGAGTACAGACCCA
>CAYFJO010000871.1:0-1944 GCA_964343305.1 uncultured Pirellulaceae bacterium | reverse complement strand
TGCGGAACGATTCAAAGCCGTCGAATTCCCCGAAGTTCGGCGCGTCGGCAAACGACTCGACTTTCGGTCCCTGGACATACTGATCAAAACGCTTACTGCTCGACGGTCTCGCTCCTGGTTTGACTTTGCGGTAATACTCTCTCCAGCCGCCCACGACGTCGAAGCTTTCGAGCGCTAATCCGTAGGGATCGATTTTTCGGTGGCAAACGTTGCACTGTGCCATGGTGCGGTGTCTTGCCAGTTGTTCCTTAATCGTACTTGCTCCGCGAATGTCCGGTTCAATGTCGGTGCTGATCGGCGGCGGCGGGAGTGATCGCTGGCCCAGGATGTTCTCCAGCATCCAGACGCCGCGCACAACCGGAGACGTTGTGGTCCCATTGGAGGTGGTTGTCAAAATACTTGCTTGTGTCAACAGTCCCCCGCGATGGCTGTCGCGCGGCAGTTTGACTCGGCGGATCTCACCGCCTTCGACTCCGGAAATGCCGTAGTGTTTCGCCAGACGATCGTTGAGCATGGCGAAGTCTGAATTGATGAAGTTACCGATGCTCAGATTCTCGACGAGCACTTCTCGAAAAAATCGCTGCGTCTCTTCACGCATCGACCGTTCCAGGTAGGTGTCGTACTCCGGATACAACCGCGTATCAGGTTGCATTTCGCCGACCTGGTCAACATTCAGCCATTGGCCGACGAAGTCATTGACGAATCGATCGATCCTGGGGTCGGCAATCATCCGCGCGATCTGCTGCTTCAAAACACTCGCCTGTGAAAGCTGCTTTTGCGCTGCCAGACGAAGGAGTTCATCGTCCGGAATGCTGCACCAAAGAAAATACGCCAACCGCGAGGCCAACGCAAAGTCGTCGAGCTTGCCCGGCTCCTCGTACAGATACAGAAATCGGGGCGAGCAGAGAACTGCTTTTAGACTGTGCTTCAATGCGGGTAGGCACTCATCTCCATCTTGGCGAGCCTGCTGGTAGAGTTTGAAATAAGCCTGCACCTCACGCTCCGGCGCAGGACGACGAAACGCACTGGTAGCAAAACGTCGAAGGATTTCCACAACTTCCCTGTCCGAGTAATTGTCCTTGATGGAATCACCAAAGATGACGCGATGACTCTTCGGCGGCCATGTATCAAATAGAGGTCCTTCGAATTCGATCTTCTTGATGGCGATGCCGGGGCCGTCATAGGCTGCGACATCTTCTTCTCGCATCCAATTTGTCAGATCGGGAGGGTACAGCGCGAAGACATCGCGCCGCTTGAGAGAGGCAACAAACTCGAAGGTCTTCGGTTTGTCATCGACGACTTCGAGACGTCCGTCCACCGGTGGGACGACCGATCGGTTTCGGAACCTGCCGTGCTGCACTTCGAGCCGCAGGTACTTACCCTTGTTGCGAACGGCGTACGCCGTCACTCGCAATCGGTACTTCCCGTCGATCGGTGCGATCTTGCCGCGGAGCTTGGGAAAGCCGTAGCGCATGACGATTACGCCGTCACCGTCGTACTTCGTCCGGAGGAGTCGACGGAACTCTGGTTTGACGTCGTTCAACGTGAATGAAGCGGTGTGCGTCCGCGGTCGCTCCCCCGCCACGATCGCTTTCTCGAGAATGACATCGGCAATCTTCATATAGGCTTGAAGCTGGCTCGCAGAAAGCACCAACCCGCTACCAATGTTATTGAACCCGTGTTCGACGGCGTCATCCGGAAAGCTGGATGCAAAATCGCCTTCGAGCCCAAACAGATCGTGAATCGTGTAGTTGAACTGCCGCTTGTTGAGTCGCCGAAAGACGACCTCGTTGCCGCCTTTGCTTCGCAGAATCTTGATGGCACGTTGCAATTCCGCATTGACGCTCTCGATCACGGCATCGAGTTCGTCCTGTTTCGGCCGGGGCTCGTCTTCCGGTGGCATCTCGCCAAGGATCAACTTCTGTGACACTTTCTGCCATTGCC
>CAYFJO010000870.1:0-3146 GCA_964343305.1 uncultured Pirellulaceae bacterium | reverse complement strand
CCACATACAACGCCTTGGCCTCGGAAAGGTTGCCGACCTGATGCCGATCAAGGGCTGTTTGCAGCAGTTGACCGACCGGCACGACATCGGCACAACTGCTGTGGCCGGTCTAGGCGAGCGGTACGTTCTCACCTGCCGCTCGCCTTATTCGCTGCAAGAATTGACAATTCGTCGATGGCGAGACAGGTGTACGGTTCTGGGGGCATTCGTTAAAACACAATCACCTTAACGACTGACTCATTTCGGCAAACCTTGACGATGACTGTGTTGATGGAACTGCTGCCTTGGCTGGCGGCCATGGCAGTGCTGATCGCGTGTTCGGCTTTTTTTTCGGCGAGTGAGGCCGCTTTGTTCTATCTGCGCCCGCAGGATCGGCGTGTCCTTTCGGAAGGCAATCGGGCTCAGCGCGTGGCGGCACATCTGTTGACGGATCCGGATCGGTTGCTGTCGGCCGTGTTGTTTTGGAATCTCGTAATAAACATGACGTTCTTTGCCCTGTCGACTATCGTTGCGATGTCGTTGCAGGACGATGAACAGTTTGGACAGTCGGCCGCGGTGGCTTTTGGGTTTGCGTCTCTTTTGACCGTGATCTTTTGCAGCGAAATGATGCCGAAAAGTATTGCCGTGCTGCGTGCCCGTTGGATGGCGACGTTGGTGGCGATTCCGTTGGACGTGGCTGTGCGAATCGTCGATCCGCTGATGCCGGTGCTACAGTTTGTGAACACGATTTCCCGGCGTTTGATTTGGCCCGGCTTCAAGGCCGAAGCTCATCTGGAAATCTCCGACTTGGAGCGGGCGATTGAGTTGTCGACGTCTGACGCTCAACTGGTCGAACAGGAACAAGCTGTGCTGCGAAACATTGTCATGCTGTCGGAAATCCGCGCCGATGAATGGATGCGGCCGAGAACCCAGTTCGAACCGTTCACGCCGCCCGTTTCGTTGTCGAACCTGGGCGGGAAAATGACGCCCAGCGGATATTTGCTGATCACGGAACCGGACAGCGAAGAAATTGCCAGCGCGATCAATTTGCAACGCGCCAGTCAACTGCCGGAAGTTGATTTGCAAAGAGACGCGGAGCCGGTTCATTACACTCCGTGGTGTGCGACCGTTGCCGATGTGATGGAAGCGATGCAACGGCGCGATCGCGAGGTGGCGGCGGTCTTGAATGAATACGGCGAGACAATCGGCATTCTGACGTTCGAAGATATCCTGGATACAATTTTCAACTTCGAACCGAGTCGCAGCAAACGCATCCTCGACCAAAATCCAATCCATTACATCGAGTCCAACAAATGGCTCGTGGCCGGTGTGTTGAGCCTGCGTCGGTTGTCGCGATATCTGGGCGTTGAATTGCCGCCCAGCAAAGGTGTTTCGGTGGGCGGCGTGCTGCAAGAAACACTGGGCAAGTTGGCCGAAGTCGGTGACGAATGTGATTGGGGACCGTTTCACTTTAAGGTGCTGGAGATGCCTCATCGCGGACATTTGTTGATCGAAATGACTCGTACATTCGGAGACAAGCGTTGATCACCGGGATCGTCATTCTGTTGGTCGTGGGAATCTTGCTGAGCGCATTTTTTAGCGGCTCGGAGACGGGTTTCTATCGCGTGACGCGAGTGCGACTGGTGCTCGATGCGCGCGGTGGCAGCCTGATCGCGCGGTGGCTGTTGTGGTTGACGAATAATCCATCGATGTTCGTGGCAACGACGTTGGTGGGAAACAATTTGGCAAACTACCTCACTTCGATCGCGATCGTGTTGTTGGCCGGAGCCTACTTCGGCGAGAACACGTACGTCGTGGAAATTGTGGCACCGATCCTTTTCTCGCCGTTGGTGTTTGTTTACGGCGAACTGATGCCCAAGCACCTGTTCTTTCAAGCACCCAACAAGTTGCTGCGGCTGGGCGGCGTACTGTTTGTTTGGTTCACGCTCTTGTTTCTGCCGCTCTCGATGATCTTGTGGGTGTTGGGCCGCGGACTGCAATGGCTGGTGGGCGAATCGCCGGAGCGCGTCCAGTTGCGACTGGCCCGCAAAGAACTTCAGCAGGTGTTCGACGAAGGTCATGAGGCCGGCATTTTGGAGCCGTCGCAGCGATCGCTGGCGCAAAGTTTGTTCGCGATCGCCGGTGATCCGGTAAGTAAATTCTTGACACCGATCAACCGCTGTCCCACAGTACGAATCAGTTCGAAAAAGGCCGCGGCGTTACGGCTGGCCGGTCGACACAGGTTGCCGGCCATTGCTGTGCTGGAAGAAGACAGCCAGGACGTGGCCGGATATGTGCGGGTGATCGATCTCTATTTGGATGACTCGGAAGACCTGCCGTTGCCGCGCCGGTTGATCGAGGTTCACGAGACGGACGCGCACAGCGTCGCATTGATCCAAATGCAGAGTGAAAAAGAGCTGCTGGCTCGCGTGGTCAACATGAAAGGCCAGACGGTTGGCTTGCTTCGTTCGAGCCAGTTAACCGAACCGTTGTTCCGCGACGTGTAGGTCTGTCTACGAGGCGAAAGCCGAAACCTATAAATCTTCCCTTCGCATATCCAAGCGACTGGATGACCTGCATCATTTCTTCGTACGTGATGAAACGCCGACGGTGACGCAGTTTGTATTCGTCGATGGCTTGGGCCAATTCCTGGGCATCGGCCGAAAGGCCGTCGTGCGTGTTGGTGAATTGGCGACGTTCGCGAACGGGGGCGCTATCGACACCCTCGTAGGTGCGGCGATCGACGAAGTCAGTCTCAGGCGGGGTGATGATTTGTGACATGATTTCATTCCTCAGTGGGACGTGCGGCGACCGTGGGCGGAAGGACGCAAGCAAACGTACGTCGCGATTTAAGGCAAGTCAAATGACTTGGTGGTGTTTGGCGCTTGGATCGTGGCAGATTAGATCATGTGCGGAGTTGTTTCGTATATCGAGCGAGTCTCGGCAATGTACTAAGGAGAAAACGTGAATCCGTGGAGAGAAACGAAAGTTAACTGATTCACCCGTCACAATCATTACAACCGGATTGTGCTGCACATACGACGAACGTGTGTCACTGGCTCTGCCAGTGCAAATCCTGATGGTGTTAGTACTTGCGAAGCACTGGCAGAGCCAGTGGCACCCAACGCCGTTAACCTAATTTCGAGTTAAAAAGAATTGGTCTCGAT
>CAYFJO010000869.1:0-3149 GCA_964343305.1 uncultured Pirellulaceae bacterium | reverse complement strand
TTGATGGAGTTCCCGAAGGGGGCCTCCCTGATGGATGGACAGGTGATGACAGTATCAGCGTCCGTCGTGATGGAACATGGTCGTGGCTCCAATCAAACGTCGATGCCACGCGGACAGTCGCTTCTCCTCTTTTGAGTTTTCCCGACGATTTTGAGCTGGAACTTGAACTTCACGTAAGTCGCAATGACAAGATTGGTGTGGTCCTTGAGGGAGTTCAAGGATCTCCATCGTTGGAGATCAAACTGAATTATGGTTCACCACCATTTTCCCAACCGAGGTCAAAACTGAGCAAGAACCGACTGTCATTCTATTCCTACAATTGGAGTAAAACGGCTTGGGATCGCATTCGCTTTGTAAAGGATGGAACTATCTATCGGCTTATTTGGCGAGACAGTGTCTTATTCAAAGAACACTTGCCGCAATATCGTGACTTCCGTCGTATCAAGATTTGGCTCGACGGTGGACAAAGGACGGTCGTTTACCAGGTATCTTTGACTCGCCACTCCAAACATCTTTCAACGACTCCTCTAGGAGTATTCAAAGAAGATTTTTCAACTGTTCCTGACGGATCGCTGCCGATTGAATGGCGATCTTTGGGCGCTGCGGTCGGTGTGCGTCGAAAAGAAGACCGCTCTTTTGTCTGGCCGTCGGGTGATGGGCTAACGAAGATTGAGACACCGAGAATCGATTTTCCATCAAGTGATTTCGTGTTGACATTCACTCCAGTATTTCTAGGTGATGAGAATATTTGGATTAGGTTGGAAGGCTGTGGTAATTCTCCCGGCCTGTCGATTAATGTAGCTCCGACTCGCTCCCGTGCGAATTCGCATATGACCTATCACACATCCATTTCAGGAGTTTCGACAGTATCTGGTACGGGCGGTGAGTTTGTTGATGCCAAATATCCAAACGATAGATTTCGACTAATTCGAACAGACAATATATATCGGCTGGTATTGAATGACGATGTCTTGATTGCGCAAAGATTTACATCGCACAAGCAGTTTTGCGCGCTATCGTTCAAGATGGATAGGAGTGTAATCTTGCGCGACGTAGAACTCAAACCATACACGGACGCAGATTTACCAATGACTAAGGAGGCCGACATAGTCGTCAAACCACCTGTCGTTGATGCGCCTGATCACGAACCAACCCGTTTCCAAAAGGCGGCACAGTACGCCTTTGAATCTGGCAACGATTCGGCTGCAATTCAAAATCTGTATGCAAATATCATCACTAGTGAAGGCGCGGCAAAAACGCAGAAGCTGTTTTACGTGGAGGGCTTAAAACGGCCTGCGATGGCTATTCTCTGGGGAGTGGGCGTTACCTACACTGGTTCGGCTGACGTTTCTGATGTGCCGACAATTGGTGATAGACCGGATGACACGTTGATTAAGAACCTTCCCAAAGCAACACAATTTAAAATCAAGGAATTGGAAGGCCGAAAGCCGTTTAATCCATTTGGATCGCGGCGTAGGCGCTCTTCAGGTGACGATGGAATTGCATGCACAGGCGACCTTGGAAAACGCTTTGTCAATCGATTAAACATGCGGCGCGAGCGCGACTACTTCGGTCAGGTGATTCGGACGGCACGTGATGTATCAGTGGAAGATATGGACGATTGGAGAGGCGAAACCATGATTCCTGGTGTTTTATATCTTGGCCTGGGGGCACAACGAGATGCATTAGCAAAGGCAAAAAACCTCAGAATTGACTTACTTGCGATGTTTGAGGTCAAGATTAAAAAGGTCGGTAGAGGTTTCTCAACAAGTACAACAAATGAGACCAAGTTGCGAGTCTATTCCGTTGCGGATGGCAAACTCGTCGCCGAATCACCGACTCTCAATAGCTTCCGCGTTTTTGTCGACCGTGTTGAATTGAATGATGCGACTAAAGACCCAGTGGACTTGGCGCTGGATCAGGTTTTTGTGGAAGTTATTGACAAGAACTTTCGAGTAACGGAAATGCCGAAACTTACGCTGGAAGGTGCGAAGACACGAATTGGACAGATTCTAGAAAACAAGGACGAAGATCCATTGCGCTCGCTCGCAGAAATCCAGTATTACCACACGCAAGGGCTACTGAGCGACGAACTGTTTGAACTTGCGTATAAACGAATGATCGGCGAAGTCAACGGTGGACTGCTGTTGAGTGACGACCCAATCCAGAAGCAAAAAGCGATCGCCGAATTCTTACCATAGACGAGTTACTGCGGAGTGTGACAGGCAAACTTGGTGTTTGTTTGTTTCGCGCGATGGTGGTCAATACAGATACTTGCCCGTTATTTCTTTCGTATTTCTTCGACGGTATCGGCGAAGGTCAAAAAGGGGTCAGAACTATTTATTGGCAATCTGTTCAGGGTTGGATCGAGTCACTGAATGCCCCGACCACTTCGTCCCATCGCCGCTGGCTTGGTCTACCACGTTGTGAACCGTGGCAACAATCGACAGGACGTGTTCTTTCATGACGGCGATCGCGAGGCGTTCCTTCAAGCAATGCTGGATCTCAACCAGCGAAAGCCCTTTGAGTTGTACGGCGATTGTTTGATGAGCAATCATTTTCATCTGCTCATCCGTCCAAAAACAAGATAACATCAGCCGTTTGATGCAAAGCCTGTTGGTCTCGCACACGCAACGCTATCACAAGAATCGCAACAGCCTGGGGCACGTCTGGCAGGGCCGATTCAAAAGCCCAGTGATTCAAGATGATGAACATCTGTTGGCGGTGCTGCGCTACATTGAAGCGAATCCGGTGCGAGCGGAAATCGTCGAACATGCGGGCAACTATCGCTGGAGCAGTTTCGCGGCCCACGCGTCGGGCGAAGCCAACGAGTTGCTCAGCGTATGCCAGCTCTTCGAGGAATTATCCTCTTATCCGGCAGTGCGTCAGCGACGTTGGGACGCCTACGTTCACCAGACATCGGATCGCGATGAATTGGCAGCCATCCGTCGCAGCGTCGAACGCAGTCTGCCGTTTGGTTCGGATCGTTGGGTAAAGAGCCTGAGCAAAAAGATGAATCTAGATCTGACCATCCGCCCGCGAGGCCGACCAAAGAAGCAGGAACATGATAAATAGTTCTGCCCCCTTTTTTGACTCTTTTTTGACTTCGTCCGGCAGGGGAATCAGTCCTTTTGCTCCGCAAACTTTGG
>CAYFJO010000868.1:0-3149 GCA_964343305.1 uncultured Pirellulaceae bacterium | reverse complement strand
TTCTTCTTCAACGCGAACTGGCCGACAACGTCGATTGCCTGTTCGTGTTTGTCGAGCACCCCGAAGTAGAGTCAACCAACAATCGCAGTGAACGCAATGTTCGTCGTGAAGCGGAAATACGCAGCGCGAGACATTCGCCACCCACTGAGTTTGGCCCTTCTTGCCTTGAGGAACCTATCAGCGGCCGGTAGCATGAGAGGGAAGGGGCTGGCCGGCGCCGTCACTAATCCGGGATATCCAGTCGAAGGGAAACAGCCGTGGAAACAGACAAGCTTACCGTCGTTTTGCTGGTCTGCGTCGCGCTGTCGGGCACACGGGTGGCTGAGACGGTAGAAACAGATGCAGCCTCGACTAGCTCGGGCGATGCAGCGTACAACGGATTGTTGCCAGCGTTGGCCAGGATCCAGGAAAGGGAGTTCGCCGATCTCTACCGGGCGAGGGCCGCGCGGGAGAGGATCGAGGATGCCGGGGTCAAACTCGGGAGATGGTATCGGAACGGTCCGTTCCGCGACCAGCGGCCTCATCTGAACTGGATGGAGAACGTGGCGTCAAGCTTCGCTCATCAATTTGAGGTGGAGAAGGATCTCGCCAATGACGGCGGCGTCCCTCGGCTGGCGAAGACATACCGGGCCGCCAACTTCCCCACCACGCCAGACGCCGAACGCAAGTGGACGGCTCACCTTGATTGGATTGATGGGTATCTCTGCGATCTGCCGCGCGGTCCAGCTCCCTCAGCCGGCGAGACTCAATACGTTTGCCGCACGATCACGGCGACCAAGCCGATCACGATCGAGCTGGACTTCGTCGTCCGTTCGCCCGAAAGCGACCGCGGTCTGAACGTCCCAAACATGGAGCACTGGCGACGGAAGGCGAAGTACTGGTGCCAGCTCAACGGCAAAACGGTCCTGACGTATGATGGTCAGGAGCAGAGGTTGCCGCTGGCGGTGAAGCTGGACCTGAAACCTGGCGAGAACCACTTTGTTGCCAAGGTCACCAACAACCGCCACTCCTATGGTTTTTCATTCGCCGTCGTCGGACTCCATCCGGCTCCGGAAAGGCAGGGTGCGAGCGAGTATCCGTGGCGCCCGTTCCAGAGTTACCGTGCAAACGACCTGCCTTTCTTCGCAGCCGGCGACAAGCCAGTTTGGTACGTGTCGGGCGAGACCTGGCTCGATGCACTGTGGGGCTCGGCCAAAGCGTACCGGGGGCATTGGGAAGGGGACGAGAGCGCCGAGATTGTAGTGGCTGACTTCGAGGCTGCGGACTACGGCGACTGGACGGTGACCGGCAAAGCGTTTGGCTCGGCACCCGCAACGGGTCCCGGCCCAGGTCAGGGGACGCCCCATGGCTTCCAAGGCAAGGGTTTGGTCAACACCTTCTTCACGGGCCGAGGGCTCACCGGCACACTTACTTCGCCAGCGTTCGAGATCGACCGCAGCGCGATCAACTTCCTTATCGGTGGTGGTCGGAACGCGGGGACTTGTTGTATCAACCTGCTGGTCGACGGCGAGGTGGTTCGCACGGCTACGGGTCAGAATGACGAGCGCGTTCTGTGGCGGCATTGGGACGTCACTGAATTCCGCGGTCGCCAAGGAGTTATCCAGATCGTCGACAGCACGTCGCACGGTTGGGGACACATCAACATCGACCAGATCACGCTCGGTGTGCGGAAGGGGCCGGCAGCAATGGCGGACAGGACCGTCTGGGCCGCCCTCCAGCAGGAGTTTACCGACGCAAAGAGCCGGATCGAAATTGAATTGACCTCAGGCGCCGCCGTTGCGTTCTGGGACGCCTATCTTCGTAATGGAAGTCGGCAGGAGGGCGAGGATGCCCTGACTGAATATTACATCGCGCGGCTTGCCGCCGAGGCGTCCGTGCCAGCGGGTGACCTTTCGCGGATCCTGAACACCCCCCGACACGACGCCGACTTTCCGCGCCGCGTCCGCGAGGTGTACTTCACCGTGTGCCGCTATCGTGAATCCCTGATTCGGCTGAAGTCGTTCCGACACATTCACACTCCTTTGCCGGGCATCGAGGCCGCCGCAACTGACTCGCGGGGCCGAGTCGTTACACAGATGGAGGCACGGTTGGAGCACTACCACGAATCTGCGGCGGGACTGCGACACCGCCAGGCAGTCGAGACACAGGGGGCCGAGATCGAACGTTTGATCCAGACGATGGTGGCTACGGGTGAGCCACATGTCGAACGCGTGCTCGAGCTAGATGGTCGGATCGAGCAGATGTGGGCCGACGAGATCCGCGCCCTTGGGCCGATCCTTTTTTTGGAACGCCCGATGTACCACTACGACGCCGTGCAGTTTACGCAAAGCGGTGCGGCGCCGTCCTATGTTCGCGTGTTCGAGCCGAAGTCGAAAGAGGTGCGGACAGTCTACCACTCACCCGAACTGCGGGCTCACGACTTGACTCTCTCCTGGGACGCTCAAACCGTTCTCATCGGCGGAGGGGGCAACGTTGCCGAGGTGCGTATCGACGGGACGGGTTATCGTGTGGTCACGGAAGGGCAGTCACCGACCGAGTTGCCCGACGGACGGATCGTCTTCTTCGGTGAAGCGCCAGGAATCTCGCCCTGCAAAGCAGTTGGGCCCCGCCGGCTGCTGTTCACCGCCGACCGTGACGGGGCAGGCAGGAAGGTCGCCTCGGCTAATCTGACAATCGACCAGACACCACAGATCATGGACGACGGGCGGGTCGTCTTCTGCCGCTGGGACTACGGCGTGAACAAGAACGTCTTCAACCGCCACGCGATCTGGGTTCAGAACCCCGACGGCACAGGGATGGATCTGTTTTTCGGCAACACGATCATCGACCCGTTTGGGTTCTACCGTCCGCGGCAGATACCGGGTCGGCCCGAGATGGTCTGCATCTTCGGAACGCATCACAACCACAACGCCGGCCTGGTCGGACTGATCTGGCAGGGCGCTGGACGCGAGGGAGGTGATGGTGTGGGTTTCGAGCGGATCACGCACGACATGGCCTCGCCAGGCGATCTGTGCCAGCACTGGGCCTACCAGGATCCCTACCCGCTGACCGAACAATTGTTCCTCGTATCCTACGGCGGCCAGGACAACCGCAACGTAGCGATCTACTTGCTCGACCGTTTCGGCAACAAGCAGTGCATCTACGAGCCG
>CAYFJO010000867.1:0-3151 GCA_964343305.1 uncultured Pirellulaceae bacterium | reverse complement strand
AATAAATTAAAAGTTTGTCATTTAAGTAGTGTTCACCCTGATAATGATGTCAGAATACTTCATAAGCAATGTGTTAGCCTGGCTGAAGCCGGCTATGAAACCAGTCTTGTTTTAACAAATGTGGAAGAAAGGGAGTACAAAGGGGTTAATATTATTTCAGTAGCTGCACAAACAGGATCAAGAATCAGGAGAATGACAGAAACGGTTAATAAGGTTTTAAATAAAGCCCTGGAAATAAACGCGGATATTTATCATATTCATGATCCCGAGCTCTTAAGAATAGCACTAAAGCTAAAAAAACAAAACAAGAAGGTCATATATGATGTGCATGAAGATCTTCCAAGACAGCTGATGTCCAAAAAATATATACACTCCGGCATCAAAAAGATACTTAGCTTTTTAGTTGAGAGGTATGAGGATAAGGCATCGTCAAAACTGGACTGTATTATCACATCAACACCACATATCAGAGATAGATTTTTAGATATACAGCCAATGACCATTGATATCAACAATTTTCCAATTATAGAAGAGCTGGTTTTCGATTATGACTATGATCAAAAAGAAGAGGACTATATATGTTATGTTGGTGGATTAACAACGGAAAGAGGCATTAAAGAACTTGTGATTGCGCTTGGCCTGACCAAAGCAAAACTTTTATTAGCAGGAAACTTTACTGAACATGGTTTAAAAGATAAATTAAGATGTCTTGACTCATGGGATAAAGTACATGAGCTTGGTTATGTAAACAGACATGAGGTTAGGGAAACATACAAAAGATCAAAAATAGGAATGGTAACACTTCACCCTATAAAAAACTATCTGGATTCACTTGCAGTTAAGATGTTTGAATATATGGCAGCCGGTATTCCAGTTATTGCTTCAAATTTCCCCCTTTGGAAAGCTATCATAGAAAAAAACAATGCCGGACTTTGTGTGGACCCGAAATCACCGGAAAATATTTCTGAGGCCATCAACTACCTCTTATCCAATAAAGAGATAGCTAAGGAAATGGGCCAAAACGGCAAAAAGCTTATACTTGAAAAGTATAACTGGTCAATTGAAAAGGAAAAGCTGTTGAATATTTATAATTCTCTTTCAAATTGACACAAACTATAGCTATAGTAATACCTTGTCGTAATGAGGAAAAGCATATTTACCGCTGTATAAGCTCAATACTTAAGTCAGACTATCCAAAAGAAAAATGCGACATATATGTTTGTGACGGCTTAAGTGATGATAACACAAGGAGTATCGTTGAAAAGATAGCATCCGAAGAAACCAATGTACATTTATTAGATAATATTAAAAGAACGACACCCTATGCATTGAATATTGGTTTGAAAGCATCAGAAGCAGACATTAAGGTCATTTTAGGTGCACATTCAGAGGTATATCCTGACTTTTTAAAAGAAAACATAAATACATTAAAAGAAAACCCAAATGCTGATTGTGTTGGGGGAATAATAGAAAATGTTTATGAGGACAAAAGATCTGAAATTATAGGAAAGGCCATGTCTTCACCTTTTGGAGTGGGAAATGCACATTTTAGAACTGGAAATATGGAAGGCTATGTTGATACGGTAGCATTTGGTGCATACAGATCCAAAGTATTTGATAAGATCGGTTATTTTGATGAAGACCTTACCAGAAATCAGGACGATGAATTTAACTACAGGCTTATTAAAAATAAAGGAAAGATATATTTAAGCAGTAAAATAAAGACTAAATATTATGTAAGAGGGTCGTTTAAAAAACTTATTATTCAATATAAACAATATGGCTACTGGAAAGTATATGTAAATAAAAAACTTAAGGCGATAACCACGATAAGACAACTAATACCACTTTTTTTCTATGGTTTTTTGTCTTGCAGTATTTATAACATAATTGAATATTTTATTATAGGTAAAGCCCCAATTGAGATACTAATAATTCAAATGATCATATTTTTAACGTATTTAACAGCAGGCCTTATATTTGCTTTTAAAAAGACCGGTTTAAGTAAAGATGTTTTTCTTGTCTTATATACTTTTATACTTTTACATTTAAGCTACGGTTTTGGATATATAGCTGGACTGATAGATTTTCTGGTATTAAATAAAACTCCCAGATCATCATCAGAAAACTTAACCAGATAATAAAATCAAATGAAAATACTTAGTGTATTAGGGGCAAGACCACAATTTATTAAAGCTGCGGCTGTTAGCAGAGCAATCAAAGACATTCAAGGCCTCGATGAAGTGATTGTACATACTGGCCAGCACTTTGATATGAATATGTCGGATATTTTTTTTAGTGAAATGGATATACCCAAGCCCGACCACAGGCTAAATATCAACAGCCTGTCTCATGGTGCAATGACTGGAAGAATGCTGGAAGAAATTGAGGGTGTTATTATAAAGGAGCAGCCAGATGCAGTAATGGTTTATGGAGATACGAATTCAACTATTGCTGGTGCGCTGGCAGCGAAAAAACTGCATGTTAAAGTAGCCCATGTTGAAGCAGGCCTTAGAAGCTTTAATATCAAAATGCCCGAAGAGGTTAATAGAATATTGACAGACAGGATATCAGATATATTATTTTGTCCTACGGATACTGCTTTAAACAATTTAAAAAAAGAAGGATTTGATAATTTTGATATCAAAATTATAAAGAATGGCGATGTCATGCAGGATGCAGCATTGCATTATGCAAAAGATGCAGCGGATAAATCATATATAATTAACAAACTGGGCTTAAAGGACTATATATTATGTACGGTTCATCGTGCTGAAAACACCGACGATCCTAAAAGGTTGTTAAATATAGTAAATGCTTTAAATGATATAAATAAGGAAGTTTCAATTGTTCTGCCACTTCATCCAAGAACAAAAAAGATCTTAAACAAGCTCGGATTTAAATTAGAAGTTAAGGTTATTGACCCTGTTGGTTATTTTGATATGATAGAACTCATTAAAAACTCAAAGCTTGTTATTACTGATAGCGGGGGCTTACAAAAAGAAGCTTTTTTCTTTAAGAAACACTGTGTTACATTACGGGATGAAACAGAATGGCTTGAACTTATTGAACAAGGTTATAATGTTTTAGCAGGAATGTCGAGGGTAATCTTATTCCCCACTAGGGTAATTTTAAGTCCCACCCCCCCTCG
>CAYFJO010000866.1:0-3151 GCA_964343305.1 uncultured Pirellulaceae bacterium | reverse complement strand
CCTTCGTTTCCGCGAATGCAGTTCCACGTTCTTTGAGTTTGCTCTCTTTCAAGGGGCCCCACGAAGTTCCCGGGTCGTGCGTCGCGATTGCGTGGATTTTCGACTCGCCGACCGAGTCCAAGGTGATGGCGGCGTTGCGAGAGTAACCGGGCTGCGACTTGAGATGGACGAGGTCAACTATGTTTGCATCTTGACGAACAAGTTCGTCCTTGAGTGCCTCGGCAAATGGTCTATCGCCGTCGATGTCGCGCACCAGGATGATGACATTCGCAGCTTCACCATGCTCGGCAACAATCTCACGCGCAAGACTGCGACCAGCACTTGGCGTGATTGGATTTTGCACGTCGACCGTGATGATCCCGTAATATGCCAACAGCAGCAACAACACAACCAGTGTGCCGTACTTGGAAAAGAACTCGGATTGAAGCAGTCGTTTCAAGAGTCGGCTCGCCTACTCAGTCGACACGGATTCCGGTTTTTCGGCATCCTCCAATTCCGGATCTTTCTCGGCGTCTTCCTTCTTGTAGATTTCGGTGGGAATCAGATCGATCTTTTGAAACACTTCGCCGTCCAAATGTTTCACAATATTCCGCACTGTCGTGACACCCATCTTTTTGGGAAACTGAATCGGATCGGCATAGATCTTCCCGTCCAAAATCGCTTGCTTGCCGTCCAACTGACCGTCGAACCCAATGATTCGGACTTGGTCTTGCTTGCCATCTTGTTCCAGCGCATTCCAAGCTCCGATCGCGGACGGATCGTTGATGGCGAAAATGCCGGCCAGGTTTTGGTGTTTCTTGAGTGCCGCTTGTGTGGCTTTGAAGCCTTCGTTCTGCAAACCGCCGCCGTCGAGTTCTTCAACGATTTCGATTCGTCCGTCGTCGCGGCCTTCGTTGTATTCGTTGATCACTTTTGTAAAACCGTCAACGCGAAGGACGCACGAGTTCGCTTGTTTAAAGTGCAACACAAGCACCTCGCCGCCTTCCTCGCCCAGCACTTCGATCATGGCCTTTCCGGCAAGTTCGCCACCTTGAAAATTGTCCGTGCCGATGTGGCCAGCGACTTCCGCGCCTTTGGCCACACATTGCAGGTCGTTTGTGAAGACGGGGATGCCAGCATCGTTGGCTCGTTTGATCGCGGGGCCAATGGCGATTCGATCAACCGGGTTAATGACGATCGCGGTGACTTTTTGCGCGATGTAGCTGTCGATGTGCTTTGCCTGCGTTCTCACATCCCGTTCGGCATCGTTGACGACCACGTCGTAACCATTCTTTGCGGCCTCTTCGGTGATGCTGTCTGCGATGATCTTGAAAAACGGATTCTTCAAAGTCATGGCCGAATAACCGATCTTGGGTTTGCCAGGTTCCGCTTGGCCGCCACATCCAGCCAAAGATGCAAATAACGCGACGACAAGACATAGACTCGTAAGATACTTCATGCGTTCGAATCTCCAACTGGGTATGTTCGATTTTGCGGGAGTTTCAAATGCTTCAATATAGCTGGACAGACCACAACGACAATTGCCTCTCCATTTGATCGAAGTTGTCAGCGCGTATTGCGAGCGTTTTGCGACCTCTCCAGATCATTGTTTTCCGCGTAAAGCGCCGCCAAAGTGTGCAACGCGGCACTCGCGACCAGGTAGTGGTACAGTTTGAAGTTTCAGCAACCCGGCTGCTTCAAAGCAGCCGGGTTGTTCTTCACCAAACTGTACCACCACCCGCGTCCAATAAGGCGACCACAATGACAGGCTAAAGCCTGGACTCCAACAACTGGCGGCGGCATAATGGCTGCTCCAATCCAAACTCTGGCAAGTTCGGCTGCCGAGATTTCAGGTACGTATTGATGCCGCAATTTAGAAGATCGCTTGTGCTCCTAATCGCGATGTCTGTCCCATTCGTTGCTGGCGATGGCACTGAAATCAAATTTCAACAACAAGATGGCACGGGGCTGAACGAGATCCTCATGGCTCGGCGGGTCGCTTTAGAACAGAAAAAAGGCAACGCGCTGCGTGGGCACGAATGGTGGTTGTGGGGATTGTCGGCGTTTGATTACGACCTGGACAACGATTTGGATCTGATCGTCTGCATCCACGGCTCGATGAATGGTTTGATCATCAAGAATCTGCGACGGGAAACCGGCCAGCTTCGATTTGTAGATGTGACGAGCGAGTTGGGCGTCGATGGCGTCGTTCCGTCGACGGACGACTATCCTTTGGTCTGGGATTTTGACGGTGACGGCGACTTGGACATTGCCGGGTTGCTGGACGACACCAAGACGCCGTGCCTGTTGAACGAAGGTGGCAAGCGATTTGTCAAAGCGTCCTATTCGCTGCACCCGATCAATCATCCCGCCGGTGTGACGGATCTGAACGGCGACGGCTATCTGGACATCTTTCAAGTCCGCCGCGGTAAACGGATCGAGTGTCTCTTTGACCCGACGGCCGCAGTGTTCAAGAAGGTCGAGTCGCCTTTCACACCGGGATTCAAACTGCCCGAGAAAGTCGCACAAGAAATCGCGGACCTGCGCAGCCAGAAGAACAACCGGTTCATCAAATTCAGATACATTGGCGATCACGACTTGAACAGCGACGGTCGCAAGGATCTGGTGATCAGCGGGTTTGGTTCGTATTCGGGCGATCGCGTCGGCCGCTATCTTTGGGGTAGCGAGGACAGCACGTATGTCGAAGCATCCCAAGCAACAGGTCTGCCCAAACTTGGTGCACCGTTTCACTTTCAGGACATTGATCAGGACCAGGATGTGGACGTCTTGATCGCATCAAGTGACGAGGCTGGATTGTATTTGAACGTTGGACGTGGCCGTTTTGAACGCAAAGCTGGCCCGCTGACGGACTTTGTCCAACAGCGGTGCCCGTATTTGCACGTTGCGATGCCGGCGGACTTGGATAACGACGGAGATCTCGACCTGGCAATTTCCAATCGGCGCTACGGCCGGCAAAAGGTGTTTGAGAATCGCGGTGATGGGAATTTCGAAGTCGTGCTTGAGTCGCGAGGTTGGGACGCGGATCCGTTGGTGCTTTGCGACATGAACGACGACGGACGCATGGACGTGATCATTGGCGGATCGGGCGACAAAGAGAACATCGGCGTTTTTCTGAACACGACGCCAGCGACGGGCAACTTTTGCAGGATCT
>CAYFJO010000865.1:0-3158 GCA_964343305.1 uncultured Pirellulaceae bacterium | reverse complement strand
CGAGTTGAGCAGGTGCACGCCGTGCAGCGTGTTGCCCAGATCGGCGGTGCCGGCCACGTCGGTGCCGATGCGGTTGGCCTGGACGGTGTTATTGGCACCGCCTTGGAATTGGATTCCCGCCTGCCCGCTGGCCGAAATGACGTTGCCCGCGCCGGTCGCTGTGCCGCCGATCGTGTTGTTGCTGACGGAGAACGTACGAATGCCTTGAAAGGCGTTGCCCAGCGCCGCGGTGCCTGCCGCGTTGGTGCCGATGTGGTTGCCCGCGATCACGTTGCCGATCGACGTGCCGCCCGACTGCGACATCGAGATGCCGTTCAGGTCGTTGCCCGAGATAACATTGCGAACCGCCGCGGTGGTGCCGCCAACGGTGTTGTTGGACGAATTCAAAATGAAAATGCCGTGCTGCGTGTTGCCTTGATCCGCGGTGCCGGCAACGTTCGTGCCAATGTAATTCCCTTCGACGGTGTTGCCGCTGCCGGTTTCAATTCGGATGCCCGATCCCATAAAACGATTGATCGTCAGCCCGCGGACGGTGCTGTTGCCAGCGAAGATTCGCAAACCATTCGTTCCCGCGCCGGCGGATGTGCCGTTGAGTTCAACGACCGGTGTGCCGGCAAAGTCGGGTTCCGTCGTGCCGTCGACGATGGCCGGGTCGTTGATCGCTGGCAAAGCGGATGCCGGACTGATCGTGTGAGGACCCGCGCCAGGAATGTTGAAGATGATCACGTCCGGCCCAGCGGCTGTATTGGCCGTACTGTTGGCCTGTTGCAAGGCGGCGCGCAAAGTACATTCCGGGTCCGCGCCAACGGTCCCGCCCGTATCACAAACGTCGTCGCCGAGATTGTTGTCGCCCAGGTCGCCCGTCGAGTTGACGACAAATTGATTCACGGTTTCGATCGTGGCTTGATAATCCTCAACCTCGCCATCATCTGCCGATCCGGTTGGTGTAAGTCCGCCGCTGGAACTGATTCTGAATCGTAAGAACGTCGGTCCAAATGCAGCGTTGGTGGGCAACAGTTGGCTGAATGAATTGTCGCCCGCCACGACCGGCTCACTTGCCAGAAGCTGTTCGTCAGGATGCGTCCAAACACCGTCGCCATTCAGATCGATCCACGCGTCAACCAGTCCCGCCTCCGACGCGTTGATCGTGAACGACGCCAGTTGGCCCGGTACCAGCGATCCGTTGACCGTGACGCCATCTTCGTCATCGTTGCCGTCCGAATCGTCGCCAGTTGCCGTCGCATTGGGTTGGCCATTGGGGTCTGCATCCACGGACGCTCCCATGTGCAAGGTTGAGCTGAGTACATGCCGCGCTCCGTCACTGGCAAGTAACGTGGGGAAAGTCGGATCGGGAGCGTCGCCAAAATCGAGGCCAAAGTGTTTGTACCACGCGATCTTGTTGTCAAAAGGTGAGGCACTGAGCACGTCGGTGTCACCGTCACCGTCTACGTCCGCCGCAAAGACGCCGTAGCCCCCATTGATGGCAGTGCTGATGGTATGGGCCGTGAAGTTTTCGCTGCCGTCGTTCTCATACCAGGCGATCTTGTCGTCGAAGCGGGACGCACTGAGCACGTCGATGTCCCCGTCTCCGTCCACGTCCGCGGCAAACACGCTCCGGGCCCCATCGGCGGCAGTGCTGATGGTGTGGGCCGTGAAGTTTTCACTGCCGTCATTCTCGTACCAGGCGATCTTGTCGTCGCTGGTGGACGCGCTAAGCACATCCATGTCGCCGTCGCCGTCTACGTCGGCCGCAAACACGCTATACGCGACATCGGCGGCAGTGCTGATGGTATGGGCCGTGAAGTTTTCACTGCCGTCGTTCTCATACCAGGCGATCTTGTCGTCGAAGCGGGACGCGCTGAGCAGGTCCATGTCACCGTCGCTGTCCACGTCCGCCGCAAATACGCTTGAACCACCGTTGAGGGCGGTGCTGATGGTGTGGGCCGTGAAGTTTTCATTGCCATCGTTCTCATACCAGGTAATCTTGTCGTCGAGACGGGACGCGCTGAGCACATCGATGTCACCATCGCCGTCCACGTCCGCCGCAAACACGCTGCGGGCATCATTGGCATTGGTATCGATGGTGTGGGCGGTGAAGTTTTCATTGCCGTCGTTCTCGTACCAGGCAATCTTTCCGTCGTTGGAGGACGCGCTGAGGACGTCCGTGTCACCATCCCCGTCCACATCCACGGCAAACACGCTCCTGGGCCCATCGGCACTGGTATCGATGGTGTGGGCCGTGAAGTTTGTGTTGCCGTCGTTCTCGTACCAGGCGATCTTGTCGTCACTGAAGGACGCACTGAGAACGTCTGTGTCGCCATCGCCGTCCACATCTGCTGCGAACACACTTTGGGCTCCACTGGCAGTGCCAACGATACTCTGCGTGCCAAAGACGCCGGAAGCCAACGTGGGTGGGACAACCGTGACTTTGTGATCTTCAACCTCGCCATCGATGGCCGAGCCGCCGAGTGCCAAATCGCCCGCGGTGCTCAGACGAAATCGTGCATAGGTCTCGCCAGCAAACGCCCAGTTTGGTACGTCGAAGGTCAAGTTGTTGTCACCCGTCACGACGTTCAGCGAATCAAAGATCTGCTCGCCCGGCCCGCCCCAACTTCCATCACCGTTGAAATCGATCCAGGCGTCAACTTTGCCCGAAGCGCCTTGGACGTTGACGGTCACTGTCGCATCCAACGCACCAACTTGGATCGTGCCAAAGGTCACACCGTCTTCATCGTCCGGCGCGCCGGTCGTGTCGTCGGCATCGGCGTTGGCCGAGTGTTGGCCATCCGCCTCTTCATCCCGATTCGTGCCGAATGTAGGTCCGGTCACTGCGTGGCGAGCACCGTCTTCGGCCAGCGTCGTTGGATAAGGAGACGTCGCGTCGCCGAAATCGAAGCCCAGGTTCTCGTACCAGGCGATCTTGGCATCTACTAAGGACGCGCTGAGCACATCGGTGTCGCCGTCGCCGTCCACGTCCGCCGCAAACACGCTCCAGCTACCATTGGCGGCAGTGCTGATGGTGTGGCTCGTGAAGTTTTCACCGCCGTCGTTCTCGTACCAGGCGATCTTATCGTCAGTGAAGGACGCGCTGAGCACGTCGCTATCGCCGTCGCCGTCCACGTCCGCCGCAAACACGCTGCGGGCCCCATCGGCGGCGG
>CAYFJO010000864.1:1906-3179 GCA_964343305.1 uncultured Pirellulaceae bacterium | reverse complement strand
GGGCCTCTGCATAAGGCAGGAACAATTGAATGACATCATCCGCCGACTGCGGCCGCTCCGCAGGGTCTTTGGCTAACATGTTGCGAACAACATACGCCAATCCGCGCGGGATGCCGGGACAAAGATCCGCTAGCGCTGGCGGTGTCTGCTCGCAATGAGCGATAATGACTTCTTCCTTGGACTTCGCCTCGTGAAACAGTCGCCGACCCGTGACCAGATAGAAGAATGTCGCCGCAAGTCCATAGACATCCGCACGCGGATCAGCACGGTAATTTCGCTGCGATTGTTCTGGAGCGGCAAAGTTCCAAGTACCTTGCCGCATTTGATGGCCCGTCGATTCGCAATGTTCCGCTTCGCCAATGTATCCGACCAATCCAAAATCGATGGTCTTTGAACAGCCGCTTGGGTTGAGCATGAGATTGGACGGTTTGATGTCGTGATGCACGTAGCCCGCTTGATGAATATGTCGCAGTGACATCGCTGCCTGCCGCGCATAGTCCGCGGCGTGCGACCAGTGCAACGGGCCGAACTGTTTGACATGCAATCGCGCGTCAAGTCCTTCGACATATTCCATCACCAAGAACGGAATACCCCGTTTGGTTTCAAAGTCGAACGCCTGGGCGATATTCGGATGATTCATCGCTGCGATTGCTTGTGTTTCACGCCCAAACCGTTCCAGCCGATAGGGTTGAGAAAGAACGTTGCGTTGGACAATCTTCAGCGCCACCACGCGTTGCATGGCAACATGTTGGGCTAAATAAATGACACCCATGCCACCCGTTTTCAATCGTTCCAACAATTTGTATTTGCCCAGATAAAACCCAGACCGCCGTCCTTCTCGCAGACGATTGACCTGAAACGATGTGAGCAAACCATTTTCAACCAGAGCGGCCGCCAATTGGTCGATGTCCAAGTGGGCAAGCCGGCGGGCCACGTCGTCGAACACTGAGCGGTTGAGCAGTCGACTGTGCGCCAGGTTCTCCAAAAATTCGGGGCGACTCACACTAGCCATAAACGAGGACATACACTGGTCATTCGTACTGCCCGCAATTTTGCTTAAGCGCCCGTGCCCCAGGCAAGAAGCGTCGTGCACGTGGAACGAGCAACGACCAATCTGCATGTTTCGTCGTCAAATCTCATGGGTTTTGGCTAGCGGCGGCATCTTGTTTTCACGTATTTACGTTTTTTCGTTCTTGACACCCGTCCGACAGGCAATGACAATCTTTGCATTCTTCGTATTCACGTTATATCACGTAAACGATTTATTTTCGCA
>CAYFJO010000864.1:0-1806 GCA_964343305.1 uncultured Pirellulaceae bacterium | reverse complement strand
CGACCTCTCCTTCAGCCAAGACAGCGCATGCGACGGCAGTATCAGGTGGCACAAAACAGGTCTCGCCCTGTGCCGACGTCTTCGTCGCAGTCAAACGCGTCAAAACAGCTTCGACTGTTGGCAGCCCAACAGCCACCTGCCAGCGCAACGCAACCCGTGCCAGCCGCGGATCAGGCGGGCCGCGTCCTTCGCATCGCCGACAACCGGATCACGTTAAGGATGTCCAGCCGCGACCAGCCGCCGCAAGAGCAGTCTTTTGTTGTATTGGACGATGGCGAAATTACTTTGGACGGTGAGTCCACGACGCTAGGTGACTTGGCCGTCAAGTTGCAGCAGATGTCGGAGTCTGACGGTGCGCTTTGGGCGCGGGTCCAGGCCGAGACGGCGGGCGATCTGAAAGTGGCCAAGGTCATTAAAGGTTTTACGCAAAATGGCGAGGCGGAAAGCGATTCAACTCGTCGTCCGAGTGCCTCCAACAGTTCTTGCCAGCGTGTTCAGAGTTCGTGTTGCTCGTGTCTGTTGTGTCGCCGGCGCTTGCGCATCCTTCGTCCCTTCTGTCGGATTTCGCACGCGAAAGAGATCACGCAGCGAATTGTCGAAGCTCTTCCGCCGCTCCCCGAGTTGGATGAACTTCCCAGTGCCGAGGAACTTTCCAATTGGGAAGCCGCTCCACCGGTGAATGATCCGACAACCGATGTCACGACACTCGAAAGTCAGCAAACGTGGCAAGATCTTCTGTGGAACGCCTATTGCTATCTTTCGCAACGTTAGGCGCCGCATCTAAAGCACGCCGAATTTCTCATACGCGGCGGTTGCTTTCATACCCGCTTTGATGGCATCGCGTGTTTCGTTTTCGGCGTGGACTTTTTCCCATGCTCGGCGAATGGCTTCGTTTTCGACCGCTTGCGGAACAACGACCACGCCGTCCACGTCCGCGAACACCAGATCGCCGGGACAGAATCGCACGCCATCGATTTCCACGGGCACGTCGACGTCGATCACACGCTGGCGGTTTTGGCTGTCGTAGATACACGTGCCGCGAGCGAATACAGCGAATCCCATCTCGCGCATCTTCGCGACATCGCGTACCGCACCATCGACGATCGCCCCCACGCAACCGCTGTTGCGCGCCGCCGTCGATAACAACTCGCCCCAGATGCCAGAACACATCGAACCGCCGGCCGCCGAGATCAAAACGTCGTCCGCCTGGCACTCGTCGACGGCTTTGAGTTCCAGTTCGTAAGGTTGTGGATCTTCGTGAAACATGTCGGCCCAAAGCGTTGTTTTGCAGCGGCCGACGAGCAGTTCATCGACCGTATAAGGCCGTAGCTGGACGCGCGGCGATTGGTTGCGATAGCCAAGACCGTCGAGTGCGTCACAGACGACGGCGCTGTACAGCGACTCGCGCATCATCTCCAACGTAATGTCCCGCGGCGCTTCGGTGGTCATGAACGATTCTCCAGTTGGATGATGGTAATGCAAGTTTGATGTGTTATTTTTAACGTAAATTGTGACCGGGATGTAGGACGGATTTCGAATCCGTCCCGCGCCGGGGACCGGTCGGATTCGCAATCCGTCCTACCGAATCAAGGAATCCATCATGCGAGTTGGCATCATCGCCCTGTTGCACGAGTCCAACACGTTTATTTCCGAGCCAACCACGTTCGACCATTTCAAGCAGAGTTGGTTGTTCACCGGCGAAGCGGTTCGCGAAGACATCGCCGACACGCATCATGAAGTGGCCGGTTTTTTCGCCGGCCTGGACGACGAAGAGATCGAAGCCGTCCCCGTCTTTGCCGGTCGCGC
>CAYFJO010000863.1:0-3183 GCA_964343305.1 uncultured Pirellulaceae bacterium | reverse complement strand
CCGCACGATCAGCACGGCCGCTGATGGAGCCTTTTCGGTGTTCGCAGCGGACGTGGACGGCGACGGAGATCTCGATGTGCTGAGCGCGTCGGCCGGTGACGACAAGATCGCCTGGTACGAGAACGACGGCAGCCAGAACTTTATGGCCCGCACGATCAGCACGGCCGCTGATGGAGCCTTTTCGGTGTTCGCAGCGGACGTGGACGGCGACGGAGATCTCGATGTGCTGAGCGCGTCGGCCGGTGACGACAAGATCGCCTGGTACGAGAACGACGGTAGTCAGAACTTCACCGAACGAACAATCAGCACGGCCGCCGATGGAGCCATTTCTGTGTTCGCGGCGGACGTGGACGGGGATGGGGATATCGATGTGCTCAGTGCGTCGTACGCAGATGACAAGATCGCCTGGTACGAGAACGACGGCAGTCAGAACTTCACCGCCCGCACAATCAGCACGGCCGCTGATGGAGCCATTACAGTGTTTGCGGCGGACGTCGACGGGGACGGGGACCTCGATGTGCTGAGCGCGTCGGAGAGTGACGACAAGATCGCCTGGTACGAGAACCTGGGATTTGACTTTGGCGATTCTCCGTTGCCCTATCCGACGACGTTGGCCGAAGACGGCGCTCGCCATAAACCGACAGGCTTAACGATTGGCAGCAACCGAGACGACGAACCTGATGGGACCCACTCGCCAAGCGCGGATTCGGATGACACGACCGGCTCGCCCGATGACGAAGACGGCGTGACTTTCGGCGCGATTCAAGTCGGGGCTCTGGATGCGACGGTGACAGTCAACGTCCAAGGCGCAGCCGGCAAACTGGACGCTTGGATCGACTTCAATAGTGACGGCAGTTGGGGCGGGCCAGGCGAACAGATTTTTGATTCGGTCAATGTCACGACGGGCGACAACAACTTGACGTTCGATGTTCCCAGCTATGCCATCGCTGGCACAACCTTTGCACGGTTTCGGCTCAGCAAGGTGGGCGACTTGGGCGTCGGCGGCGCGGCAGCCGACGGCGAAGTGGAGGATTATCAAGTCACCATCGCCAACCCGGCCGCGGCCAGCGGCGTCTTCGGCGGGCAGAACATTGTCAGCGCCGCGGCCAACGCAGCCCGCAGCGTGTTCGCAGCGGACGTCGACTCCGATGGCGACATGGACATGCTCAGCGCGTCCCTCCTTGACGACAAGATTGCCTGGTACGAGAACGACGGCAGCCAGAACTTCACCACCCGCATCGTCAGCACATCAGTCGATGGAGCCCAATGGGTGTTTGCGGCTGACGTTGACGGCGACGGCGATCTGGATGTACTGAGCGCGTCGCGATATGGCAACAAGCTCGCCTGGTACGAGAACGACGGCAGCCAGAACTTCACGACACGCACGATAAGTACAGCTGCCGATTTCCCCTATTCGGTGTTGGCAGCGGATGTGGACGGCGATGGGGATCTGGACGTGCTCAGCGCGTCGCGCGATGACGACGAGATTGCCTGGTACGAGAACGACGGCAGCCAGAACTTTACGGTCCGCACGATCAGCACGGCCGCTGATGGAGCCTTTTCGGTGTTCGCAGCGGACGTGGACGGCGACGGAGATCTCGATGTGCTGAGCGCGTCGGCCGGTGACGACAAGATCGCCTGGTACGAGAACGACGGCAGCCAGAACTTTATGGCCCGCACGATCAGCACGGCCGCTGATGGAGCCTTTTCGGTGTTCGCAGCGGACGTGGACGGCGACGGAGATCTCGATGTGCTGAGCGCGTCGGCCGGTGACGACAAGATCGCCTGGTACGAGAACGACGGTAGTCAGAACTTCACCGAACGAACAATCAGCACGGCCGCCGATGGAGCCATTTCTGTGTTCGCGGCGGACGTGGACGGGGATGGGGATATCGATGTGCTCAGTGCGTCGTACGCAGATGACAAGATCGCCTGGTACGAGAACGACGGCAGTCAGAACTTCACCGCCCGCACAATCAGCACGGCCGCTGATGGAGCCATTACAGTGTTTGCGGCGGACGTCGACGGGGACGGGGACCTCGATGTGCTGAGCGCGTCGGAGAGTGACGACAAGATCGCCTGGTACGAGAACCTGGGATTTGACTTTGGCGATTCTCCGTTGCCCTATCCGACGACGTTGGCCGAAGACGGCGCTCGCCATAAACCGACAGGCTTAACGATTGGCAGCAACCGAGACGACGAACCTGATGGGACCCACTCGCCAAGCGCGGATTCGGATGACACGACCGGCTCGCCCGATGACGAAGACGGCGTGACTTTCGGCGCGATTCAAGTCGGGGCTCTGGATGCGACGGTGACAGTCAACGTCCAAGGCGCAGCCGGCAAACTGGACGCTTGGATCGACTTCAATAGTGACGGCAGTTGGGGCGGGCCAGGCGAACAGATTTTTGATTCGGTCAATGTCACGACGGGCGACAACAACTTGACGTTCGATGTTCCCAGCTATGCCATCGCTGGCACAACCTTTGCACGGTTTCGGCTCAGCAAGGTGGGCGACTTGGGCGTCGGCGGCGCGGCAGCCGACGGCGAAGTGGAGGATTATCAAGTCACCATCGCCAACCCGGCCGCGGCCAGCGGCGTCTTCGGCGGGCAGAACATTGTCAGCGCCGCGGCCAACGCAGCCCGCAGCGTGTTCGCAGCGGACGTCGACTCCGATGGCGACATGGACATGCTCAGCGCGTCCCTCCTTGACGACAAGATTGCCTGGTACGAGAACGACGGCAGCCAGAACTTCACCACCCGCATCGTCAGCACATCAGTCGATGGAGCCCAATGGGTGTTTGCGGCTGACGTTGACGGCGACGGCGATCTGGATGTACTGAGCGCGTCGCGATATGGCAACAAGCTCGCCTGGTACGAGAACGACGGCAGCCAGAACTTCACGACACGCACGATAAGTACAGCTGCCGATTTCCCCTATTCGGTGTTGGCAGCGGATGTGGACGGCGATGGGGATCTGGACGTGCTCAGCGCGTCGCGCGATGACGACGAGATTGCCTGGTACGAGAACGACGGCAGCCAGAACTTTACGGTCCGCACGATCAGCACGGCCGCTGATGGAGCCTTTTCGGTGTTCGCAGCGGACGTGGACGGCGACGGAGATCTCGATGTGCTGAGCGCGTCGGCCGGTGACGACAAGATCGCCTGGTACGAGAACGACGG
>CAYFJO010000862.1:0-3188 GCA_964343305.1 uncultured Pirellulaceae bacterium | reverse complement strand
CTCGCGTGAGATGACGAAAAGGCATGTGTGACTCCAGGATGAAGAATGAGACTGTCTAAGAACTTTCAAATCATCTTAACGGAAAAAGAAGCAAAACTGAAGATTTGTCAGCGAATTAATCTGTGGCGAAAATATCGCACGCAAAAACACGTTATTCAGGACACTTCACGGCTGCCCACCATTGAGTCCTTTCTTGGAATGTGGAAGCCACTCAAATCCATGAAGAACCAGAAAAACACGCAAACATGTCCGATCTTGCGACATCCGCCGCACTTTTTTGCTTGGAGCAAAATTGGGCTTGGTTGGATCACGCCGACCTTCATCAAGCAACCCGGTGTTTGTCAAGTGCCGCAGGCCGAGCTTCCCGGAGCGGTCGTTTATAAGATCATGAAACGATTTTCGTATGGCGAATACTTGCTGATCGAGAACCGTCAAGCGGTCGGGCTCGACCAGAAGATTCCGTACGGTTCGGGCGACCGAGGTGGACTTGCCATCTGGCATATTGACGAAACCAAAAAGGACGTCAACAACGCGGAAAGCGCCTATCCGGGCGTTTCGACCTGGCCCCCGCGTCATTATCGTATCGCCTTGCTGCAAGCGGACAGAACGTATGATCTTGAAAAAGGGAGCGACCGCGGAGACGCGCACGACGTCTATCGCGCGGGTTTCAAAACCGAGATCGGCAAGGACTCGACTCCCAGCACGCGTAACTATAACGGCAGCGACGCGAAGTACACGATCACGGAGATGAAAGAGACCATGTTTTCCGCACTGGGAACTGGCGCGCTCAGTGGAACCCTCAACAAGGATGAGCGTCTTGGTGCTCCGCGGGAATTGCGTTTGAGTTGGGACGAACGGCGACGCCTGTTACGCGGCACCAAGGTGATCACCAGGAAAATGAAGATCTCCGGCGACGATGGTCGTTATGAGTTGCATTTCCAGATTCGTGTCGCCAGCTAGACGCCAGTTCTTCACGAGAAGCGACTCGCGTAAATGACGGACGCGCGGGTCGACGACAACGAATTTCACCGGAAAGGACTTACATGAATTCTCAACCAAGCCTGGCAACGTCATCGTTGCCAGGCTTGCTTTGATTTCACGAGTCGCCAAGAGTGGATTAATAGTACCGATTCAATTGAATCGTCACTTCGGCGTCAAAGAAGCGGTTGTCGCCGGTCGTGATCGGCAGCACGCCGCCGACGCGCAGTGTGGTGTCGCCCCCAAGTTCGAGGTGCAGGGCGGTCGTCGCGTTGACGACGTCGACTTGGTTGGCCAGATTGCCAATTGCGAAAGCTCCAGGAGCGCCCCGGAGCACATCGGCGGATTCGAGTGTAGTCGTGTAGTGACACTCAACGATTGACGCAATCCCAGTGATCAGTCCATTTGGCTGACGTGACAACCAGTATCCCGCCGACAAATCCAAATACATGGCCGTTTGATCGTCGACACGACCCAACGGTGCACCGCCAATGTGCACGAGATTGCCGTACGTCGGAACGACGAGTTGCGCGAACCCGTGATAGAAGAGCCGCGGATTGGGCGAATGTAACACCGCCACAAACGGATGCAGGATCGTCGCGTTGTTTTCAAAAGTGATGTTCGTCAAGCCAGTTCGCGACGAGGCGCGATTGCCGGTTGGAACTTCCACGCCCATCCCAATCGAGGCCGCTGTGGTTGCGTCTTCGTAGATTATTCGCTTCAGGATCACGGAGAGATTGCCAACGTTGCCACCATGCACGTCGACCCGAGACGCGGCCACTGCCGGATTCAAAGAGAAGTCGTAACTGCCGCTGAACGGCATCCGGAGTTCCACGGACCAAAGTTCGTCGAGAAACGTTGATTCAAACCCGACCGTGTATCGATCGACCGGGCCGTTTACGGTCAAAGGCCCACCGGGGACGCCGCCCGAAACACTTGTATCAATGGCATTGTGAAAATGATTGTACAAACAATAGATGCGATTGGTTGGAATGGCTTTGTTGTTTTCTCCGACCTTGGTTCCGCGGTTACCGCCGGCCAGCGGCACAGTCGACCGGTTGGTGAAGGGTGGCCCAACGTTTGAAAACTGAATCGTTCCACCACGCAGAAATGAATCTCCAAACATGTTTGGCAAACGCGCGAGCCGTGTGCGGCGCGACGGGCGTCGATACGACGCAAAGAGATTTGAGTATTCATCCAAACGCGGCGGTGTCGGCGCGGGCGTCGGCGGTGAAGATTGAGGAGGGGGTTGTTGTGTTGGCGGAGTGGTGTGATCGGGCTGGCCGGCCAAAAGCACCACGGCTTTGTTCGACTCATCAGAGATCGACATGTGCGGAGACTGAGCGCCGACCGTCAATACACTACCAACGCCGATCACTCCCGCAACAATCAATGCAATTCTGAACGCCTGCATTTAATAGGATATCGTCATATGTGAATTTCGAGGTTCTCTAAAGTACCGAGAATTCCGAATTTGACGATGCGGGTGATTACTACGTACACAAAGTGAATGGGCTAGTAGACATCGGAGGTGTGCGTCAGCGCGGAAAAGGCGTCAGGTCGTAGTCGAGAATGCGAAGGGACACGCAGTCGTAGGCTTCTTCCAGCACACGTTCGAACGCTTCAAAGTCGCCGTCTTTTTCGAACAGCGTCAATCGCGCAACCGAACGATTCAAACAATGAAAAACCGTTCCCCCCGGACAAATGCGTTTCGCTTGTGGCATCCAAGTAACATAACACACCAAGAGTTCGCAGAAAAGAGACCTGACCCCTTTTACCAAACGGTTGAGACCAAGCAAACGGTTGAAAGAGATTTCGCGGACACTGACGCTCGTCGATGGCACACTGCTCAGCGCCCTTCCTTTGATGGCCGAAGCCTCGTTTCTCAAACACAGCGAGGGAAGCGGCTTGGTGAAGTGGAGGTTGCACACGCATTTCGAAGCAATGGCCCGCTTAACTACTGGTTTCGAGGATTCGGCTTTCTAGTTCTTTTAGCAGGATGAGCCGTTTTTTTTATTCAAGACAAGTTCCCGAACCTTCGATTGGTGTAGCTGCAGTCGCAACATCTCGGATTCCTTTCCGTGATAGGGGAAAGGAGTGTCGCTACAATCGAAAATCCACGCTAGCCCAAAAACCAGCAGTTAAGCGGGGCATTGTTTCGAAGTGGAGCGTTTCCTTGCCAGCCACGTCGTCACTCGACCGATTTCTCG
>CAYFJO010000861.1:0-3194 GCA_964343305.1 uncultured Pirellulaceae bacterium | reverse complement strand
GAGATTGTCGCGACGTTCTTCGAGCCTTCTTTTTGCGCCACTCTTTCCGGCAAAACGCCGCCAATACTGCACTCGCAAATCAACAATAACTTCCGGCGGATCGACCGCGGCCGCGATGTGCCCAAAAATATGATCAGGCACTTTGCGAATTGCTGGCGGAGTTGGAAAGGGGATCAGCATTCCGAACTGATCCACCTTGCCGGTAAACCCAGGACGAATCACAAACGTCTCCACGCCATCTTTGTATGAAACATAGGTCTGTTGAAGCCCGACGCGAGCAAGTGGAATCGGCTGGCCTGATGGATAAATTGGCGGGACCATTCCACAAGGGTCTGCCGACACACGTTGTGTCAGAACAGAAAGGCATGCACCGAATACAAAGGACGCAAGAAACAGTCTCGTCCACATCGCAACGCTCCTCTTGCTGATTAGAGTTTTTCCAGCACGCTGGAATACTTCGCTTCGTCTTCGGCGCCTTGGTCCTTCAAGATTTTCTCGATACCGTCGCGGCCGACGACTTTGCCCCATGAAGCAAGCCAGGCGACAGTCGTGTTCTGCGGCGTTTGATAACCGACGACTTGCGACAGGCCAACGCTGCGCAGATTGTTATAGATCTGCTGTTGTTCGGACGCCTTCTTGTTGCGGTCGCACCACAAGTGCCAGGCGATCAAGTTGCCGACCAGCAGCGTGGCGTCCTCTTTGTTCCATTGAATGCCAGGCACGTACAGAGGTCCCCCATTCCAAGGAGCGTTCTTCGCGTCGGCGTCAAACTTGTACACATCGGCGACTGCTTTGCCGACCGATTTGTCACCGTTCTGGGCCAGCGTGCCGACGTAGGCGGTTGCTTGACGACGCACGTTCTGCTCTTTGGCGGTGGTCATGACAATGAGCAGCTTCTCAGGACCGAGTGCGAGGATCGTTGGCACGAGTGCTTGTTGCAATTGCGGCACCTTTAAGCTCACACTCAAGATGCCTTCCGGCGATGCTTCTTCGTCTTTGCTGAGTTCTTCGATCACCCGCATCCCAAGCGGCCGACCCACAGCCGGAAATGTCTGCACAAGCGAAGCCTTGGCGATCAGGTTGTCCGTACCTTCGGTCATATAGATGCGTGCGGCGGCAGCCCAAGTGCGCACCAACATGGACTGCTTTTCGTCACCGTGTACCTTTGCCAGCAAGTCGTCCACATCCTTGCCGCCAATCTCCGACAAGGCGGTGATCGCCCAACCTCGACGAGCGAGGTCGTTGCCTTCAATCGCTTCGCCCATCAGCTGCGGTTTTGCCTCTTTGGCACGCGCGACCAATGCCTTGATCGCCTCTTCGGCTTTGTCGGCGTGACTCAACTGATTCACCAATTGACGAATCGTTGGCTCGTCTTTTTCTTCCGCTTTGTCTTGAGCGAACGTCGCAGCGCTTGTGGTCATTGCCATGAGCGCGAACAAAGCTGCCAGTCGAGAAGAACGACTCAAACGACTCTTCAGTCGCACGGTCAGAACGAGTCCAAGTAACCCTGCCGTCAACAGCGAGAGTGTCCAAGCCAGCGACAACCTGTGAGAATGCTGCTGTTGGTTGGCGGCCACTGCTTCAACGTGCTTGAGCGGCGAAAGTGCACCCACTTTCAAGATACCCTTCTTCTTTGGCGCCGGAGCATTCAACTTTGCGTCGTACGTCTCGGGACGGTTGCGTTTGCCTGGCATCTTGTACTCGGCGAAGGTGAGATTCTGGCTTCCCAGCAACTCGCGCGGGAAATCACCGTCAACGACGCTCAACGTCATGCCTTTGAGTTTGCTTAGTGCTTGCTCGACGGTCTTCTTCCGCTCTTCGTCGAGTGATCGGTTGTTCAGCTTGTCGATGTCAGCTCCTCGCAGACCGAAGCGTTCGCCGATTCGCAGCAATTCCTTCTCGCGCTCTTCGTGAGGGAGTGCAAGGTCGCCCGTGCTGGCCGCCAGCAAGTCGGACGCAAACAACTCACCTGCCGCGCCGTTCTTTGGAACGGGGTTTCGCTCTGCAGGTAACTGCTTGCGCCGGTAATCGGGAATGTCAGCTTCCGTGCCACCGATGATCCGCAGCGGCAGCGGTTGAGTAAGATTCTTAATCAATTGCTCGCCGGAAATCTGTCGCACGACATACTCTTCAGGAATTGAACGAATCTTCCGCGGACCATCGGTCACAAGGTAAACGATGTTACGTAACTCGCCCTTGTTGAACGCAGACAGACGCATTGGCACGACCAGTTCATCGACTTTGAATCGAAAACCCATACCTTGAACATGCCCGTCGAAGGTCGAACCCTTGGGCAATTTGGAATTGACGGTCCGCTGACCTGGCTTGGGATCGACACCGCCTTTCTGGCCAACCTTCGTTTTGATCGCCACAAAACACCAGCCATCATTGACATAATCGTCGACTGGCTTGTCCATACCATCCGGATACTTGTAGCCGTGGTCGTCCATCCAGCGTTTTAAAGCCGCCGAACTGCCCGCTTCCAGCACCGCGACTTCATACATCCCCACGGCTTCCTGGCGAAGGACCTTGACGCCATCGTCAAAGTCGAGCGCCCGACTTTCCTCGACCGAACTCAGATTCGCACTCAGTGCGCGTTGCAAAACAGGTCGCGGAGTCAAATCAACGACAACTTCGGGCGGATCGACGGCCGCGGCGAGGTGTCCAAAAATGTGATCGGGCACTTTGCGGATGGCCGGTGGAGTCGGGAAAGGGATCAGCATTCCAAACTCATCGACCTTGCCCGTGAAGCCGGGCCGGATGACGAACGTCTCGACGCCTTCCTTGTAGAACACATAGGTCTGCTGAAGTCCGACGCGAGCGAGCGGAATCGGCTGGCCCGATGGATAGATCGGGGGCACCATCCCGCACGGATCAGCGACGGCTGGTTTGGAAATTCCAAATGCGGCAATAGTCAACGCCAGGGCTGTCAAGCTGAGAAAGCATTTGTTGTACATTGCCATTTGCTCCTGTTAATGTTCGTTTGATTTGTTGCGATGATTGAGTGCGAGACCAATGAAGATAATCGAAAGCAATAGCGTCGCCGCGATGACTGATGACCAGGCAAAACGACTGCCATTCTCATTTGAAGGTGATGTGGCAATTTGTTCATCGGGCGCTCTCGTCAGTAAATCAAGGCTGCCAATGTGAATGACGCCCGGATGTTTTGCCGCGGGCCCCTTAACTTTGGCGTC
>CAYFJO010000860.1:0-3204 GCA_964343305.1 uncultured Pirellulaceae bacterium | reverse complement strand
CGAGTTCGCCGAGGCGCTACGCGAGAGCAGCCAGTCATCCCGCGATGTAGGCATCCTGGCCGCAGAACGAAAAATAACTGATGGCCAGTGGGCGTCGAAGCCTGCGGTCATGCGGCTGATGCTGGCTACCGCCGCCGTGGTCATCGTGGCGCTTTCAGCAGGCTTGATCTACCAACGGGCTTATCCGCTGGGTGGGAATCCTGAAACCAACGACGTTGCCACACAGCGTCGCGATTCGGACCCGTCCGTTGCCAAAATAACTGGCTTGAGCGGAGCGTTGATCTGGACTGGCGACCGCGGACAGATCGTTCGAGATGTGAAAGTCGGGACGGAACTGGCGGGCGGCACTATCGAAGGCATGGCGCCGGACTCTTGGTTCGAACTTAAGTTCAACGACGGTTCGACGGCGATGATCGCTGGGACTTCAACGTTGACGTTTTCGGATTTCGGCCAAAAGGAACTGCACCTGAAGCGAGGTCGCCTTTCCGCCAGCGTTGTTCCACAGCCCGAAGGCTATCCAATGCTAATCCACACACGGTCTGCCGAACTCAGAGTTCTGGGAACGCGGTTTGAAGTTGAAACGGAACTTGACTCGACGTCGCTTCATGTCAGTGAAGGCAAGGTCCAATTCAAGCGACGCAGTGACGGTCGAACGGTTCAAGTGACTGCTCAACACCGAGTCGTTACCTCCTCGGACGGCGAAATGTCAGCCACGCCGATTCCTAGCGTTGTTCATGATTGGAAGAGTCAATTACATCTTGATCCAGCGGATCTTTACGGAAAATGGTCAGCTCCCGCGAGCGACAAGCCAGCATCGTTGAAGGCCATTCCGTTCGTGCCCCAAGAGAATAAGGGACTCACTTTGCACCTGCTCGGGCTTCCTGTGAATCGCGCCGACGACTCTCCTGTCGTCGTGCAAACAGGTTCTCGCTTCGTTGTAAGGGGTCGGCTGCAGATTGCCGCCGGTCTCTTTTTGGGCATCAGAGTCGCCCGTCCGAATGGAGACTTTGCGGGCAAGTTTCTTGCACGCCTACCAGCGGAGCAATTCAAAAGAGACAGAGATTTCGAAGCTGTGTTCAATCTTGACGAGTTCGGACTCGATCCGTGTGTTTGGGATCGCAAAGACGAACTGCCCAGCAAACCCGACGATCTGGTTGTGACTTGCGTGTGGGCTTTCACTCATACAGGTGAGCCGACCGGATTGGAAGTTGCTGAGATCGAGTTGATCCCGCCTGTCAGCCAGAAAGTTCGATGAATTCAGCTCAAACACGACGACACGGAGAACAAACCATGAAGGGAAAGAATGCAGTTATAGCCTTCATGACAGCCGCCGCACTCTCCATGTTCTCAACCGCGATGCTCAATGCAGATGACCAGACTAAAAAAGCAAAGACACCACTTGCGGATTCCTCAGGGTGGGTTCAATCGTACAGAGCTGGGTACACGGACCGTAGCGGTCGGTATGCCGGTGGCTCCGAGATCTTGCACTTGGTCGGACACAAGGGAAAACTATTTGCGGCCAACGGATATTGGATGGACCCACGCAATATTTGGTACGGCGGTACGGATGCTAAGACACCATGGGCTCAGATCCTTAGGCTCGACAACCCAGACGGAAAATGGGAGGTCGATCTCGAACTAGGGCCGAATAATCTCCGAGCCGAAAATCTCAAATCGGTGACGTTCGAGACCGACGGCAAAGGAAATGAACTTGAGAACCCTGTCAACCTGCTGATCGCCACAGCGTATTCATCCAACTCTCAAGGAGCCGATATCAATGTCTTCGTGCGCGACGACGAGACCGGTCGATGGGATAAGAGTGCATTGTTCACTGCAACGGGCGAAAGCGGTGAAAACAATTCAACCCGGAGCATGACAGTTTATCGTGACAAGGTCACGGGTGTGGACCGCTTGTTCCTGCCTGTCGGCCTACTCGGCATCTTCACCGGAAGCTACGACCCTGACGTGCAGGGTAAAATTCGCTGGGACAAGACACCTGAAACCGGTCGCCTAAGCAAACGCTGCCTGTCGATCATCGAGTCGAATGGTTCGCTCATTTACTCCAGCGGAACGAGTATCTACAGGCGGAACGATGGTCGTTCGCCCACTCACTCGATCATTTTGGATGCGAGTCAATTAACGAAAGGCAAAGTTGCTTCTCCTGTGGGCGGCGTGCGAGGTTTGTCAGCCCTCCCAAATCCGAAGGGACTAGGGGAATCGCTGTTGTTTGTCTGGGCTCCCGACTCCCGCTCTCGGAGTTGTGTCGTCCGATTGGACCCTGATGGCAAAGGAAACTATGCACACACTAAGGAAGCATGTATCGCGGACCTGATGAGCAAGCGTCTCGGCGGAAACCCTGTGTATTACGCGTTGGCTGGCTACAACAATATTCTGCCTGTGCTGAATCCCACAACGAACGAATCCGCTTGGCTTATGGGATTCGAATGTTGGATCGGCGGGCGTCAGTTTCCGTGCTGGCAGGGCAATGAGCGGGGAGGTTTCTATGCCGGCGCGATGTACGCCATCCGCGACAAGAACGCGCAATACTGGTTGAACGAGGTGAACGGTCCGGCTGATGTAAAAAAGAGTCCGCTTCAGGCAGTGCGTGCTTATGCTGTTTCGCCTTTTGAATCTGAGGATCGAAAGGTGATCTATTTTGGCGGCTTTGTCGCCGATCATGGTCCGTCGCACAACACGGCCTGGGTGTTCAAAACTTCCAACGAAAATGCATTACGCAAAGACTCTCCTGCGCCAGTAAGACTCACGCCAGACGAAAGCAAGGCACAATTGGATGCTCTGCGTCAGCCGTACGCTTTTGAATATCGAGGCAAGCCTTCCTTTACCGTCCGGATCCCCGGCGAGTACGGTAAACGGAAACCCACAAACGGCAATGTCTTCAACGCCTACAAAGCCTTCAACAATCTGTCTATCAGCGTCAACACGTTGGGCCGAGACGCAGACCTTAGCAATGCAGCACAGCGCTACGTCACGGGATTGAAACGGATCGGCAGTGGAAAGGCTCATTTGGAAAAAGAACATGAAGCCAAGCTGTCCGACGGGACTCCAGCGGTTGAGTTTGTCGCCAAATGGCAAACCAAACAGAATTCCCAACTCACCACTCAAGGCTTGACAGCTTACAAGCACGGTAGCGAGGTAACGATCGCGATCCACACTTGGGAAGTTGGCCTGCCGAATAGGAACTTT
>CAYFJO010000859.1:0-3210 GCA_964343305.1 uncultured Pirellulaceae bacterium | reverse complement strand
GTTCCATATTCGAGCGTCAAGTCGGTAGGCCGATATATCGGGTTTGACATCTTTCTGAAGACGTTTTTGGCCGCCGTCCAGAATCCCCATAGCGTGCTGTACACCGAGAACTTGTATGGTGAGGTGAAGAACGCAGAGTGCTACTATGGAAAGGTGTGCTCCTCGTATACCAGCTACGCTTTGCAATGTGGCATTTGGTATGTCAGCCGCCTTCATGGCCCGCCGTATCGCGATGGTGTCACCCTGGTGGAGCCACAGTCAGCTCAATCCGCCAGGGTGGGCGATGTCATCTACACGCCACCCGCGACCGCGACCGGTGGTTCTCACGTAGAACTCGTGACGGGAATCACCAGAGGCAGAGATCGCAAAGTAACGCATGTGCGGATCGAGGAGAGCCGGCCCGAAACGACCAGCAACACGAACCGTGGCGCCGCGAGTTTCGATTCCCACATCGGTGCAAGAGGCAGAAAGCTGTATCGAATTACCAACCTGGATGCTTGGCGTGGAAACAACGAGGCCGAATCGTTTTTGTTCCCGAACTACGACGAGGATTCCGCGACTCCTGTCATCAACCGCGTTTTGCTTCTCGACCGCGGTGATTGGGTTCCATACCACAAGGGTCAGGCGGTGAAGATCAACGTCATGGACAAGGATGCGCAAGGCATTAAAACCGTTGTCATCAAACGCGGAGACACAGTTGTCGGAAAGATCAACCGGCCTGGCAAGGGCGTAATTGAACGCTCGTTTTCAACCTGCGGCGACTACACTGCCCACTGCGTGATGAATGACGATTCCCTGAGCCAAGCGTGCGAGTTTTCCGTTTGCGACTTCGATTTCAGGATGCCTGCTGAGGAAGTTGGCCTGGGTGAATCGTGGGAAATTGAATTCAGTTCCGACAACATGAACATCATTATTGTGTACTTCAAGAGTGACACAAACAGTTACGGTGAACATAACGTGTTCATTTCCGAGCAAGACCGGCAGAATGGAAAAGTTGTTATACCTGCCGATTTGATTCAGGACAAAGGCAGTATGCAGGTGTGGCTGATTGGCGAAAACAGGTATGGAAGGCTTAAGAAGCGACAAGATATTGTCGTGAAAGAATGAGGAAAAGCTGAGCGGTTTCGCCTGTCGTCAAATAAGTGGCAACCAATGGCCAAAGATGTGGAGCAAGTTGTCGGCGGGAATCGCCGAAAGTCTTGGCGACTTTCGCTACAGCAGGAATTCTATTTTTTTCGCCGTGGCCGGACACCAGGTGATTCGACCGAGAACAATCACATCGCGTGGCCATCCGGGTGTCCTTGGCCGGCGGGACCGGGGCCGTAACTGAGCCGGCCGGCCTCGGCGTTCTGACTGTTCTGAAGATAGCGAATCCATGCGTCCCGATGTTCGCCGAAGAGATCCGGATCATTCACCGCGTAGCGCATCCAGGCCATGTCGGTGCTGCTCATGAGATTCGCGCCGATCCTGTTATTGCGCCGAAACCCGCCGGCTTTCGGATCCCAGAGCGACGCCGTCCACGTGTGAATCTTCTCCCTTAAGCGATCCAGAAACGCGACTTTCGCAGTGGCTCCGACGCCAACGCGTCCGCCGACAATTCCCGCCATCCCGGCCGCTCCGATGTGTTGAATATACCTGCGTCGTTTCATGAGTCGCATCGCTCCACTTCCTTGGACAGGCTATTGTTTCGCCCACAACCGCTTCAACTCCGCGACGGTTGCGTCGACCATTTGCTGGCCGCCCACGTGCCCCACACGGTTACTCTTAATCGTCGCCCCGTAGCTGCCGCCTTGGACGGCGCGCTCGGTGGGAACATATCCACCGATAACTCCCTTGCCGTATTGTCCGGCAAGTTGCACCACGAATGTTTGCACGGCCGGGCTGCGAGACTGGATCCGTACGCCGAAGTCGGTGAACAACTCGTAAGGGTTCGTGCAGATCGCGATATCGCCGATGCGGATGACGTGGACTTCTGTCGGATGCGTGGTCTTTCCGGCCTTCTGCATTTCGTAGCGAGTGACGATTCCATTCATCCAATGGAATCCCAACCCGCGGTTCTTCCGCACGGCCGCCTTGGCAATTTCCTGCTTGGCCCTTTGGTAATCCGCCTCCGGGATGGGACGCATGGCAAGGTCGAGATTGAGGACAGAGTGCACGAATGGAACATCGAAACGCACGTCGTCTTTGGCCACGGCCCACGCATCGTCGACGGCCCCATTAATTCTGCGGGCAATTTCCTGCAAACGATTAAGCCCCCGGGCTCGCCGCATCCGCTCCTCGGCAGCTTTGCGCCACAGGATATGAGGCGACTGATCTCCGCCGGCGCCGCACAGGCCAAGGACAGCCGTTTCCGGTGAGAATTCCTTGAAGAGTCTTTCGCGAACGTAGTGCCAATAATCGGCGTTCAGGTTCTTTCCCGATTCAACCTCCTGTGCGGGACATGCGACATCAATGGCGACACCTACCGGGACGGCTGGTTGCTCCTTGTCGTGAGCGAACAGAACATGGACGCCGTGATCCTCGAAGCCCTCGATGTGGCTGAACTTGGGATCATTCGTCGGACCGTACATCCGGGCCGAGCCGTCGAAGTAGGAAATCCGCCGGTTGTAGGCGACGACCGCATGACCGAATCCCCAACTGACGCCTCCCCGCTCGCGAGACTTCCAGGCGCTGCCAATTGCCTCGGCCAGGCGCGCCTTCAGGAACTCCACATACTGCGATGGCTTCATGACGTCATCCGGCACGGCATAGCGATCGTCCAGCATGGCCGGGGCCGTGTGCGTGTGGGTGGCTGCCAGAATGACTTTGTCGATGTCAAATTCGACACCCCGCTCCTTCAGGTAGTCGCGAAACCGATCCTGCAAATCGTAGCGGAACATGACCAGATCCGCCGAGACGAGGATCAGTTCGTCCATCTTCTTCCCACCTTCCCGGGCTTCGATGACGAGCACGGACGCCGTACACGGAGTTTCGACCGTAGTCGATACGCGTAAGCGGGACTGGCCCGTCAAGGCGACCGGTTCATCCGGCGTGATGCTTGTCTTCGCTGTGCCGATGAAGAGTTCGGCGGCCGAAAGCGGTGACAAACTCGCGGCCACCAAAAGTAGACCGATCATCCACCGGGCAAAGGTGCGAGGCGCAATCGATTCTCTCGGGAGTACGTTGCGATAAATCGTAACCGTTCACGGTAAAGAATTGGTACATCGTTAG
>CAYFJO010000858.1:0-3214 GCA_964343305.1 uncultured Pirellulaceae bacterium | reverse complement strand
TGCGTTGCAAGTGGAAGGCTTTCGCAACCGCGATCTGCGGCGAGACGTGGCACAGTTATTATCGTTGCCGCCGGACCGCTACCGCGTCGCCGCGATGACCTATGACCTGCGACGTCTTCGACTTCACGGGCTGATCGAACGCATCCCCCAGACGCAACGCTACCGAGTCACCCGGACCGGCCTTCGTGTCAGCCTGTTTTTCACGCGAGTTCACTCACGCTTGCTGGCCCTTGGCCTTTCCGATGCTCTCGACCAAATACGTCATTCTCACGACCGCACAACGGCCCGAGCCATCAAGCAAATCCAAGACAGCATTCAGGACTTGCTCAACGTCCTGCACCTAGCCCGGATTATTCATGACTGCTTCGGATGTCGTCCAGATAGTCACAAGGGATTTCGGGTGCATTGAGTTTTGTAATGAATTGCACAACTCCCCCTTCCCCCGAGTGACGAGGGCGATCAGCGAATGGGACAAAAAGAAGGGGGACGGGCGACGATGTCAGGATGGCTACGAGCCGCTGAGCAGCTTGCGGCCCACGTTGCGGAAGTAAGACAGGAAGGGCCAGCTACCAGAAAGAAACACCCGCACTCGACGCGCGGTGATTTTGATTCGCGCTGCGACTTTGATCACCATCATCCGCCAAGTGCTGGCCTGGCCTTCGCCCAACGGGTCGGCTTGGCGGCGACGGTTGTGGTCGCCGCGGCGGGTGCGGCCGGTGGTCGTTTCGGCGGGAATTTCGTGTTGCACTGCGAGCGGGTCGGCGGCGGTCTCGGATAGTTCGCGGGTGGCGGGCTGGTGTGGCGGTGAAGCGATCTGTTGACGAAGCGGGATCAATAGATTGTGCGCCGCGCAGTGTAGAAACATGCGAAAGCAGTTGGCCAGGTAACGATGGTCGCTCAAACGATCGGCGCACAACTCGCACTTCAGTTCCTTGTTGCGATTTTCACTTTCACCGCGGTCGGTGTATTCGTCGTAGGCGCCTTGAGGGAGGACTTGCGCGCCGGGCCGGTTGCTGACCACGGCGCGGCGGTTGGTGCCTTGCGCGGAAGCTTCACACTTGACGACGACCCAGCGCGGACGGGTCCAGCTGCCGGCCTGATACCACAGGCCGGTGAACCACCGCTGCGAACGGCCGGTTTCTTCGTATTTTTCCACCGCTTCTTGCAGCAACGTGTCACTTTCTCGACGCAACACGGCGTTCATGCCGATGCCAATCGTGTACTCAACGCGGGCTTGTTCCAGCGCCTCGTATAAGCCCGGCGTGGCATAACCGCAATCGGCACGGACCAGAATCCGCACATCGGGAAACTTGTCGCGCAGCGCCGTGATCAGGCGGCACAGATCGTCGCCGGCCCCCAAGGCGGCGTGAGCCGTGCCGTGCAGAAGCACCGGCAACACCACCAAGTCGTTTTGGGCGCAGGTGATCACTCGCAGCAGATATTGATACTGCCGGTAGAAGCCGTGGAAGAAAGTCAACTGCTGAGCGCCGTGCGTCGGGTCGTCGAAGCAATCGATGTCCAAAGTAATTTCCGCTGGCGGCTCGTCGAACGAATCGACAAACCGCTGGATGAACCAAGCTTTCAAGTTCAACAGGTCGCGTGGCGTGACGGCATTTTCAAACCGCGACAGCGTCGGCTGACTGGCCAGATCGTCGTCGTCGGGCAAGCGGTCAGCGATCAGTTTGAAGACCGCATCACTGCGTAGCGCGTCGTGATCGTTCTGATCTTCGTAACCGGCCAGAATGCCGAACAGGCGGCTGCGAACCATTTCCAGGAGGGAGTGATCCGGGGCCTGTCGGGAGTCGCTCAACTGGGCCGCAAACCTTGCCGTCAGTCCGAGTTGTTCATCGAATTGACGAAACAGCAACAGCCCGGTATCGGTGGAAAGGTTCTCCGCAACGGGTTCAATTTCAATGGTCCTTTGAGAAGAAAAATCGAGTCCCAAACTCCAAACATCGTGTAAAATCATCCTGAGCCTCCAAGCGTGAAAGGAAGTGCTTTGTGAATCACTCCTTAGACGCGTTTGGGGGCTCAAGAATTTCCTATGTCATGAATAATCCGGGATAGCCGCCTAGAACTTGACTCATTTGTAAACAGAAATCGTACTCAAGCCTGCTAGTACGTTTGGTGAATTCAACAACAATCGACCGAAAAGTGGTCTGCCAAATCACTGATTTATTCTAATCGCCTGACAATCGCGTCGGTAATGTCGATCCGCTCTTCTTCGTGCAGTTGTTTGAAAAGCTGTTGCGATGGCTCGATCTCGGACTTCAACTTGTCCATTCGCCGTTTGAATTGCTCCGACTCACGGAAGATGCGTTCGACGTTGACGAAGGCAATTCGATTTAGACTTTTGCCGTTGTCTTTTCGTTGGTCGAAATTCACCGTGGCGAGGGCATTCTCGGTTTTCAGCACTTCGGCGTGGGATTCCAACGCCTTGGAGCATTCCGCCGCATCACCATCGTGGCGATCACCCCCGACGGCAAGAACGTCCTCTCCGCAAGTAACGACAACACCGTCCGCGTCTGGGACGTCAATACCGGCATCTGCCTCAGGTCGCTAGGCGGTCACGCTGGTGGGGTCACCGCTGTGGCAATCGCCCCCGACGGCAAGCACGTCCTTTCGGCAAGTAACGAAAGCACCGTCCGCGTCTGGGATGCGGGCACCGGCATCTGCCTCAGGTCGCTAAGCGGTCACACTGGTGGGGTCACCGCCGTGGCGATGACGCCCGATGGCAAGCACGCCCTCTCGGCAAGCAATGACAAAACCGTGCGCATTTGGGATCTCTGGACTGGCAGAGAAATCGCCGTGTATCCTTTGGAATCTAGTGGCTATTCTTTGGCCGTAATTTCGAACCACCGATTTCTCGCCGGAACCTACTCCGGTCAGCTTCACTTCCTCACGCTCCACAATTGGCCCACCGAGTAGAGGCGTTCCGCGCACCGTTCGCTCGTGTATTGCAGCTTTGTCGGCTTGCTTCTGGAAATTGCATAAATCACGTCGTAGCGTGCTAATAAGAGTTTGGCTGAGCGTCGCCTGTTCCATCGGCCAGAGGACCCGGTGGTGGCTCAATTCAAGCTAGAGTTGAGATCCAGTCGCCAAGCGCATCGCTGTCTAATTCAATCGGGTCATCCTCAAACACCCGAACGAATCTCGCACCACTTAGTTGTACAGCGCACCTTGCATGATTTTTGAAGAAGCGGTATGACCCTAA
>CAYFJO010000857.1:0-3214 GCA_964343305.1 uncultured Pirellulaceae bacterium | reverse complement strand
CCAACGCCAACGTCATTCAAGGCAACACGATTGGCACGCAGGTCGACGGCACCACAGCGCTGGGCAACAACCGCGGCAGCGTATCACTGTTTCAAGCGACTAACACAACGATCGGCGGCACGGCTGCCGGAGCGGGGAACATCGTCGCCTTCAGCGGCATTGCGGCCGGCGTGGAAGTCACCGGCGGCACGTCGACCGGCAACGCCATTCGTCAAAACTCGATCTTTAACAACGCCACGCTGGGCATCGAAGTCGGCATTGCGGGCGTCAGCGCCAACGACCCGAACGATCCCGACGTGGGTCCCAACCAAAAACAAAATTTTCCTGATCTGACGACCGTCGTGCTGACTGGCGGCAACCTGGACATCACGTACTCGGTGCCGACGATCACTCCCAACGCCACGTTCCCTCTGGCCATCGACTTCTTCATCACCGACGGACTCACTCGATCCGGCAAGACTTTCCTCGGCTCAGACAGCTATCTCGAAGGCACCACCCCCACAGCCACCGTCCCCGCCGGCGGTGCGACGGCTGGCATCTTGATCTCAGCCACTGCCACCGATGCGGGCGGCAACACGTCAGAATTCTCCAACCCCGGCGTTGTCACCACGCCACTGCGAGCAAGAGGTCGAGGGACGAGAGTCGAGAGTCGAGAGCTTCAGCCAAACCAACTCCAGCCGATCGTCGATGCCGCGATCTCGATCTGGGAAAGTACTGGCCTAACAACCCAACAACTTGCCACACTAGAATCCGTCGACGTGCAAATCAGCGAATTGCCCGGCAACTTGCTCGGAGTCGCGTCCAACAACACGATCGTCATCGACACCAACGCGGCCGGCTTCGGCTGGTTCGTCGATCCCACGCCGCTAGACAACAGCGAGTTCACGGTCGCTGACGCGGATGCTTTGGACCAGATGGACCTGCTAACCACAGTGCTTCATGAATTTGGCCACATTTTGGAATTCGCGGACCTGTTCCATGGACACGACGACAGCGACCTGATGTCCGCTTGGCTGGAACGTGGAATACGAAAGACGCCCACGGCGCCGTGGTAATGGCAAGTTCAACAGCGGCCTCCACGCTTTGAGAGCAGAGTATTCAAACAGGAATACCGCCGGTCAAACAAATTCGCCGCCAAAGGCGTCGTGCAGACAGGCGAATCGTCCTGCCCGTGCGTTCGTCGCGGCAGAGCAGGTTGTTTGTTCCGCGAACGTGATATGCTCTAACGATCGTGCGCGTGCCAGCCACCTTGGCCACATAGCGTGATTTGTGTTCGACGTCACTTCGTTTCATCTTTCGCCTCCCGTAGTTGTGCAGTGAGATGATGTTACCTCACAGTTTCGAACCGGACCCGCGAGCGTCTGGTCAGGATGAACCGGAAGTAGGATCTATCCCGTTATTCAGCCAAGAGTAACTCAGCCAGATCGTGGCGCTGTTCGGTCGTCAGAAGGCCTCGCAATTCGTCAGCGATTTGACCCAGATTTGGCATTTTGGTGCGGCGGTTGGTGCGGCATTTTTCGGCATGATCCGCAGACACTACTATTTCAGCGTTTTCCGAATGCTCGCCTTCACGTTGACATCGTGGGGGTCGTTGGTTCAAGTCCAATACCGCCCACTCTTACTTAAGTCCCGCCGAATCCTACGCTTAGGATACCTGCCAGCGGTTGGCAGTGCGGCCCGTTCGAATGGCGCAAAACCGTATGTACGGTTTTGGAACCAAAACGGGAGTTCCGCACATGCCACGTTTCACCAAATCCGTCCCCAAATACGCCAAACACAAAGCCAGCGGCCAAGCCATCGTCACGTTAGATGGCAAAGACTTCTATCTTGGTCCCTACGGCACTCGGGTTAGCCGGCGCGAATACGATCGGCTTGTTGGCGAATGGCAGCAAAACGGTCGTCGTCTGCCAGCCGACGATGTACAACCACCGCTGTCGATAGCTGAATTGCTCAATGCCTATCGGAAGTTTGCGGAGCAATACTACCGCAGAAACGGCAAGCCCACAGGCACATTCGACAACATCCGACCGATGTTGAAGCTCGTCAGAAAGCACTATGGCGACAAACTTGTCCAGGATTTCGGTCCACTCGCGCTCAAGACGCTTCAGACCCGCTTGATCGAGTCAGATGCCAGTCGGCGCTACATCAACGATCAAACGGCCCGTATAAAGCAGATGTTCAAATGGGCAGCCAGCAACGAGTTGGTTCCCTTCGAGGTGTTCCAACGATTGACCACGGTTGAAGGGTTACGGAAGCATCGAACCGAGGCCCGCGAATCGGCCCCAGGTCCGCCGATCGACGACGAGACCGTTGAACGGACACTACCGCATTTGCCGCCCATTGTCGCCGACATGGTGCGATTTCAGCGGCTTACCGGATGTCGGCCCGGCGAAGTTTGCATTGTCCGCCCTTGCGACATCGACACAACCAGTGATGTGTGGGCGTATCAACCGGAGTCGCACAAGACGGAACATCATGGTCGCCAGCGGATCATCATGATTGGGCCACGGTCACAAGAGATCCTGCGGCCCTATCTGTTGCGTGACAAACAATCGTATTGTTTTTCACCGGCCGATAGTGAGCGGGACCGGCTGTCCGATCGGCATGAACAACGAGTAACACCGTTGAAATACGGCAACCGTCCGGGCACCAATCGCAAGCGAAGTCCGAAACGCAAAGCCGGCGCTCGATACACAGAAGACAGCTATAGACGAGCAATTCATCGCGCCTGCGACATCGCCTTTCCGCCCCCTGAATCAATTGCCCAACAAGACGACGAAACAGTCACAGGATGGCAAGTTCGATTGAACAACTCCCAACGCGATGAACTCAAAAACTGGCAATCGTCACATCGCTGGGGACCGAATCGCTTACGTCACACCCACGGTACTGAAGTGCGAAAACAGTTCGGACTGGAAGCCGCTCAGGTTGTACTTGGCCATAGCAACGCCAAGGTCACACAGATCTACGCCGAACGGGATTTGCAGAAAGCCGCAGAAATCGCTCGGCAAGTTGGATAACCACTGAAGCAAAAGGAACTCAGATGAAAGCTCGCGACGTAACACCCGGCCGCTATGTTTGCAGAATCAATGCCATTACGATTGTCAAAGTAATTCCTTTGGTAAACCCCCGGCTCTGCCGGGGAGACTTTCAAAGTTCGACAGTTCCGGAAACATCTTCATGTTAGTCGTTGGATCAGTGTAAGAAGTCAAAA
>CAYFJO010000856.1:0-3227 GCA_964343305.1 uncultured Pirellulaceae bacterium | reverse complement strand
ATAGCAAAAATAACAACCTCCGGACATGCGAATTCATAGAAGGGACAGCTACTTATTTTCCAGCGTGTGATGTTCGTTCGTATTACGGACCATCTAAGTCCGCTTCTTCGACTTCCTTTGTCACCCACTCCTCATCTTCCAGCGTTGGTTCAAAGTCAAGCGGCACATCAATGCCACGTGGATGCTCGGTGCCAAATTGGTTATTCCACGCGGAATGCCGATAGATCAGAGCATTTTGAGCGATTTTTCGAAAACCAAGTTGAGCCAGTTCACCGACCGTTAATTCGCTCGTATTGTGCCACATGGCGAGTACGGATTGGTATCCAAACTTCGTGCCGACTTTGTCGATGATTGCCTGGCGGTAGGGATGAATGCGAGGATGAAAAATTGTCATCCACACGAAGATCAAATGGTCCGCAGGATCTTCAATTTCAAGCTCTTGTTGAAATTCACCAGCCCCGTCAAAAAGAGCGACGTACGCCTCGTACAAACCTTGTGAATCCTGATCGCAAATATCGAATAGAATTCTGCCCTCGTTGAGGGCATCGGAAATCATAAGTTGATCAGCCCCAATTCGACCCAACGTTACTTTGTTGCTGACTTGATCGTACGAATAGATTTCGAGCTTGAGACAACGAAGGTGGTCATCATCGCTGTAATGGCCAATGGGGACAGTGAACTCGCACGAGATGTAGATCATCGTCGAGTTTCCCACCCACGCGAACAAGATGGATCGAAGAAGAAGTTCTGATCGTTCAGTTGGAAAGCAAGTTTCATGGTGTGATCGCCTTTATTCCGCAGCGATCCTACCATATTATAGGGGCGATGTTTCCTCTAGCAGCATTGCATTAAGCCTCGATTGGCAGCAGTCCTTCAGACTGAACCCGCTGAAGTTCTTCGTGCGGGATCAGCCTGGCTTCCTCATCCGCTATGCGGATGACTTTGTGATGGGGGTTCGCGATGAGCCCGATGCCCAACGTGTCACGGAAGTCACCCCGAAGCGATTTGGCAAGTTTGGACTAACCGTTCATTCCACCAAGACGAAGCTGGTGCGGTTCCTTCCTCGCGGAAGGCCCTGAATGAGCCACCAGACGATCGTCCTGGAACATTTCACCTCTTGGGCTTCACCCATTAACGCCCTGGGGCCACGCGGTCATTGGTCATCTCGCCGAGTTGTGTTCGTGAGTTATGGATTCTTTTTGTCATGAGCGCCTAACGGGAATCGTGGGCTGTGCCACTCCTGACTGCGCGCCAAGACTAGATTCGGCGTCCGGGAGGCAGCGTGAATCAATTTGACTCGCTGCTTTCGGTGTGTCGGACCGAAGTAGTCTTAGGCCAGTCAAAAACCTCAGAGGTCATTTACACCGACGCGCGCACGGCGAAGCGCGGACTGTAGGCGGACGATGCAACTTCAGCGTCGGAGTAGGTCGCGAAACTCGCATCGGTCTACGCAGTTGCCCATATCTTTCGTTTAATAACAGCGTGGTTCGGGTCCTGATTGGGCAACTTTGGTTCGGTTATCCGAACCGCCTGAGAGGCCTGTCCGGCCTGATGGTTGTCCCATGAGTTGAGCAGTAACCAGCCACTTAGGATTGATCAAACAATTATTGTCGCATTTTGGGGCTCGGCTCGGTAGTTCCATTTGGGGAGCAGGTCATCGAAGAGGATCTTCAAGTTGCTTTTCATTTCTGCGGTCGCGTTGCGTCCGGTTTCGTACAGGCGGCGAAGGACGTTCACCGTCGTTCGCAAGCCGGTACTGGTGGTCGCTTGGCGCATCAAGGTGACCACGGTTTCCAACGTGTCAAACAGCATCCCCGCACAGGCACGCGTAATGTGCGGAAACAGGCGTCGTTCAATCGGGTTGTATTTCGAGCAATAGCTGGGGTAGTGCGCCACGCGGATTTCTAAACCAATCGTGTTGGCCAGCGCCGGCAGGTCGTGTTTGAAGATGTACTTGCTGGCCGCGTTGCTGCCGCCGCAATCGCACAACAGCAGCAGCGAAGTCGCGTCGCGGTAACACTGCTGTCCGATGCGGTTCCAGTACCAACGCAGGCTGTCGCAGGCAAACTCGCTGGTCTCGTGCGACAAGCCGAGGTTGATGTGCCCACGGTTGCGAACCTGGTCGTAGATTCCATGCGGGATGATGACGCCGTCGGCCCAACTGGGAAAATCATGATCGAAGGCCCGGAAGGCCACGTTGGAGCGAATGCGTCCGGCGCGAAACAGATGGCCCAAGTGCTCTTTGGCTTTGGTGTCCACAAAAAAATAAGGATTGCCGGCGGACTCGTACTCGTCGATCAACTCGGCGATCCTCACAAACTGCCTGTCGCGGTCGGCCGAAGCACCCCCGGCCAGAACTTTGCGGATCTTCCGCAGGCGCAACCCTTCTTCATCCATCCAATGACGAATCGTTTCAGCACTGGCGGGCGTCTCCAACTGGGCCAGGGTTTGCGAAAGCTGGACCGGCGACAGGTCGGTGAAGACCACGTCCACATCGTCCGGATCGCCGGCGGTCCGCGTTTGCAGCACCGACTTCAGATTTTGTTCGACGTCGGAATCGGGGGTAATTTTTTTGGGCGACCGGCACCCGCTCGGCGGATGCGTCCCGCCGCCGGATCCTTGGGCAAATCATCCAGTTCCTCGGTCCCGCGTTCAATCGTGCGCCGCGAGCATCCTAACACCCCAGCGATATACCCGATGCCACCGTGTCCCAGTTGGCGGGCTTCAATTGCCGCGAACCGCCGTTGGTCCTTCTCCGAAAGCGTGGCAAAAAAATCTCGTAAATTCTGTTCCGTCGCCGCATCCAATCGGTGATCAAGTTGAAATGCCATTCCTTTGGCCTCCGTAAAAAGTGATAATTCAAAGTCACTTTCTAATCGAAACCAACGATTCATACGACATTAATTTCTTGGCCGGTGCTTACTCTGTTCATGGATGAAGATCAGACGGTCGCGTGTTGCGAACCATGCCTTGAATCTCTTCAGTACTCAACGCGTTGTTTGCACAGCGGCGATCGGCAACGCCATTCCATGTAACACGAAGATGAGTAGAAATGCAGCTCGTTTCGTGTATTTAATGATGGTTATGGTCCGTTGAGTCGTTATTAACGGTGACGCGAAACCGACGATGAATCGAAGAGTCTGGAGACACCTCGTCATGTCGGCTAGTCAGATCAAGTCAGGCCTGGCAGCGTTCCGGTTGAAGTCCCAAACGAGTCGGTTTCGATC
>CAYFJO010000855.1:0-3228 GCA_964343305.1 uncultured Pirellulaceae bacterium | reverse complement strand
TGGCAGTTCGACGGCAAATCGCATTTGGAATTGCCTCGTCACATGGCTCCCAAAGTGAGCGGTGGAAAGTGGATTCGTTTGGGAGTCACCATCGAACCGGCGCGCGGCGATGGGGTGATCTTCGCCCACGGTGGAGACAAGTCGGGTTACTGCGTTTACCTCACGGCCGGAAGAGTTGCTTTCGCCACCTGTGCCCAATGGAAACGAACGGTCATCATTTCCGGAGAGCCACTTGGCAAGGGAAGTCACGAGATCGAAGTTTTCTGGCAAACCAACGGGGATATGCAGCTAAAGGTCGACAAGAAACTGGTCGCGCGTGGCAAGTCTTCGCACGTGCTTCAATCGGAACCAGGTGACAGCGTCCAAATTGGCGCGGATTTAATCAAGCCAGTTGGCGACTATGAAGTGCCGAATACGTTTCAAGGATCGATACGCGGGCTGTATTTGAAGCATCCGCGGTAATACCATGTCGCCGCGTTTCCTGTTGTTCGGCTTTTGCGTTCGGATTCGCCTGGAATTGACTGTCAGGTTTGAGTAGTGGAATTCGCCAGAATTCCTATCCCTAAGTCCGGAAGGATTTCTGGCGAAATCCACTACGGCAATGATCGTTAGTCACTGAGGCTGACGGTCACTGGTCCGGACTTGGCTGGTTGATCGCCACCAGTGGCGGCGCCGCTGGTCGAAATGCCGTCTTGTGGTACGGGGACTTGCTCGTTCTCTGCCTTGATCGATGGATGCTGTTTTGTTGCCCTGTCTTTTGAATGGAGGTTGAAGACCGGGTTGTCTGGATCCAACGCGACGGCCCGTTCAAGATTGGCCTGGGCGTTGGCATGGTCACCGACGGAATCATACAACTGTCCGATCGAATGATGGTAGTTTGCGTTGTCGGGGTCCTGTTGTAACAGATCCTGCCATTGCGCCAGCGCTTCGTCGGTCCGTTTCTGGGATGTGTAGACGTCGGCCAGCAATTGTTTTGCCTGGACGTGCTTCGGCTCACGTGACAGCAAACTTGTCAGCAGCTTCTCACATGCTTTTGTGTCGCCTTGTTCCCAGCGTTTCGTGGCCGCTTGAAATTGTGCTTCGTTCCGTCGACGGTCGAATCGTACCGCGACGTCGACGGCGGATTGGGGCGCGGCTTGGTCCTCTGCGATCGGGTCCTGAGAACCGATGCTCGCGCAACCGGATGCCAATGTGACTAGTGACAAGACAAGTATCCATCGTGTATCAATGATCTGACGAAACATTTTTAGTCGCCTGTTTGGAGGAAGTTTAGTGACGCCGGCATGGGTGGATCTTCGCCATCGACCTGGGTTGGATCCACGTTGTGCACGCCCGTTGGAAATTCCAGTTTCAGTTCGGGCTGCTCGTATCCTGAATGGTCTTCAAGTGACAGATTGACGCGCCAATCCGGCTTTGCTTGGATGGGGCGAGTGACGGGGGTTGCAATCAACTGGTTTTGAGCCGAAGTATCGCCAGACGCGAGATTCTGAGCCGGCTGACTGACATCGCCGGAAGCTCTTTGGTTTTGCACCGGCGACTCGGCACGTGACTGTTTATCGAAAAGCCCGCCGCGCTCGAATTGTTGGTCCAACTCGCGCTCGGGCGAATCGTCTTTCGCCGGTGGTAGTTGTAGCCCCTCTTCTGGTTCAGGCGAGTCGCTGGGAACGGGAAGGTGTTTCAGATGCTCGACCGGCGCGGGGCCGTCTTCCAAAATCATGCCTTGCAGTTTTAACGCATCGCGGTTGTTGTGATGAAAGAAGATGGCCAATTCAAGATAGTCGATTGCGACATCGACGTTCCCGGCGCGCCACGCCGAGTTGGCCAATCGATAGTAGCGGCGGCTGAATTGGTGACGACCGATCGAGGTCAGTTTTGATGCTTGAATCGTCGCCTGGCGGTGCGTCACGTCGGCAAAACATTCGTTGCCTTCTTCGCAATACGCCGGATCCTCGATAATTCGGGGCGTCAAAAGGATAATGATTTCGTCGCGTTTCACCGCTTGAGATGTGTGCCGAAAGACACGTCCTAGCACAGGAATCTTGCCGACAAAGGGTACCTCTTGAATGGTTTCCGTTATGTCTTCACGGATTAGCCCACCAATGACGACCGTGCAGCCATCGGGGATCATAATGTTCGTGGTGACCTGAGTTGTCGATTTCTCGGGCAACGCAAAATCGCCAACGAGCTTCACATCACCGGTCGACAGTTCAGGGTGGACTTCGAGCCGCACCATTCCGTCGGAGGATATAAATGGGCGGATTCTCAATTTGGTGCCGACGTCCAGGAAGTCCACGGTTTGCGTCGTTGCCGTTTCCGTTTGAGTGGTGCTGAGGTAGCCCTTTTGATCGCCGATCAGGATTTCCGCGCGTTGCTTGTTCAGACATGATAGGTGGGGTGAAGCAATAACATCGGTATCACCGATGGTATTCAATGCATTGATAAACGCCCCCATGTCCGCATCCAGAATTCCAACGTTGAGGCCACCTTCCGTGGTGTCAATATTCGCAAGGTTTGCCAACGGCGAGTGTCCCACGACGCGGATATTATTCTTAGTACGTAGAAATTCAAAATCGATTCCACATTTGTGAGAATCATCCAACGTGACGCTTAGCAGCATCGCCTCGATCGACACTTGCCGGGGACGTTGGTCCAAATGGTTGACCATATCGTCAACCTGAATCAACACTTTTTCATAGTCCCGAACAATCACAACTTCGTTTCCAGCGAAATTGTCGCCGCCGGCGTTTGATTCGTCGCTGGAAATACCAACCTCAGAGGGCGTCGAAACGGTGGTGCTGCCGATCGTCGGAGACAGCATAGGTGTAATCAGTTTTTGGATTTCCGCCGCAGAGACATAGTTCGTATGATAGACCCGCGTATTGATCTCCTCGTTGAGCAGTTCCATCTTGTTCAGTTCCTCGCGTTGGCCAACAAAGACGAAGTTGCCATCCCGGCGCGCGATGTAACCAGTCGTCTTGAGAATGGCCACCAGGGCGGTCCAAACATCGACCCCGCTAACTTTGCCTGTCACATTTCCGGTGACGCTAGGCAGCGGCAGAATGTTCAAATCACCTTCGTCGCTGAGAAATTCGAGTAAATCTCTGATCTTCTCGTCTTTCAGATTCAAAGTGATTTCGCCGTCGCCCTCGCCGCGGTGAATCTCGATTGGATGATCATCCGCGGGTTCGTCTTGATTGCCGTCGGTGTTTTGGACGGCGGGCTGGCTTG
>CAYFJO010000854.1:0-3238 GCA_964343305.1 uncultured Pirellulaceae bacterium | reverse complement strand
GGGACGCAATAAAAAGATGCCCACCAAGGTATTACCTATCCGCTAATCAAATACGATTGGATTCATCGTGACCAATCCACGTAGCGGAACTCGACAGCGGCCGATCATCCGAATCTTTGTTAGTTCGCCGTTTTCCGATTTTCGATTCGAGCGAGATGCTTTGCAGCGTTATGCCTTCTTGGAGTTGGAGCGGCGCTGTCTTGACGAAGGTTTTCAGTTTCAGGCGATCGACTTGCGGTGGGGAGTTTCCACGGAAGCGGGCCTCGACCACCGGACCATGCGGATCTGCTTCGAGGAACTACGGCGTTCGCAAGACGTTTCTCCCCAGCCGAATTTCCTGATTCTGTTGGGCAATCGCTACGGTTGGCGCCCACTGCCCGAAGAGATTTCGGAAAGGGAATTTAACGAGCTAGTTGCTGCGGCGCGAACCTGTGGAGAAGGCGGAAATTCAATTGCCGGCGTACACAACAAGTCGGCGGAACGGATTCTCCGAGACTGGTACCGATGTGACCACAATGTTCTCGTCAGGAATCCCCAGGAAAACGATCCAGACCGCACGACGCTCAATTGCATCCTACAACCACGCACGCAAGACCTGGGCGATGGGCGCGACTACACGCAAACCAACGGGCAACCGCTGACTGACACGCAAGACTGGCGTGATGTCCAAGATGTCCTGTGGAACATCATCAACTCTAAGTTTTCGCGTACGAAACTCGCGCAGCGGTTTGGCGGAGTTGACTGGGAGCAGCAAGCTGCGGACACTCACGTTGTGGGGCGGTCTCCTGACCGTCCCACACAAGTTGACCGAAAGGTCTCCCATGATCAAAGTTCGAGACCTACGGTCGAAAGGGTGGACAGGTCGGGAGACCTGTCCACAACGAGGGTCAACCCAAAACGGGCCGTCCCGCAGATCGTGCGTTTCCAAGGCTCCGCCACCGAACAAGAGATTTGGGCCGGAGCGTTAACAGTCCCCGCAGCCGAACAACATGTCCTGGCGGTTTTCCGCGACATTAACAACGGTGATTCCTTCGCGGCACAGGACGTGAAAGACTTCTTCGACCTTGCTGACAACGGCATGATCGACGAAGAAACAGGGCACTTTCAGCGGCAGCTTAAGGAAGCAGTTGCCCAGCGACTCGGTGAGAAACGCGTTCTTAGATACGACGACGCGAGCCTCATCGAGCGTGACGGCAGACTTGTTGTCGACTTGGACGAGTCGTGGGCAAAAGCGTTCGGAAAGCGAATTGCCGACGAGTTATGGCCGACGATTGAGAAGGAAATCGAACAGTGGCGGACACTCAAGGAACCGAACGCCGATGTTGTGGGACGGTCTCCCGACCGTCCCACACAAGCCGACCGCAAGGTCTCCCGCGATCGAAATCAGAGACCTTCGGTCGCAACGGCGGGCAGGTCGGGAGACCTACCCGCAACGTCCGACACAACGTCCGGCAAGATCTCTCCGGAACGCGAACTGGAAATCGAACGAGAAGAACACCGGCGGATCGCCGAACAGCACACGGCCAACTTCGTCGGTCGCGAAGAACCAAACGGGCCGCTTCAGAGGATAGCCGATTATCTGAACAATGATTCTCGACAGCCTTTTGTCATTCACGGAGTCTCCGGCTGCGGAAAAACCGCCTTGCTGGCAAGGGCTTTTCATAAGTATGTCTCGCCGAGCCGCAGTCACATCATCCGCTTTCTTGGCGTGACACCCAAATCATCCGATCTGCGATCACTGCTCACGAACCTTTGCCTAGAACTCCGTCGAGATCATCCACTGGAAAATCCAATCCCCACGGAGATTCAAGACCTACAACAAGAGTTTCGCCAACATCTTGCGGCCGCTTCAGACGCTCGCCGCTCAGTCATTCTATTCCTTGACGCACTGGATCAATTGGCAGACACCGATGCCGACTCACAGCTTTTTTGGCTGCCAGATGGACCAACGAATCCGTTACCCGAACACGTCAAGATCGTCGTATCCTGCTTGTCCGATCGAACCGAGGGCGATCCCGCCGGACAGCCGTTCGCCGCACTTCAAAGAAGCGGTCTCATTGCTGACAACACGGGGCCGCTTGGCTCGCTGTCCATCAAACAGGCAAAGGAGCTATTGTTTGATCGCTGGCTCGAAAATGCTGGGAGAACGCTTAAAAGCACGAGCCCAAACGACGAGGATTCAAACCAAGAGGCCCAACGATGTCTCATCGAAAAGCGAGTGGCTTCCAACGAGCAATGCCGCCAACCGCTCTTTCTAAAGCTGTTGTTTGAAGAAGTGAAACTGTGGCAATCCTACTATTCAGATTTCCAATTAAACGAGCCCGACCCGACCGCCGATGACGTGAAGAATTCATCGAACCGCCAAGTCGATGCATTGCTCAGCCAGCTCTTTGTCCGGCTCAGTCAGCAAGAGAACCACGGCCCTTTCCTTGTAGAACGCGCCCTCGGCTACCTCGCCGCGGCGCGCCGCGGGCTGAGCGAGACGGAGATTCTGGAAGTCCTCTTCGCGGACCGCAGGTTTCGTCGCTCCGTATTGCGAAGAAGCATTGCTAACGGACACCGGATGTCGCGCAGACCCCGACGCATTCCCATCGCCATTTGGTCCCGACTCCGTTCCGACTTGGCCCCCTACCTGACCGAGCGAACGGCCCCCGGCGGCAATGTATTGACACTGTATCACCGTGAGGTCGCCGAATGGGTCGAAGCCCATTTCGTCAACAAAGCTGACTGGAGTCCGCACACACACTTGGCCGACTTTTTTGGGAAGCAAGCGTACTACTGGGAATCTCTGGAAATAACGCACCCGCAGAGAATTGCGACCCAGCTTTCAGGAACAGGTCGCCTCGGGGGAATTAGACGAATTCTTCAACAATTGTTTCGTTCGCGGCACGCAAGCAAGCACGATCAGCCGCCGCATGGAAAGGCAAACGTTCGCAAGGTAGAGGAATTACCATGGCACCTGGTCGAGTCTCATGCATGGACTCGTCTAAGGAATCTGCTGGCTGACCCACCTTTCTTTATAATTGCGTGGGATCTTACTCCAGAGGACATCAAGAGATACTGGTCGCGATTTCAAATAGCACTTCCAGATGTCCGCCTGAACAGTGTGTATGGAGATGTGCTGGCGGCACCGCATCGGTACGACGCCAAATTCCTGGAGGGTGTTGGAACACTATTCCAAGAGACAGGTGATCTGGGCGAAGCGTTGCTTGTTCGTCGAAAGTTGCGCAATCGTGCA
>CAYFJO010000853.1:0-3247 GCA_964343305.1 uncultured Pirellulaceae bacterium | reverse complement strand
GCAGCGACGAGCCAGACGGCAACAAACAAACAACGTTGGGCAAAGTGGTACGGCACGTCCGGTCGTCCTGGAAGTGCGAACCTGGTTGTCAGCGTCTACGCGTCTGAATCGTCAGGGGTCATTGTTGTTAACTGTGTCGCAATCGCCGTTCCGGGCCAACCAGGCGCGAGGCCGGCTCGCGCCAGGTGAGGCAAGTGAGACGTTTGCCACCCGGGCCTACGGTCGCCGAATCACGCACATCTTTTCCGCAGCCGTTTGGAACGAGTGGCCAGAGCCGCCTTCGCTGACCAATTGCAGCAGCGCCGGGCCGTCGAGCACGCGGATGCCGCCCAACACGCTCACGCCGCGCGCGAAAAACGGCGGCGGCCACGGCGAAGCCGTCGGACCTGCCAGCACGACTTGGCGCGCCCCGCGGCTTGCCTCCAACAAGGCGTCGATGCCGCCTTCGACCAGCGCCGAGCCGGTGATCACCACGACGCTGGCCTGCGAAATGGCTTCCCGGGCCTGCTCAGGTGCCTTCCAGAACGGTAGTTCGTCCGGCTTGAGCGCATCGCGATGTTTGTCGACGATCGACAAGCCGGCCACGGTTTCTTTCAGCCGCTTGATGTATGGCACAAACGCGCCGACCATGGCCACTCGGTCGTCCGATTGCACCTCGGCCGCCGCCAGGGCGTCGGCGCCGGCGAGCAGTTGTCCGCCGGGCACGCCGTGCTGGTCCATGGCCAGCGCGGAAAGCGCGTTCAACACGGCAACTCCCACGGCACGCCGAAGCGGCACCGGCGATGTGGCGTAGCCGGCCAGCGCCCAGGCGTCCTGTCCCGCCAGTCCTCCCGCGGGCGGGGCGGACGCAGCCGAGCGGGGACAGCAAACAGTGTCGGCCAAATCGCGCGGCGTGAACGCCACACTGACGTGACCGCTCGACAGTTGCACCGCCGTGTAAAAAACACCGATGCGCACGTCCACCGCCGTGAGCGGCTGGTCCTCAAGCACTCCACGCAGATTGTCAAACCAGGCGTCGATCGTGTTCATTGTCTCGCATGAGTCGTGTGTGATCATCATCCAGTGTGTGCGGATTTCGTGACCCTGTTATGTACGGACCTCCTGATCCTGGTGAGTGCAGGTCTGCTGACTTGCACATGGTTGCACTACGCGGTGTTACGCAACGGGTAGCTGCCGCGTTGTTCGACCAGCTCGGTGATCCACCGGACGCGCTCGATTTTGGCCTCGGGCGTCACGTTGTCGGCCGCGCCGAGGATGAAAGCCTCGCCCGGCGCATTGGTTTCAATAAGCTTGTCCATATACGCTCCAAACACGGACATGCTACCTAATCAAAGGCGTGTTTGTCGAGTTCTTCTTGCGCTCGACAACCACGCGCGTCGAGCTGACGGTCGCGGACCGGCAAGTGGTCGCCCACCTATACGCCTAGCAAGGCGAGAGACGATCATGGCCGCCCGGCCTTGACGATCGACAGCAAGGGATACCTGCACGCCGTGTACGGAGTCCATCACAACCAGATACCGTATCGACGAAGTAAGAGGCCCAACGACGCGTCGGAGTGGACCGACGTGGAGATCTTCCGCGGTAGGCTGACGTACCCGACACTCGTCTGCGGGCCGGACGATACACTTTTTTTGACTGGGCGTTTCGGCTGGGAAGGTGTTCGGCTCTACGTCAAGCGTCCGGGCAAAAAGTGGGAGGACTGCGGCCTGATCATCAAGCGGCAAGTCGATTGTTTCAGCTACGCCGCCTTTCACGAGGGGCTCCGATTCAGTGGAAAGACCGGCCGGTCCGTCTTGAGTTTTCGGTCACTCCCAAGCAAATCACGATTCGCCAGGACGGCTTCTCCATAAACCGTCGATTCGACGGGATTCCGGCGTTTGGATTTCGCTGATGAGTTTTCCGGAATTTGAAACGCGTGAATTGCCTCAAGTCGCGATATCTTCGTGAATTACAACAGAAAACGAAGTTTTCTTGACTTGGCACGTGTGTGCAGCTTCGATGCGAAGTCGATGCGACCGACGCAGATTGGCTGGGGGTGGAGGCTTCCGACAACGGGCAAAACAGAGAATCATTGAAGGACACATGGACACGACGTATACTGGCCCAATCGACCGTTGGTGCGGCTGGCACAGATTCCATCGAGGAAATTCTAAATGATGAAGGTATTGGGATGAATCCAAGACATCTCTGCACGTTTGTGCTTCTCGCCTTTAGTTGCGGCGCTTTCCAATTCAATGGTGTTGCTCTCGGACGGGGTTCCGCTACGGAGATTGAAAACGACTTTCTTTCTATTTCCGTCAACGGAGGTAATGCCGTTCTCCATTCCAAGACGCTGAATCGGACCTTCATTCCGCGTTCCAGCTTCCCGTCGAAGGTTGAAGCCTCCGTTGTCCGCTCGCATAAGGACGCGGTATTCGGTAAGGGGCAGGAACTTGTACTCACCCATGCCAATGGATGGACGACGGCTATTCGCCTCTATCCGGGCGAGTCGTTTGCGCACATGGCTTTCACGGCAGGGAATCGGACCACTCGACCAGTAACGAAGGTGGGGGCTCCGCTGTTCGCCTTTAACTTCGACCTCGGAATTCCGATCGAGCAGGTTCGATTGCTTGGAACCGGCGGGCTGTACTCGGTTCACAACCCAAACCCCGAATTGCTGGGCTCCTATACTTGGTCGGTCGTCGCGGATCCGGAGACACGCAACGGAATCGTGACCGGTTTCCTCACGCACGATACGGGCATTGGCGTCATCGTTCCGGATACCTCGGGAACTGTTTCGCTTCAATCTGACTTCGGACAGTTCCGCGTGAAGCCCGGTCAACAGCGGCCAGTCGATACGGCGGGGGTTGGTTTCTTTGCCGATGCACGGTTGGGACTGGAGGCCTACGCCGACGATGTGGTAGAGCAGTACCGGGTGAAGCTTCCGCCCAAACCGGGCGTCTACTGTACCTGGTATCACGCCGGGTCAGATGAAGCCAGCATTGCCGCCAATACTGAATTCGCCGCTGAGCATTTGAAGCCCTTCGGTCTATCAGTGATACAGATCGACAGTGGTTGGCAGAGAGCTCTCCCCAGAGATTTCGCTTATGACGGTGATTCCAAGGACTGGAAGCAGTGGAAGTCCGGGCCGATCAAGGTCTTTGCCGATTCGAGCGACGGCACTTACTCCAAGGGCATGGCCCACACGATGGATAAGATCACGTCCCACGGCATGGTTCCAGGGATCTGGTTCATGCCATTTGCGGGG
>CAYFJO010000852.1:0-3275 GCA_964343305.1 uncultured Pirellulaceae bacterium | reverse complement strand
AACGGCAACACCTGCAGCAATGCCGGCGTTCCTGCTCGCTTTGGCAAGCGCCGCATCCGTGAACAAGCCAACATCATCATGTTTCTCATCAAACAGCGTCCTGGAGAGCGGCAAGCATGAATCAACAAGGAAGCAGCATGGTCAATCGACGACAGTTCTTGCGTATGAGTTGCGGCGGTGCTGCGCTCATGTTACTTGGTACGGTGCCGGGTTATGGCACGCCTGACAGCCTGCTACCAACGCGCAAACACATCCGGCGAGGACGCGCTCTGGGTACGAACGTCACCTTCACGATCTTCCACGCCGACAAGAAGGCTGCTGACCTGGCGATCGACGAGGCGCTGGCGAAGATTGAACATGTCGAACAACTGATGAGTCTCTACCGGCCTGATAGCCAGTTGAGCATCCTTAATCGTAAAGGTGTCTTGAGATACCCGCATCCGGACCTCGTGGCGATCCTAGGCAAATCAGCGGAGTTGTCAAAACTCACCCAAGGAGCTTTTGACGTAACGGTGCAACCGCTTTGGAAACTCTACGCCGATCATGCTGAAACCGGATCTCTACCAGCTGAAACCGAAATCGCAAAGGTGCGGCAAAGAATTGGTTGGGAGCATATACGTAATCAACCAGACATCATCTATTTCGATCGAGCCGGCATGCAGGTCACATTGAACGGGGTGGCGCAGGGAATGGCTGCGGACCTCGCACAACAGGCGTTAAAGCAGCGGGGTATCGAACATGCCCTCATCGATACCGGAGAACTCAATGCGATAGGTTCCCCCCGGCAAAGAGACCTGTGGCACATCGCGGTCCAACACCCCCGACAGACCGGTAGCATTGCAAAAACCGGATTGCAGGATCGTTGTCTTTCTACTTCTGGTGACTACGCGACAAGATTTACCGACGACTATCGACATCATCACCTGCTCGATCCCCGGACCGGTCTTTCACCAGCGAAACTGGCCAGTGTTTCGGTAGCTGCCCCTACTGCTCTCGAGGCAGATGCACTATCCACCGCACTCTTCATTCTAGGCCCCGACGAAGCGAAAGAAATGGTGGAATCCATGAACTTGGTCGACGCCCTGTTTGTTAGTAAATCAGGAGACGTCATTAAGACGGAGGGCTTTTCGCTACTTTAAATGATGACAGGCATGCACAAGTTGAATTCCCCGGCCAACCGAGGGGTTGCGAATGAGAAGCACGGCAACATTTTTCGGACACCTCTTTGGCTGTTGTTTGTATTTCTATACTTCATCGCTGGATCCCTAGTTCCTGCGAATGCAAACGAGGTCAAAACAGTCGAACTGACGGACCCGGTTTACCCAAAGAAACCCCAAAAGCAACACACCCTCACTGTTCACGTGGACTCCCAAGGGTTCCCCTCTGGTTATAGCATGAAGCTCATCAACAAGGTCTGCCTTGATGATGTCTGCAAGCTCGTGGTTGTCACCATGCATTGGGATGCGATGGGGTTCTATCAACGTTTGCAATGTCCGAAGGGCCAGCCTCTGACCAAACTTAAGCACGTTCCATTTACCCCAGCGGATTATGAGAAACTCGATTCCATATTGAAAGACCGGAAATCGATTCTCAACGATCACTCACTTGGATTTCTAGCCACCGAAAATAACGACACCACTTCGGCCGAAGACAACGAGGCGAAAGAGAATGATATAGATGGAGTCTCTAAGGCCACCCCCGGCGCGGTCAAGGAAGCAGTCGTCAAGGATGCAGCCTGGACCACCTGGGTGTTGTGGAAGTATGCCAATACCGAGATTGTTGCTATTTTACAGGCAATGACCGAGTCCCGTTGTTCTCCGGAATACCTTCACCACCTGCTCGACAGCAAAGACTGGCGAAAGATCGAGTTCGCTCTCAACTACCTATCGAAGCAGAAGCCTGGGACCAATAAATACCTAGACAAAGTCGCAGAGCTATTACCTTCAGCTGGGATAGACCATATCGAGTTGGCGATTCAGTATGTCCAGCAGGCGAGCCCGGACAAAAAAACTTGTTACCGGAAACTCATTGGTACCCTGGCGGCACTCGACGAATACAATGCTGCCATGGTCATCGAACTCCTCGAGTCGGATAAGCAACTGGACGAGGAAATCCTCGAGGAACTAACATCGAGCCTTGAGCAGCAAGACTACTACCCGATTCATCTAGCCCTGCGCCTGGTTGAAAGTCGGAAATTCTTTTCCAAAGAAGCCGAGGCAGACATCGTGAAGCTCCTGCAGGCTAAAGATTTTTTTATCGCCCGTCGAGCCAGTGAATTCCTGTCGAAGCAGAAGCTGTCTGCTTCCGCAAAGGAGGCGTTGGAGGCATTTAGAGTGAAATATGCCGATCGGCTGTGATCCGAGCGAGATCAGTACTTCTCAGTGGATCTATACCGACAAGGGAATGCTGACCAGGGTGAACGAGTTGGGCCGCCCGGAAAACCGACCGGAAGAACAAAGTGGTCATGCGGACGTCCGGAATGAGATGAAGAAAATATTTACACTGATTGATGGAGATTGATGTCAAACCAACAAGACGGTGCAGGCAACACCGCTCCGCTCCGTGCCTGACCTTGGACGTTCGTCGTAAAGGGAAACTATGAAGTATTGCATAGTTATAATTCAGGCAGGACTATTCTGCCTAATGTCGACTATTTCAGCGCACGGCGCTGAATCATATCCTGTCGGCCTGCAAGAAAACCCAAACTATGTCACGTTCGAAGGCAAACAGATTCCGGTAATCAAGAGCGCCGACGTATTGGTTGTCGGGTCAACGCTGGATGCCTGTTTCCTGACATCAAAGTTTGCAAAGGACGGTAGAAGCGCGGTCCTTGCCTCCGCGGGCACGTCACTTCCGCATGAACTGATTATGTGCCAGCGTCCCTGGGTGAAACGCTCCAGGCTGGATTCGAGTTACGCGAACGTCAAAGCGTTCCTCACCCGATGCGTCCGGAAGGAGGCGGGTGATGACTACCTCCTGGACATGATCTACACCACAGGAAAACACATTACGGCCCAGGCCGGGAAGTTGCCCGTCGTTGCGACCTGTGAGTTGGTCGTGGTTGGCGGCGGCACCAGCGGAATGCCCGCAGCACTTGTCGCGACCAGGCAGGGCGTCGACACGATCCTGGTGGAGAAGTTCGGCGACGTCGGTGGTACGCATACGATCGGCGGCGTCTCCAAGTACTGGTTCGGCCGTGAGACCGATTTCGTGGGCCGGCTTGACCGCGATGCAGGCCGAACGATGCAGGCGACGGGTATGCCGAAGTGTATGGG
>CAYFJO010000851.1:0-3277 GCA_964343305.1 uncultured Pirellulaceae bacterium | reverse complement strand
CTGGGAAAGAGAAACTCGTCGGCTGCAAAATTGCGGCTGAGTCCCTTTTCCTCAACCTGGCTGGCCAGGCCGGCTTGCGGTGACGGGCGGCGGTCAGTCCAATAGCGACATACCCAACGAACAACTTCTCACGCCGACGCTCCTGTTCCGATTTTCCGCGCCTTTGTTGCGGCGCAAAACACTGTGGTCCAAGTCGGGCATTCAGCTCGAAAAGAAGTACACGTTGCCTAGTTTCGGCGAGTTAGAAGACCGGCCGCCGCTTCTAGGCTCCGGGTTGAACTTCAACGACGACGCCCTCATCCGAGATCACCACGTGGCAATGCCCGCCAGGGATAAAAATGGGTTGCCCTGAACTGTCATACCCAGTCACGTACTCCACATGGACATCGAATCCGTTTGTGGTTTTCGTGGCCTTGTAGAATGCATCAACTGGGCGACCATCGGTCTTCTCAAGGTGCGCCTTCGCAGTTGAGATCGCCTTGGCAACCGCAGCGGTGATAGCCGGATCGTCCGGGCGCACATAACCAGGAAGTATAGTTTGTTTGGCAGGCACGGCTTTTTGTGATTGGGAACACCCGACAATGAGTCCAGCAAGCACGAGAATATATATGAGCGTCTTCATTTGCGTTGCCCAACGGGAAGGGGAGTTGTGGCGGCTCGTCATCGAAGCTCACGACTTGAAATATATAACAAGTATTGTACCAGATGGAAAAACGCCAAATGAGTGGGCCGCGATCGCCGAAGGCGACTTTGCGCCTACCGGCGCGTCGCACAAGGCGTTTCGAAATTCCTCAATCTGTCGTCTGGAGAAACATCAACGAATACACATCGGCTTCGTTCATCACGAAACGCACGTGGATCGTATCGCCGGCCAGTTGGCTCACGTCGGAATTCTCTTTCCACGAAACAATGCCTGATATGGCGTCGCCTTTGATCGGATCGCAGTCTCCCAGCGTGTAGCCGGGAATGGGCTTGCCGTCCGCGTCCTGTAACTCAACTCGAATCTGACCCGCGCCGGCAGTTGAGTAGTTGATCTCCAGCTTCGAGCCGGAGAACTTCAGCGGCTTCGTGAGAAACTCGCCGTCTTCAAAACCCGCATTGATGGAAATGAATCCGTCCAGCCGCAGCACATATTGAGCGCCGCCGTACATGAACATGCTCATCTCAGTCGGGCTGGTCTGGACAACATTTTGTGTAATGTAGTTGGCGCGATTTCCCCAACCGCGCGGGCCAAGGCCCGGTCGAATGAACGCTTCCTTGAAGTGCCGGTGATAACGATCGCTGCCCGGACGAGTCGCCATAAAAGCGATGTCCGTGATCGCACCTTCGCTGGCCTGAAATCGAGTCGGCAGCGCGATGCAAATGTGAGCAGCACGGAAGTACGGATGCGTTCCGTTGGTATAAAGATGCTCTTTCGGTTCTCGCCCCTTCATCTCGACGGGATCCGACCAGTTGAGAAAGTCATCACTCGTGCTGCGGCGGACGGAACGCCACCCCTTATCGAACCAGCGAAAGAAACAGACATACTTGCCTTCCGGCTCGAACCAGAACGCGACGTTCTGGCTGTCATAGTTCCCCCACTCGGTGGTTAACACCGGCTGCTTCCTCATAAGCCGCCATCTCAAACCATCCGCGGAAGCAAAGGCCTTTAATCCGTCGGGGCCATACTTCTTGTCAATCCTTGCCCGTTCTTCCGGTGTCCACCTTGCCCAGTCAGCCGCTGGATACTTGATGCCACCGAGCGCCTTGTATCGCTCGTGCTTCGGAACGCCGGGGCGATTGTCGATGAACGGTGTGAAATTGTGAGTCACGCAAAACGTGTCCGTATTCATGTCGAGAACGACATTGCCCTTCGGCATTTCCGGTACGTCATGGATTCCAAGATCTGGCTCCATCCAGTTGATCCCGCCATCAGAACTCTCGGCATAGAGCGTCACTTCGCCTTCGTGATACTTTGCCCACCCATCGCGCCAATGCGCGCCGGGAACCTTGTCGCCACGGTAGTACAGCCGAAGCCTGTCGCCATCTTTCAGCACGGTGGCGTAGTGCCCGAATGGCCGGCGGGGCATCCGGCGCAGTCGATGCGGTTCGTGCATCTTCAGCTTTGTGCCGTCGAGCTTGCCGATAATAAGGTCGTCGACAAACAGCTCCCGTCGAGCCCCGATGTCTATGGGCTCCGTAACGTCTTCCGCTGCGAGCGGTTCGTTCCGAACTGTGACGACGGCTAACAATAAAAGGATTCGAAGTGTCACTCTGTGGCTCCTGTGATCGTCGTTATTGGTGGGCACGTAGTCATCGTAAGTATCGCATTGAACGGGCTCTGCCAGTCGCCAAGTTCAGCACATCCGAATGATCGAGGGCACGAACAAGACTCGCAGTTGGCAATGAGTTTCATTTTCTTGTCCTCAATCTTCCTGTCTATCAGCCTTGAAGATCGCCGGGTTGCTGATGCGGGAATACGGGCTCTGCAGGCCGGAGTGCTCGCGGGCGCGGACGGTGTAGTAGTACTGGCGCGTTGGATCGGGCAGCTTGTCGGTGAATTGCATGGCACTCAAACTCCACACACGTGCGCCGCTCCAATGCATAGCCCGCTGACTGTCATCCTCGCCACGCTGGCAGTTGAGGAAGGTCGTTTCGGTCTTGCCCGTGTACGTCACGATCTCGGATTCGGCCATCGAGTGGTTGCCGGCGATCAACAGTTTGCCGCTGCCGGGAAAGCCTTTCGTGGATTCAACAGTCAGCGTCGCGGCCCGTGCGTCGAGGTGTTTGCTCGTCAAGATGGTGTCCACCACCGGGACGACGCCGACTTCTTCGAAGATGCCGGTGCGGTCCTGCTTGACTCCCTGCAAATTCGGACGAGGCGAGGGCAAGCTGCGCATGACGACGTATTCCTTCGTCTCCGTGTGGCGACGTGCGGGTTGCCACGTCAGCAGCGGGCCTGCGGCGTGGTTGTTGGCGATGTGTGGCTGCCGAGGTGTTTCCGGCTGTTTGACGACGGCGAGGTACATGTCGCCTTTCTTCTTGTCCGGCGAATCCTTGTCGGAGATGAAGAGCAGTTTGGTTCCGTCCGGGCTCCAGTGGACGGTCGGATGGGTGATGTGACCGGACTCCCACGAGGCGTGGTGGTAACACAACACGCGAAGTGGAACGGAACCATCCAGCGACACGATCAACACCGCTCCGGGATAGCTGTGGCCGGCGTTGTCCACGGCGACAAAGCGACCGTCGGGACTGATCGCGGGATGGCTTCCCAGCCACGTCAGTTCCTTCGTCACGT
>CAYFJO010000850.1:0-3279 GCA_964343305.1 uncultured Pirellulaceae bacterium | reverse complement strand
TAACCCTCTCCTTTTTCAAGAAGCGGTGTCAGATCAAGTCTGAATTACTACAGCTGATGACAGACTGGTCTTCTCACTCATAAGCAATTCTCCTCACCGTGCCACTGCCGACGCCAAGCTCCCGAGCAATCCGATTGATGCCCCATTTCTGCTTGCGAAGCTCCCGCACCTTGCGCTCAATATCAACGCCGACCCGTGGCCGTCCGATCCGCTTCTTAACCCGCCCATTCCAGTGGAGCCGTTCTTTACCGCTTGCTTGTTCGGCCTTGGCAACTTTCATTCCGGCGCGCACCCTTTCACGGATCAGGTCGCGCTCGAACTCGGCAAACACACTAAGCATGCCAAACATGGCGCGCCCGCTTGGCGTTGACGTGTCGAGCCCTTGCTTGTGCAGATAGAGCCCGACGCTTGCCGCCTGTAGATCGCCCAGCCCGGCCACAAGGTGCTGTAGGCTTCGTCCGAGCCGGTCAACGGACCAAGCCGCCACCATATCGAATTCGCCCCGCGTGGCTGCCTTCAGCATCGCATCGAGGGCGGGGCGCTGGTCGCGCCCCTTCGCGCCGGATATGCCCTTATCGGTGTGCTCTTGCGCAATCTCCCAGCCGCGCCGCTCTGCCGCTTCCCGAAGGTCGGCAAGCTGCGCATTCACCGATTGGCCATCGGTCGAGACGCGGGCGTAAATAGCTACTCTCATGATCATTCCCCTTTCTGTGTGGCCTGCCAAGCTTACTGATAAGGGGTGCCGATAACAATAGATTTTGGCACCCCATATATAGGCTCTTGAAACCCGCTGATTTCCGGGGCTGTTACACTGCAATTCCGCGAGGGTTTTCGGCACCCCACGTTTCCGGCCATGGGGAAGGGATGTTCGCGGCCTGCTACGGCCCTGCCGTGGCTCTGCGGCTTGCTCCCGCGCTGCCGGCGCTCTGCGGCTTTCTACCCCCTGCCGTAGTGTCTAGCCGGCCTGCCATGCGTTCGGCTGGTCCTAGGTTCATCTCGTGACGGGGGGGCCTTCGAGCCGGGACACTTCGGGGGGCTGGGGGGCCTTCGCGCCTCGCTACCCTCTAGATGGTCGCAGAGCAAATCTGAAGATTTCAAAAAAATCTAAAGGCAAAATTGGCTGTGTGTTGAGACTGGAAAGGATGTCCGCTTTTGGGGGCAAAGCAAACGTAAATCACTAAGCGGCTGAATGTCTGCTAATAGCCATAAAGAGACATTGACGGCGGGTTATGTTGACGAAATTGTCTCTAAAGTGGATGTTGGCTCAACAACCTCTACCCGGTCGACGACAAGCAGGATGATCGATGGCCAGAAAGCCGAAACGCGCAGCGAAGCAAAAGCCCGCCAAGGGCCGTGCGTCGCCGAAAGCCAATCAAGCTGTACAGGCCCCGGTCATCAAGGGATCGACTGCCATCGCCGGCCGCGCCCTGGAAACCGGTCATATCCTGGTCGTCGACGACGAAGAGTTCAGCCGCTCCATTATCACCCGCCAGCTCGTCAACATCGGCCATACCGTCAGCTTCGCCGATGGCGGCCGTCAGGGTCTGGCGATGTCAGACCGAGAACCTTTTGACGTCATTCTCCTGGATCTAATGATGCCGGACCTCAATGGATTCGAGGTCCTTGCACGGCTGAAGGCGGACAGTCATACCCAGAATATCCCGGTGATCATGATTTCCGGCAACAACAAACAAGAGAAAGTCATCCAGAGCTTGGAGATCGGCGCTGAGGACTACCTGTTCAAGCCCGTCAATGCGTTGCTGCTCAAGGTGCGCATCAACGCGTGTATCGAAAGAAAGCGCGCCCAGGCTCGTGAGAACTTCTATTCGGAGCAGCTCAAGCTCGAAAAGAAGAATTCCGAGAATCTGTTGCTCAACATCCTGCCGCCCCAAATCGTCGATCGGATCAACGCCGGCGAGAAGTTGATCGCGGATCACTTCGACGCGACAACGGTGTTGTTCTCTGACCTCGTGGGCTTCACCGAGATCAGCGCCCAGATGGAAGCCACCGAGTTGCTCAGGGACCTCAACAGCTTGTTCTCGCGATTCGATTCCCTGGCCAAGGAGCACGGCGTCGAAAAGGTGAAGACCATTGGCGACGCCTACATGCTGGTCGCCGGGATTCCTGATCCGATGCCCGGGCACATGGAAGCCTGTGCCGACATGGCGCTTAGCATGATTGCCGCCTTGGAAGAGACCAACACGACCCTGAGCAAGCCCTTCAAGATCCGCATCGGTCTACACACCGGCCCCGTGGTCGCCGGCATCATCGGCCACCACAAGTACGTCTACGACGTCTGGGGGGCGACGGTAAATCACGCTAGCCGCTACGAATCCTACAGCCTGCCGGGACACATCCACATCTCGGAACAATTGGCGCGCCCGCTGATGGACAAGTTCAACTGTCAATCGCGGGGCCTCCTGCAGATGCGGAGCATTGGAGAGGTGGAGACCTTTTTTCTCAAGGGCCGCCGCTGAGCCGGGCGATGGTGGAGGTGGACGCCCCACTTCATAGGAAATTCGGTAAACAGAACGATCCAATGAATGTCCGCTAAGGGTCAGGTGCAGACGAAAACACCGGCCTCAAATGAAGTCCGCTCTACCCCCCATCAACGGACATCCCGGCAATTAATGTCCGTTTAGCATAGAGAATCTGCCATTATCGGGAGGTGGCTGGAACTTCGGTTTCTAGCCATTACCGGACATCCCTTCAAAGGCTGGAGGCCAGATTTGCAAGATTTGCGACTCGCCCGACAGCCCGCCACTTGCTAAAGTTGAACCGTCTGCAAGATCCAACTGCATCGTGCACATCCACGGGGAAAGCGGTGGGCAGTCGGAAGCCGTTTCTTATTCTCGTCTTGATCATGGTGGTGGTCACCGTAAGTGTAGGCGGTGCCGCCATCGGGGTTCTGTACAATACAGCCTTCCAACAGCAACGCCTGCGCCTTGCCGAAACGGCGCAAAGTCAGGCTCGCCTGACAGAGGCGATGATAGATCATCAGATTGAAGAAAACCCTGAGATTGCTTTGGACCACACTCTAGAGCAGATCAGGAACGCACATGAGAAATACGAAGGGTTCGGCGCGACGGGAGAGTTCACGCTGGCCCAGCGCGAGGGAGACCGGATTGTCTTTCTCCTGAGACACCGTCATCACAACGTCGATAAGCCGAGGCCGGTTCCATTCGATTCAGCCTTGGCCGAATCCATGCGCCGTGCGCTTTCTGGGAAATCGGGGACAGTAGTCGGGCCTGACTACCGGGGGACGACCGTGTTGGCGGC
>CAYFJO010000849.1:0-3282 GCA_964343305.1 uncultured Pirellulaceae bacterium | reverse complement strand
ACCACTTGCGATTCTCACCATCGCGAGATGTGCGAGTTGCTACCTTTTGATTTTGGCGACTTTAATTCCTCGTCAGGGTTCTTCAAGCGAAGTAATACTGGTCGAATCCATTCCAGGTCGTCCTTCGCTCGAACCACTCTTCTTGTGCGCACGACGCAAATAACGGTGGCGTCGTGAATAGGAGCGCCGCGGCAAACAATACGACTGACAAAACAATGCGGGGAAAGCTCATTCGATGTTCCTTGAAGTGTACGTGCATGACGCTGGCAAGGTGTCATGGTAGCATGAGTAGCCGTCCGCTTCATTTCCCCGCCTCCCCTTGTTTGGAGAGTTCGCATGAAAACCAGATTCGCACTTGTCATCGCGATTGCGATGTTTCCTTTTTATGTGCAAGCCGCCGTCACGCTTCCCAGTATGTTTGGCGACCACATGGTGTTGCAGCGAGACGCACCCGTTGCCATCTGGGGCAATGCGGAACCGAACGAGACAATTACCATTTCTTTTGCCGAACAAGCGGCTTCGGCCAAAGCCAACCAAGATGGTGCATGGCGAATCGAGCTGAAGCCATTAGCCGCTTCGAAGAAACCAAGGACCCTGACCATCGAGTCGGACCAGGCGGAGACGAAGAAGGAACTCAAGAACGTGTTGGTCGGCGACGTGTGGGTTGGCTCGGGCCAGTCGAATATGGCGGGCCGAGTTGCATCCTACGCCAAGAACGACGCAACACTCGCTGCGCTCGCCGAAAAGGCTCCGTTTTCGAACATCCGGTTGATGCAGGGCGGCCCCAAGCCGATATGGAACGAAGCAACGGCCCAAGCTGTGACGCAGTTTTCGGCCATTCATTTTGCTTTTGGCGAGCGGCTTCAGCGTGATCTCAACGTTCCGGTCGGCTTGATCGTTGGAGCAGTGGGTGGCACGCCATCGGGAGCTTGGATTCCGCCGGCAACTTACGCGAGCAGCGAGAAGTGCAAATCTGTGGTCGCCGAATTTGCCAAGACCTACGACAGCGACGCTGCAAATCGGCAATATCAAGCAAAACTCGAAGCGTGGGACAAGGCAGTGGCCGCGGCGAAAGCGAAGGGCGAAAAACCGCGCGGGCGCAAACCGACTCCGCCGGTCGAACCAGGCGAGTCCAATCGCGGAAAGATCGGTGGGCTTTACGAGCGGTTCATTCAACCGGTGGCGGGCTATCGCATCTGTGGCGTGTTGTGGGATCAAGGTGAATCCCGCACGGCTGTGGTTGGGGTCGACCAGCACACAATGATGAGTGAGTTGATGCGAGGATGGCGCGAAGCCTGGGGACAAGGTGACTTCCCGTTCTTGTTCGTGCAAAAACCAAGCGGAGGTGGATGCGCGTTTTCCAACGACGATCCGATCACTCGCAACGGCAATCCGTTCGTCGCCGATCTCCCAAACATCGCTCGCATTGGATCGGGCGAACAACGATTCCTTTACGTCCGCCTGATGCACGATAATGCGAATGCCTGGATGGTTCCGGCCAGCGATCTTGGATCGGGAATTCATCCGACGAACAAATGGGGATACGGAAATCGCGCGGCCAAAGTCGCGCTGAGCCAGGTCTATAAAACCGGCGTGCAGGCTTACGGCCCAATCTATCGATCTCACAAAGTGGCGGGCAGCAAAGTGATCCTCGAGTTCGATCAGGTCGGAAAAGGTTTGACCACGGCACACGATAGTAAGTTGCACGGCTTTGCGCTGGCAAGCGACGACGGCCGATGGCACTGGGCCGAAGCCACCATCGAAGGTGACACGGTCGTCCTCTCGTCGGATCAAGTGCCAAAGCCAACACGCATCCGCTATGCTTACGCGCAAAACCGAGCGTGGGCCAACTTGTTCAACAAAGATAGATTGCCGGCGTTGGCATTCGAGGCGGGTGAATAAAGTCCGGTGAAATAAGGAAGCATTTTGAACGCATCCCAAAGTCTAGGTCGCTGCCCTATGGATTGTGGCGACATTTTCAATCAAGATCAAAGGAGTGGCTTTGTTTCACAACTGTGCGGCCGAATTGATGAAGAAGCAAAAAACAAGCTCCACTTCCGAGAAGAACGCCAGTTCGCATAAACATCAACGCAAGCGGCTGGATTCCATCGCCAAGTTGTACGAAAAACTGGATGGCAAGCTGAGTGAATTAGAGGCGAAAATCGAATCGTCCCCAACTTTGTCGGAGCTGCCGAACAAACCGAAGTAGGCGAAGCAACGATCAGCATCTTTTGCCAGTAGGACGGGTTTTCAACCCGTCCCGGACGGATTGGAAATCCGTCCTACGCATTGTTTTCACCTGCCGTTTGTCCGGACGGGTCGCCGGCGATACATTTCGGCTTTGAAGTCGCCAATGCCAGACCAGTGCGTTCGTTGGTCTAAGTCCACTTCGGCGATGACCACGTCGCCAAACTCTTTGGCCATCGCGAGTGTCTTGCCCGCGTGGTCGTAGACGCCGGAGATGATCCAGCTAGTGTCCGCGGCGGTGTAGGTGCTGCTGATCAGGTAGACGTGATTCTCCGTGGCGCGGGCTCTTGCCAACAACGGATTGCAGCCCCACACAGGCCAGGCGATCACTTCCGCCCCGCGTTTGGTCAACTCGCGAGCCGGTTCGGGAAAGAAGCCGTCGTAGCAAACCATCATGCCGACATTGCCGAAGCGTGTTTCGAACACCGGGAAATTCTTGCCGGGCGCGATGCCGCCTTCGGCTTCGCTGCGCGGAAGGCAAACCTTGCGATATTTGCCGGCCACTTCGCCGTCAGGTCCGATCAAGACAGCGACGTTGTAGACCAGATGCTTGTCGCGTTCGATCAGGCCCGCCACGAGATAGAGATCGTGGCGTTGAGCCAGCTTTCCAAAGTATTCGGTTGAAGGGCCGGGAATCGGTTCGGAGACATCGGCGTAGTCCTTGCCGAGACCGTAGTAGGTGAGCGTTTCGGGCAGCACGACGAGATCTGCCTTTTGGGCGGCGGCCTTTTCAATCAGCGGTGCGAACATGCGGCAATTCTCAGCAGGCGATTTGCCGCCGGTTGGACGGAAGTGTACGGTTGCCAATCGAACTTTGCGACCTGCGGGCTTTTCCGTCCGTGTTAGCGAAACGTCGCTCCATACAATGCGTCCACCCGGAGCCCATTTCAGATGCAGCGCCATTACGGCGCACGTGGCTTTGGCGGGGGCATGATAGGTTTCAAAAACTTCGGTCCAACTGTCGGTGTGCATGCGCTCGCTGATTGGATACTCCGGCCGCGCCATGCTCGTGCCACCTCGGCGGTAATAATCGAC
>CAYFJO010000848.1:0-3284 GCA_964343305.1 uncultured Pirellulaceae bacterium | reverse complement strand
ACTTCGCGAATTACGCACGTTAGAAGTCATTGCTAAAAACTTGGGTAATGACAAGCTCTCCGAGTCGAGTATCCCGCGTGCCTGCTCGACTCGGAGAGTCAAGCTACTTTGGTTGCGGCTACGCCGCGCCGTTAAACGAGCTGGTTGTGAACGAATAGTATATCTTCAATCAACATCCAGATCGTCAGGCAGGCCTTTGACGTAAACCCTAACCTTTCGGACTCGCGCGGGGGTGTAGAAATAGAGTCCGACATGATTCTGGGTTGGACCGATGAGCGAGCGTTCATCCGCTTCAGAGAATACCGCTTTGCCGTCTACGAAGCAGCGCAACTTGCCGCGATCGTTTTCCACCACGATTTTATGGACACGCCGCGGTGTAATCTTCTGATCAGGATGTAGACGAAGCGTTTTGCCTGCCTTGGCGAGTTGCGTGACCGTGTTGTAATGACCGCCGAACTGAAAATAGTAACCGGATTTCCACGGCTCGCGATCGTCGGCCTCGAACTTGCTTTGCATGAACGAACTCAGGTCGCTGACTTTCGCATCGCCGGGCAATGTGGTCATCGCTTCGAATTCCAGACGGTGAAAACCGGAGCGATTGTCGGCGGGAAGTCCGCGTGTTGAAATCAGAGTTCCGCTTCCAACCAACGCGTTGTTCTCAATCTTCCACTTTCCATCGACAACCTTCCAGTCCTTGCCTAGCTCCTTCCGGTCAAACTCGTCTTGAAACACCAGATGCCAGCCTGCGGATCGGGCGTCCTGCAGTTTCGTCGCCTCGGCTGGCGAAGAGGCGGATGCGTTTCCGAACAGTTCGTCCGCCTTGCGTCTCCACGCGGCGAGGTGGCGGGACTTGCCTTTGTCCATGAAGTCGGGATGCATCAGTCCGCCGCGGAACATCCTCTCACCCGGACGCAGGGGCGGCCAGTAAACAGCGAGCGGGTTACGCTGTGCGTTCGCTTCCATCGCCGTCCACTTTGCTCGCACTTGATCGTTGATCGTGTCGTCTTTGCCGTCGGCGAGCAACATCCGCAGGCTCAATTCGCGGAGTTCAGTGGCGAGCCTTGTGTGGTCGAGCCCGATCCGCAGGAACTCGATTCGGCGACGATACTTCTTGTCACTCGCAGCGAGTTTCGCGGTCCCTCGATCCAGCAGACCATAGGCCCGCTTGAAGAAGGCTTCGTCGTACACTTCGAACCAGCCGTCCGCTTCGGCCGGGAATTTGTCGGCCTTGCGATTGCGCGAGTTCTCCAGCAATTGCCAGTACGTTTTTACATCTGCGGCCGCCGGCCCGAATCCTCGCTGGTAATACTCGTCCAGAACCTGCCGCCAATCCTGCGATGGATCCCACGTCATCCGCGCCAACACGTAATACATCGAACCCTGCGTCGCCCAACTTTCCAACAGGGAATCGATGAGCACGCCGATGCAACCATGCTTCATCGCTAATTGAAAACTCTCCATCATGCGTTCGATGGCGACATCCGGAAGCCCGTTCTGCCAGCCGACCGGGTTGCCCGTGTTCGGACGCCAAACCTGCTTTCGGGTCAGCTTGCCCCAGTTCGCGTAGTGACGCGCGTAGGGCGTTCCCGACAGGCTGTCCTTGTCGGACGTATCAAGTTTCCAGAAGTTGTTGCACACCGACATCACGACCACGCGGTCATCCGGCTTTGTCTTCAGCGGAGCCGGCCGGGCGTTGCCGTAAGCATTGACGGAAACCTGATAGTCTTCATTCGGAAACCGTTCCTTGAGCAGACGCGCACATTCGTTGGCAAACCGAAGATCGCGATCGCTCATCGCCGGCGCTCGCGCCATTTCGCCAGCCCAGAAGAATGGCCGAAGATCGGCGTCCGGATGATCCCAGGCTTTGCAGTTCTCGCAGACGCAGTGGCCCGTGGCATACGAATCGTTCGGCGAAGTGTTGAAGATGGTCAGGTTCGGATTGTGCTTGAGCTGCGTTTCGACATCCGCCAACCATTGCTTCCAGACGTCGGGGTTGGACACACACAGTTTCACGTAGCGAGCCGATGGATAGCCGCTTCGCTTGCCGTCCGGCTGAAGAGCAAAGTACTCCAGGTGCGACTTGTGAAACCGATCCCACCACGTCTTGAAGGCATGCCCGCCATTCACATCCAGCGAATCCAGTTGAATTCGCTGTCGCCGAGCCCAAACGCCGGACTGACCATAAGCGCTGTGCTTGAGCACCACGGAAAAACCAAGCACTTTGGAACGCGCTCGCAACGGCGGATGGTAGCGATGCTCAAACGGCTTGAAGACGATCGACTTTCGCTTCTCGTAGTGCTCGCCCAACTCGCCCGGCCAGAGCCATCGCACGTCGAGATGATCGTGAATGAAGGTATAAACCGCGTTCGCCGTTCCATATTCGCGTTGCACGCCGTTGACGGTTTCGCGTTTGCCTTTCACGACAAGATGGTCCCGACGCCAGCGATCACGCCCCGCGATGACCATGTGATGCGCGTTCGCCTTGACGAGGATTTCCTCGTGATGTTTGAAGTCGAAGTTTGTTTTCGGAAACAGTTTCTTCACCGTCGGCTGAACGCCAACCCAGATGGCGCGAGCGGGCGAGACCTGCGGTTCACCGGCGATCACTTCGGGACGCGAACCGCTGATCTTCTCCACGCAGTCCGCCAGCACGCCAGCCGCCTCTCGCGTGAAAGGCGGCGCGTCTTTCACGGTAATGATAGGAGCCGCTTTGGTGTTCCCCGCCTGATCCACAAGCACAAAGTCAGCGGCAAGAAGTCCAGTCCATGAGCCCAGTAGAGAATGGAGTAACGCGACTGAAAGACATACGAAGGATCTATTCACGGTCATTCTGTTATTTGTCTTTGTTCTCAAGTTGAGTAATCGCTTGCTGTGCGGCCTTGCGGTGGGCTTCGTGAGCCGCCTTGCTCGACAGCACGGCGCGGTACGCTTTCAGCGCCTCAGTCTTGCGGCCGGCTGTTTCCAGTGTCTGACCGCGTGAGAGCAACATCGAACCGGCCCAGCTTCCGCCGAGTCTTTTGGCGTCGACGAGATCAAGCACCTTAAGCGCTTCGTCATGCTTGCCACGGCGAGTGAGTATGCGGGCTGCTCCCTGCAACCCAGTAAAATACTCCGCGCTGCCGGTCGCCGTTTTTGAAGCGGCAATCGACTGGTACGCTTCGAGGGCCAGATCATCATTCCCAAGGACACGTTCGCAGTTCGCCCCCATTGTTTGCAGTATGCTCAGGCGAATCCGCGGATCGGACGTGAACTCCAACGCTAACCGCAAATCGGCATCCGCCTTT
>CAYFJO010000847.1:0-3287 GCA_964343305.1 uncultured Pirellulaceae bacterium | reverse complement strand
AGTGGATCGTGCTCAACGACATCTCGGCGTCACGGTCAAAGATCGAGGCACGAGCGCAGCGGTACATCGTCGAGCGACTGGTCAAGGAAGCGGACGACAACGATTCGCTGACGATCATCAACTTGAACACGAAGGCCGAGACGGTCTTGCGCAAGGTGCCGATGAAAGATGTCCGCCCGCATGGATTTGTGCCGGAAGAAACTGCCGAGGGCAAGCCGACGTTTGTTTGGCCGGAGGGCCGACGCATCGGTGCGACAAACATGGCGGCCGGGATCGCAGAAGTTAAGAAGGTGATCGAAGAGTCGAAGTTCGATAATCCGCATATCCTCTACGTGGGCGACGGCGTGGCGACGGACGGTGCGACGGAAGTCTTTTCGCTGGTGCGAGCGATTCCGCGTGGCGCGACTTTTGTCGGCGTCGGCGTGGGCAAGAAGGTCGATTCGTTGTTCCTGCAATCGGCGGCGGATCAAACGGGCGGGATGTTCACGACGATCAACCCGGACGATGACATCGACTGGCGTGTTTTCGACATGATCGCCGCGCTGAACACGCCGCGGATGACGAAGATCAAAGTCAAACTGTTCAACGACGCGGGCAAGGAAATGGTGCTCGACTCGATCGCGTATCCCAGCTCGCGTTCGCTGTCCGAAGGCGAGACGTTGACTGTTGCCGCACGCTGTGAAAAAGACTTGCCCGTGCAGATCAAAGTCGAAGGCAAAGTGGGCAAGAACACCGAGTCGTTTGTCGTGTCGATGGACGGGGCGAAAAAGAACGCCGAGTACATCCCGCGGTTGTGGGCCAAGCGGCACATTGACGAGTTGACCAAATCTGACATGGAACGCAAGGACGAGATCATCGCGCTGTCGAAGCAGTATTACGTCGTCACGCCGTTTACGAGTTTGATCGTGCTGGAAAACGATGCGATGTATGCCGAGTTCAACGTCGAACGCGGCCGCAAGGATCATTGGGCGTTGTACAACGCGCCGAAGAAAATCGAGGTCGTCAAAGAGCCCATCGATTGGAGCAAACGCAAATGGGGCTGGTATGGCTACGGCCCAGGCGACGATGCCAAGATCGAAGCCAAGGCAAAACCGCAGACAATCAAGGAAATCGTCGACAGCGTTCAGTTTCGTGTTAACGCGCCGTTCTATTACTCGCGCCCACAGCGAACGGGACACAGCCGTTTCGCGCTCTATCAATTGCTCGACAGCAAAGGAGATCCAACGCGGTTGCTCACCTATTGGATGCTGATGGCATCCGGGGCGGAAGACGCCGCAGCCACACTGCGATCGACACAAACTTCAAGCGACAACGGCCCGCCCGCGTCCGTCACGGCGGCAGCAAAGAATCCCGCACGGATGCAAGCGATGGGGTTCATCGGCAAGGACATGTTGGGACCGATGCTGATGAATCTGGAAACGGGCGAAGCTGCACGCATCGTGCACGACGGATTAATCTCGGACTTGGAAATGCCGGTGACCAATCGGTTGTTCAAGATCGAACGCAAGTCGCTGGGAAAACTACTGGCTCTTGGGCCGATGCTTGACGTCTCCGACATTGTTCCCGGGAAGCAACAACTCGGTCAAAGCATGTCACTAATCAACGTCAGCGGGCGATTCGCGACGCCGATGGCCTTTGGCACGGAGCCGTTGTTTCGGGGGCTCAGGTTGGATGACAAAAAGAAGCGAGCGTTGATGCCGTCGCTGCTGATGCAAGCGACAGGCTCGTCAGCCAGTTCGCTGCATTGGGTCCAGCCCGAGTTGGCTTCGTCGTTTCAATTGGCATTGGACGAGCGCTGGAGCCGGATCAATCAAGACATCCAGCAGTTCAACCAGCAGTACGGTTACTGGGACGACTTTGGTGTGTGGAGTTGGGGCGGTCACAATGGGCTCGATCTGTCCAAAACGTCCGGCTTCTATGATTACGGCGGTTTGGACGAACTGTTACAAGCCGAAGGCGAAATGCCGTTGACCCAGATGACCGAGTTGATTCGAGGCGAGGACGATCGTAAGTCGCTACCTTCCGTGCAACTGGCTGACCGTGGTTGGTACTACCGCGCCGCCCCACGAGTCGCGATGGCTTGGATCGGCATTTACAGCCAGTCAATCAAGAACCAACCCGGCGTTGCATCGGTGTTGGCCGCCGACTATCTCGTCCGGCGGCGCACCGAGCTCCAACAAAAGCGATCCTTCGGCAAGACGAAAAAAGAACTCGACATCATCCACAAAGCGATCGATGGGCTCAGTGACGCGGCCACTCGGCTTGAAGACACTGGCCCGTTCTGGGGCTACCAAGGGTGGAGCTACCGGCCGCAACGTTGGACGTTCCAAGCTCCGACGGTCCAGGTCTACCACCATTACAACTGGTCGTTTGACATGACGCGATATGCGCCGGCACTGTATAGCAATGCGTCCGACGTGTTGAACGAGATTGTCGCGCAACACGGCCTGCCCAAACCGTTGGGCCAAGTTGACGAAGATGCCGCGAAGTTGATCGAACGGGCACGTCGCGCGATCCAGCCCGCGAAGATACGCTTTAGCGAGGACGGCCCGGATATCTACGTTGCATCGAATGATCGATTTCAGACCACACGTCAAACCGACATGTATCTCGAAGAACAGATGATTTGTGACGGCGAGAACATCTGGCATTTGTACGACGAGTTGGGAATCGCCGCACGTCGGCCGGCAACTTCACTTCGATTGGCCGAGTTGCGACAATTCGTGCCGCATCTACTTGAGCCGGTCGATTCGCTTGCGCGTCGCTGCAACGTCTCGCTGGTTCGCGAGTACAAAGGCGGTTTCGATTTGAAGCTGACGCCCATTGAATCGGCAGACGAGACGCGAGACGATGTAAAAGATGACCAGGTCAAACCAGTGCACATGATCGTCAGCGTGTCGCACGACGGAGAGATTCAGAACAAGGTCCTCTACGTCGACAACAAGAAGCAATTGAACCTCGCGCTGCAACACAACGACGATCAAGTGGTCATTCGTTGGTTCGATTCGGAGGACAAGGAATTGGCGAAGGTGGAATTCGACGCCGTTCCAGTAAATTCGGACGAGCAGTCGTTCAAAGCAGACCTGTCGAAGTACGTCGTGTTTGACATGCCGCTTCGCAAGCCGTCATTCTATGCCCAGAAGTTGGAAGAATGCGACGAAGCGAACCATGCCCAGCGAGCGAATCTTAACCGCCACCAGGCGCTTGCGATGGTCCAAGAGTTCCATCGTCGCCGTTGGGGGCAAACCAACGTGGATGCTCGCAAGTGTTTGACGGACGCCTTCGAG
>CAYFJO010000846.1:0-3297 GCA_964343305.1 uncultured Pirellulaceae bacterium | reverse complement strand
TCCCCACCGCATTCAGTGCCCACTGGATTCGCTTTACCACTTCCAAAGATTGCACTGCGACCGCCCAACTGACCTACGAGTGATTGACCCGCGCACAGGGAATTCACAACACAGCAACGTGAGAATCTCTAGCGGAGCGTCAATCGCGTTCAACCTTACGGCGGCAGTGAAGCATCGGCACGCAAGCCGCAAGACTCGGCTTGGAATCGACGCTACGCGCCCGCGGTCGCCCGACAAAAACGAAGGATCCATCAAATTAGACCTGTCCCGTTTTAGTTTTTCGTTTCCGCTCTTCAAATACTGCGCCCTACCAGCCAAGCGAAGGAACCGGCGACTAAAGACAATCCAACCGACGTAACGGACACGACAATTGTCCTGTCGAGATCGGAATCGACATCGATGACACCTGATTCGTTCAGCCGGTCCATTACGTCAACTACACTAGTTAACACATACCACAACCCGAACCATGACGACGCAAACACAATCCCAGCGACGACTCGTGCAAAATCACTCCATTCGGCAGCCTGCTTTCCTGCTCGTGTCTTTGAAGAATTACGTTGCGATGGGTTCTGTTTTTTCACTTTCGTGGTGTCAGAGGCCATTCCAGCAAAGATTGCGGCACCGATAAACGACACAATTACGAGACCAATGAAACACGCTGACTTGATAGGTTCAGGTTGAGCAAGGACGTCGAAAATCCCTGCCTTCCCAAGAAACTGCAAGATGAGCGCACCTATGATGGCTGTAACGACATACCCAACAAAGCCTGCAATAAATGTTGCGCAACCACCGGCATAACCAGCATTGGTCTTTTCAGACTTTCGCGTGGTTGAGCTAACGTGACGAGGATGATCATTGGCTTTCACAGCCCCAGTGCTAGGCCGCTGCACAGTAGCCTTTGCTAGTTCGTGGCAGATTTCCAGGTAATTCCGCTGTCCACATTCATCGTAGCTTGGACAGTGCCCAAATTTGTCATAGAAACGATTATCCGCCTTGTCTAGTATCTCATCAGAGAATTGGCTGAGCGGGCATTCGGCATTCTCGTCTTGGATGTGACGGAGGCGTTTCTCTAGTTCATTGCCTGCTTTACCTGCGGCATGCAATGCCGCAATTGCCGCCGGAAGTCCGCCGAGATTTAGGCCGACAAACCAGGCAACAAATCCAAGAAAAGCACTGGTGTCTGTTTTTCCCGCGCTTCGCCGAGCATTGTCAAAAGAACTCAGTTCTTCGGCCAATTCGAATAACTCGGTCAGCCTGCCTTGTTCACTTTGACCCATGGACTCATTCCGCTGTGCGGATGTTTTATTGAAGAGCGCTGAACGTTACATGCAGAATAGCTGTAATTCTAAAACATCTCCGTCACAAAGTGACCAGTTCGGGGACTTTTTCATTGATTTCTGGAATTAATCGTAAACTTTGGGCGATCACGTGCTTGTTTCATGCTATGTTTCTCCACCCGCGTTTTCAGGCACTATTCGAAATATGACTCGGTTAGGAATGCGAAATGCGACACTCACGGCGCACCGGACGGACCATTATTGCCCTCGTATTTGCCTTTTTGGTCAGTGTTTGGACGATAGGTTGCTCGTCCACCCCGCGGTGGCGGCGCGTCGACCGGCCCGTGATGCTTCCCTGGCATTCCCAACTTGTAACGCCTGGATGGCAAGTGCAACCCGGTACCCGCAACCTTCTAACCGACACGTTAGTCCAGAATCCTCAAGATCGTTTCTTTCGCGCGAAACCACCGACACCGCGGAGTCATCTTTACCTCGTGCTTGCCACCGACGATCTCTTTCCGAAGAAGTCTGGCCTCTCGGACGGCCAAGACTTTGCCGCAAACAAAGAACTGATGCGCAGGTTATTCATGGCAAATGTAGCAAGCGACAATCTAACGATAGTGACTTTCGCACCTCAACAAAAGCCAAATCGTGACAATGTGCTAAAGACCATTGCACAATTGAACATTCGTCCATACGACACGCTAATTGTTTACTACGCAGGACACGGTAGCTATACAGATGACCTTGGACATTACCTTACTTTCTGGGACGCAGGATCATCTGGACACAAGTACGTGACACGGCGCGAGCTTGTTGAATCCATTGGAAGCCAGGAGCCGCGTTTAGGCGTTTTGATTACCGATACTTGCTATACTTATGCGGCACCACATCCTAGAATCATTCCGGGACCCATCACCGAACGTCTTGTAGTCACACAGCAGACGAATCCATTGTTTTACCGGCTCTTCTTTGCTTCAAGTGGATTTGCTGATGTTACTTCGTCCCAACGAGGTCAAGCATCTTGGACTTACCCCAAGGATGAACGAGGAAGATCGCAAGGTGGTTTTTTCACCGTTGCGTTGACAAGCACGCTGGAGCGCAATCGTAATCGTAACGAGTCCTGGGATGACGTATTTCGTATGATTCAAATCGAGACTAGAGACATCGCGGCTCGACACCGCAAAGTGCAGATTCCATCCTATTGGCGATTACCGAATTCTGGAATTTCGTGGCTTAACCCTTTCACTCAAATGAGATTGGCGAGATCACAAGTGGCTCAGGGGACAAAACGCAGGGGACAAAACGGGACAGGTCGACAGGTCCAATTGTTGGCAGCAAGTGACGTTCTAACTCGTATTCCTCGGACCCGAAGTCATCGTGGACCGACAAACTGACGCAGATGTTCGATGCTCGTGGCGGCTTGCTCGACGGTTCCACACTCAACGCTCATGCAGATCTCCCGATCCAACGGGGCCAGGATGTCAACAATAGGCCCGCAGTCGATCACGCCCGCGCCGCAAACGCAGCCAACGGAGTCACGGTGGCTTTACTGCGTTCGTTCCCGCCCTGCTCCACATTGATATCTACGGCATGCAGATGAACCAAGCGACCGCGGACGTGTTCCAGCCACTCGTATGCGTTCTGGGTGCTTAATTAAATTGAATTGGAATTGCCAGTGTCGGCGTTGGTCCCGTTTGCCGGCGATGCAAACCCAGTTCCGCCGCCCCAGCCACACCCCAGGCGAATGGCTTGTCGGCAGAAGGGATGTTGACTGCAAGCGTGATCGTTGCCATCGGTGGACTCCGTGAATGTTCTCAGACTGCGGCCATGCCGCGCGAAAGCTTTGACGCTGCCTCCGCCTCGCGATAACAGCGTGGATTGGTTATAAATCCAAATAACGTCGATCTAGATTACAATCAGCAAGTAGCCGACCCCGCGCGAGCAACGGCGAGCCCGCCGCATTCCATCGGATGCGTCCGGTCGCCAGCCACCGTAAACAGATCACCGATTTTTG
>CAYFJO010000845.1:0-3298 GCA_964343305.1 uncultured Pirellulaceae bacterium | reverse complement strand
GTATGTAAACCATGCGGCCGGTGGGTTCGATTCCCATGCACTTCCGCCATTTTTTTCTTGGGGTTTTCCATTCTTTCTCGACGATTGTGGCGAATCGTCGTTTTTGTCATCGCTCGCTGTGTCCGTCTCACTCATTGCATGCAACTGAACTGAATTGCGTGATTCTGGTTGCTTTCGCGCCAAGCAATCCGCCGAGACAGTCGCACGGTCATCCGGCTTGCCATCGGTCCCAGTCGCGACAGCTCGCGTGGCTGTAGGCGTAACGTCCGGCAACTTGCTCAAAGCATCACTTAAATCTTCCCACAACGAGTGCGTGTATCGGTCCATCGTCAGCGTGATGGTCGAGTGACGCGCCAACAGTTGAGCAACCTTGGGATGCACACCGCTGTTGGCAAGGTTCGTGATGAACGTGTGCCTCAAAGCCTGAAAATCGGCCACCAGGTCCATTTCGTCGCGGTAGGCAAGAAAGTGCGACCGTTCGCGTTCGGCTCGAATTTGGTCGTCTTGTGCCGCTTCAATCCAACGCTCGCGTGCAGCCGCAAGGTCTTGCCGCAATACGTGGGCCATGCGGTCTTTCTTCGGCATCGTGAAAGCCGATGCTTCTGGCGTCTTGTTCATCAAATGGCCGCGTAGCAACTCCGCCGTGTCAGGTCGTAGTGGCAACGTGTCCATTCGTCGACGTTTGGAATAACCGGCCTGCACAGTAACCGTGGGCGGCTCGGCCTGAAGGCCAAAACTCAAACGCTGCAACGACCGCACTTCGTTGGCTCGCAGTCCGCTTTCGACGGCCAGCCGGTAAATCAGGTATCGCTCGTACCCGTCGATTCCCTCACGTTCCGGCCCCGTAGCCGTCGTGTCGAGCAACCATTTGAGTTCATCGACGGATAACGCCCGGCGGTCGTGTCGCCGATCGGTCTGCACGTTTTTCCCTTGCAGATGCTCTACCGGCGACTCGCTGGTTCGACCATCGCGAACCATCCACTTGCAGAACTGCTTGATTGCCTGCAAATAAAAGTTCTGTGTTTGAATGCTCATTTCGCGGTCGTTATCACGCAAATCCGCAATGCACGATTGAACCTTAGAAGCGGAAAGATCCGACCAGAAATTGAACCGGCATTCACGCATGATCCGGCGTGCCCGATTGCTGACGAGTCGCGAATGTTTTTCGGAATTTCCCTTTGACAACAGCGATTTCTCGAATTCGTCGATGTGCGTGAAGATCGTCTTTCCGGCCGACACGTTACGAGCGTCAAGCACGCCGATTTCCGCCAATCGCCTGCGTATTCGCGCAGGAATCGATTCCAACCAGCGACGCATGGCTTTATCGGGCGATTCGCCGTTACAGCGAAAGTCAACTAGCTTCTCGATCTTCCGCCCAAGTTCCTCGGATTGCTTTTTGTCCGAATAGGCCGGCAGCCGACGCACGGTTTCAAGGTGGTCTCGGAATTCGACGTACCATTTCGCCGTTTCCTTGGTTTTGCCTTTGCGGTCTTTGTAGGTGGATTTGAAAACTCGCATCGTTATTTGCCTTTCTGGTGACTGTTGCCGACGGTGCGGTGCATGATGACTTCCAGGTCAAGCAATTCGCCAAGCGTATCCAGTGCTCGGCTTGACAGGCCGCGCTCGCCCGACACGAACCGAGCTAATGCGGAAGCGTCGATGCCAGTTCGCTTCGCGATTTCGTAACGCGATAGCCCACAATTGCCTATCAATACCCGCACTTGGTCACTCACCAAATCTCGTTTTTTACGTTTCTTCGCCATGCACTGAATTATCGCACAGCAATTGACATTATGTCAACTACCTTGATTCGATTAAATGTGAGAATTATTGGCAAATCGCATGAGTAATTCAGGCGTATTCTCGGAATGCACATTGCCACGTAGAGTGGCGAGTGCGCGCAACTCACGTACGAACACGTTTGATTTCGTCTCGAACATCGGCATCAATCGATTTTATTTTCTTCAAAAACCAAGCAAGGTAATCTTGTGGGACTCCGCTAACGGGCGTCCCCTTGTACTTGCCAGCCGGCATCACAATCCATGAACGCCGTTGCTGTTCACACGAATGCGAGTGAACCGTACGACCACCACAAAAAAAGCAAGGTTTAGGCTTGCTAGGCGGGGGCGGTTGGCAGTCTTCGCCATACCAGCGGACAAAGCTATAGAACGCATCACAAGCCTTGCAGTCCCGGCGAATCGACTGTCCATCATGGATTGGAACATCAACGAATTCGTTTCCCCCGCATTTGTCACAACACGTTTCGGGGATGTCCGCAAGCGGCCAGTTATACTCGCGTTGTTCGCCAGCAGGGGCGCGAACTGTTTTGCACGTTCGGCACACAATGGCTCCGGCCGGTGTTTCCCAAACATCGATCGAATCGCAACTTGGACAAGAGTTCGGTGTACCAAACGATGATACGGTGGGGTTGTTAACTTCAGCGACGGCCGGACTGCACCGCCCCTTTGCGTCCGCAACATCGCGGCCACTTCGATCGTCTGATGACGTCCGGTCCATATGACGATTTAGCCAGGCAGGAAGTGCCGACACACGTGAAACATGTTTTTCGCTTATTGTTTCCATTACTTTCATTTTCCTTCTTGCTTATTAGTTTCCTAGCGCGCGTCGCGTACAGTTACTAGAAACATGTTTCACCTGTGTCACTTCATGCCAGAACGGGAGTTGAGCCGGCGTCAGCGAGGCGGACGCCGGTGTAGCAGCGAACCTGTTTGCCGGCGATCCGAGGTTGGGAGTCGCCGAGTGTCGGAACGGCAGCCCGGAGAACACGGCCAAAACCGGGCTGGTCTTCAACGTGCTTTCGCCCATTTCGATCACACCACGATTGGTAAGCGGAATACAACTCCGTCCGTGGAACGTGGTGTTCAGGACTAACTACACAGCACTCGCGGAGAAACGCGCCAATCGGGCTGGTCAAGTCATCCCAGTCCGCCAACATCGCAGCACTGGACGACGGCTGTACCAACCGCCCCAATGCTCGCAGACGTGCATAGCCGCCAATCGCCCACCAAAGGATGTCCGACAACTCCTCAAGCAATTTATCCTCCAAGTTCAAATCCTCTTGTCCGTACCAACTTCGTGTGAGCCGCAGCAAGATCATACGGCCGACAAGTGCGCCGCTCGGATCAGTCAGCCGTGGCAGCTCGTTCGAAATCAGCACCAGACGCGTTGGGAGTCTGCACGTGACTGGCCGCAGATATTTTCGGTCAATCGTTAGGCTGTCTTCGCCCGTGATGCTCAATAGTCGCTCGCAAATAACAGCCGCGTCCGATCGGCCAGA
>CAYFJO010000844.1:0-3310 GCA_964343305.1 uncultured Pirellulaceae bacterium | reverse complement strand
CTACATCGTATCTCTCAGCGATCTCTCGCATGATGGCCAAACGATGATTGCGAACTTTGGCATACGAATAATCCAAAGCGGTTTCATTGGTGCGGCCATCGGGTTGTTTGATGACGAATTGCGGATGGTCGATGGCGAACTGCGAACAAAGCGGATCACTGGGGTTGAGGGCGCGATGATGGGTATCGCTCATGCGAATCGCTGCCAGCACTTCCTTGCCCTTGGTCTGCATGTGCTCAGTAACAACTTTCAAGGCGTCTGTTTTTTCCGCGCGTAGGTTGCGAATGCCAGCCACCCAGCCTTTTGATTCAGTAGGTCTTAATCGCACTCCGTACGTCTCGCCCACGTTGGTGTCGAAGGTACAGACGTCCGGAGTGGCGGCCAGAAACACATACGTTGAAAATGGCACGGCCGCTGCTTCCTTATCGAGCCACGCTTTTACGAACTCGGTTGCCCCCTTCCGCGGCGTTTCCATCAGCATTTGCGCGTCGTCGTTAAACACCACGCGCGGCTCACGCTCAGCAGCGAGCAATCCGCCAACCGCTAGCGAGATCATCGCGATCGACGCGCCAACCCATCGCATCATGTTGTGCATAATTCTTCTCCCATTCCTTCGTAAGAGTTGATATCCTATCAGGAGTTGAGTGACACATCATCTTTGTTGATTAGCGCCAATTAGCATTCTTGTTCTCACACGCTACAATGGACGCGCTGTGCCACATTCTGGCCACGTTTGACGGAACTTCGGCGAGGGGAATCTCGTCGTAAATGACTAGTGACAACCGCATATCGAATCACAATCCAAACAGGAGTCGTTCGCATGAAGACGCGATATCAATTCTTCGCCGTGCTTGGTCTCATCGGTTTGACGCTTCAGCCAGCCTGGGGCGATCCATGCGGGATGGTGCCGCCGATCTATCCAGGACAACAGATTCCGCTCGCACGCGTGGGGCTTCAGCAAACGTACGTGTTTTACAAAGACGGGGTCGAGACGTTTGTCATTCGGCCCGGGTTCACGGGCAAGGTCGATGAGTTTGGCATGTTGATTCCGTTTCCGACTCCGCCAGCCATCCGCAAAGTGCCTGATCATATATTCGGGCACATCGCGGCCGCGGTCGATCCTCCGGAAGTAGTCGTTGATCTGACGCCGCGACCTCAGCTACTGAGTTTGCGAGGTGCGGCGATAAAAGAAAACCTGGACGAGTCGAGGAACGGACTCGAATTCGAACGTGTCAAAGTGCTTCGGCAAGAAGCGGTCGGCATGTACGAGGTCGCGGTGTTGGAAGCGGGCAGTTCGGCGGCTCTGAAGCGCTGGATGGACGATCACAAGTACAAGTATCCCGATGGCATGGACAAGCCCGTCGACGATTACGTCAAGGAGGGTTGGTGCTTTGTCGCGATCAAGACCAAGGTTGGCCAGAAAGATGGCGTCGACCCCAAGCCGGGTCAGCGAACCGTCAATTCAAAACTACCCAGCGGATCAACGTTCGACGGCCACGTTCAAGGAATGGGTTTTCGATTCAAAGTCGACGAACTGGTTGTGCCGATGCGACTGTCGGCGTTTAACAAAGGCGAGTTGCGAAACATCGTTTACCTGATTACGGATGGGCCGCGCAAGATTCGTTCGATTCCAGAAGAGTACGTCGTGAGACAAATCTCGGGCGAGCAATTGATCAAGAACCTGACCGAGCCTTTGCCGCTGAGAATCATCGGCGGCACCGAAGCGGACATTCCGGAATACCGCCGCAAGCAGTTGCCCGCGCAGCGCAATCCTGTTCCGAAAAACGGCGCGGCCGGCGAGTTGTTTGCTTCCGACTTGTTGGCAGTCACCACCGGCAAACTGGCGTTGCCGCATGAAGAGCGCGAAAAGGAATTGCTGCGAATCGGCGAACGATTCGGACTACGTGGCGGGGATATCGACAAGTTGAACGTTCAATCGCTCGATGAAGAACGCAAAAAGACTGTCGAGCAGGCGCTGAGCAAACTCAAAGGCATGACGCTGAGCGTCGTTGACGGCGATTTCCCGCGCGAGTTACTGGGGCGCGAGAATCTCACGTTCGCCGAGTACAAGATGCCGGCCAAACGCAACCGGCCCGAGAAATACGACGCAAAACTGAATGCTCCAGCGCCGAAGAAGAAGGGCATTTTGAAGGTTGGCGCGCTTTCGCCACTGAACCAAGTCGAAGGTGTAGCCGCCAATTCGTCGTCAATGTTCTGGACTCTCTCGCTGTTGTCGGTCGGGTTGTTCGGTTTGGTTCTGACCATTCGATTGAGGCATCGATTGGGTCGTTCATCGCGACTGGCTGTTTTGTTCGCGCTCGTCGCTTTGACAACCAGTGCGGCGACGATCGCGCAAGACAAGGCCGATGACAAGAAGCCGACGATTCGCGAATTGGTCAATCAGCTAAGCGACGCGGACAAAGCTGAAGAGGCGATCAAGGCTTTGGTCGCGCGTGCTGAAGAGGCCAAGCCGCAATTGATGGGCGAGGCGATCGAAGGCAACGATCTGGCTCGTCGCGGTTGGGCGATCGCCGCGTTGGCTGAGATCGGGGGCAAAGATGTCGACGAGTTGCTTGCCAAAGTCCATGCCGACGACAAGCAGTCAATGCTCGTACGCACGTGGGCGACCGCGGCCCGCGTCTACATGACCGAAGGAACTGACAACTTGATTCAGAAGGCATCGCTTGTGCAGACATTTCCGGCGGTGGGCCGTCCGCTTGGCATGCGAGTGATCGAAGGGCTCACCAAAGACAAAGAGGCTTCGCCGGAAGGGATCTTGAGCGTCAGCTTAAAGGTGCCGCAGTTGCAACAAGCGCTGGTGCCGACAATCCTCGCGCTCGGTCCCGAAAAGCTGATCAAGGTCATGACAACCGCCAAAGAACAAGAAGTGCGCCGTCAAGCGACCGCCTACATTGGCACGTTGGCACAGAACGGTGACAAAACGGTTGGCAAAGCGGTCGCGGATGCCTACAAATTTGATCCCGATGCGAAGGCCGCGCCGTGGAGCGGCGGTCCGCTGTACGTGCCCGGCATTCAATGGAACAAAGACGACGCCACGTTGCTGGTCGACAACTTGATTGCCTGGCACTTGTGGTGCGACCGAAACAAGAAGGCATCCGAGCAACAGCAGATTTACAACAATCTGCGCAGCATCGGTCTGTCGCGAGTCGTCGGCTATCAAACCCCGCAGAACACGACCGTCGCCTGGCTGATGTCGTGGGGCAAAGTTGTCGGCCGCGAGGGGATCGAGAAGATCTTGAAGGAACAAGGCGTCGAGGACGAAGCAAAATATTCCAGCGTGCTTGAGAAT
>CAYFJO010000843.1:0-3312 GCA_964343305.1 uncultured Pirellulaceae bacterium | reverse complement strand
AGAATCAAGATGAAAGAACAACGAATCACAAAACTTCCATGCGTTGAATCGTCTAATGCTTTGTCAAAGTAGAAAGTTGGGGTGCCACTGGCTCTGCCAGTGCCTCGCAAGTACTAACGCCATCAGGATTTGCACTGGCAGAGCCAGTGGCACACGATCCCAAAATCGAAAGCGGGGGAGTATAGACATCCGCTTACAACTGGCACAACACCGATTTGGTGTCTGCCAGCACTTGTACCGGGTCCACAACTCCTTTTGTCATCGTCACATAGGCACTCTTATCATCGACCACTCTCAGCTTGCCCTTGCACAATTCTGCCAGTTGTTCGATGCGGCCCTTATGTTGGTACGAAAACACGAGGTATTGGTTCTCGACGTGAATCGAATTGATTTGCCAAAAGGCCGCGTGCAATCGCAACTCAGCTAGCGCCAGCATGCGGGCGGCCGGCGCGGGGGGCGTGCCGAAACGATCGACCAACTCGTCTTTCATTTCGCCGATCTGGTCGAACGTTTCCACACGCGACATGCGCCGGTACAAATCGATTTTCAACCGCATGTCCGGCACAAAATCGTCGGGCAAATATGCCTCGCCCGGCAAATCGATGTCCACCTCGATCGACAATTTTGGCGGCATCGATTTGAGCTGACGAACGGCGTTTTCCAGCAATTGACAATAGAATTCGTATCCCACCGCGGCGATGTGTCCGCTTTGCTGAGTTCCCAGCAGATTGCCCGCGCCGCGGATTTCCAGATCTCGCATCGCGAGCGAAAATCCGGCACCCAATTCGCTGTATTCTTCGATCGCACGCAAGCGTTTGGAGGCGGTCGGGGTCACGTGCTTGCGTGGATCGATCAACAGATAGCAATACGCGCGATGTTTGTAGCGGCCAACGCGGCCCCGCAGTTGATGCAACTCGGCAAGTCCATAGCGGTCCGCTTCGTCGATGAAAATGGTATTCGCGTTGGGAATGTCGAGCCCGCTTTCGACGATGGTTGTCGCGAGCAAGATGTCGAACTTGCCCGCCACGAAATCGACCATCACTGATTCGAGTTCGCGTTCGGGCATTTGACCGTGACCAATTCGGATGGTCGCTTCGGGCGCGATTCGCCTCAGCTTTTGCTCCACCACGTGGATGTCGTTCACGCGGTTGTGCACAAAGAAAATCTGTCCGCCGCGATTCAATTCGCGCATCACCGCGTGCCGGATCATCTGGTCGTCGAAACGCGTGACGCGCGTTTCCACCGCCAGGCGATCTTCGGGTGGCGTTTCCAAGTTGGAGATGTCGCGAACGCCGACCAGCGACATGTGCAACGTGCGCGGAATCGGAGTGGCCGTCATGGTCAATACATCCACCGTCGAACGGAGCGACTTCAATCGTTCCTTCACTTCCACGCCAAACCGCTGTTCCTCGTCGATCACGACCAAGCCCAAGTTGTAGAACTCGACATCTTGTGAAGCCAATCGGTGGGTGCCGATTACCAGGTCAATACTGCCCAGTGCCAATCCTTCGATCGCAACGCGTTGTTCGGCGGTCGAACAAAAACGGCTCAGCTTCGCGATGTCGAACGGAAACTCGGCCATCCGCTCGGAAAATGTGTGGTAATGTTGCTCGGCCAAGACCGTGGTCGGCACCAGCACTGCTACCTGGTATCCGCTTTCGATGGCTTTGAAAGCGGCCCGCATGGCAATCTCGGTTTTGCCAAACCCGACGTCGCCGCACATCAGCCGATCCATGGGACGCGGCTGTTGCATGTCGTAACGGATCGCGTCCCATGCTCGATCCTGATCGCCCGTTTCTTGATAGGGAAACGAGGCGACGAACTCGTGCTGCCATTCGGTGTCTTTGCCGAAAGCAATGCCGGGCCGTGATCGTCGAGCGGCTTGAAGTTGCAACATGTCGGACGCCAGATCCGTGACCGCTTGTTCGGCCGCCTGCTTTTGTCGCAGCCAGGTTTTGCCACCAACGCGTGCCAACGTTGGCCGCGTCTTCGAGCCGCCAACATACTTCTGAACCAGATCGATCCGAGTCGAAGGGACGTAGATCTTCGATCGCCCGTGGAATTCGATTTCCAAATGCTCTTCGACTTGTTCGTCTTTGCTGAGCAGCTTCAAGCCTCGATATCGCCCGATACCATGAGCCAAATGAACCACCAGGTCGCCTTCGCGCAAATCGAGAAAGCTGTCGATCGCTTTGCCCAACCGTCGCCGGGGCAGACGCCGCAAATCGGCGCGATGAAACACCTCACTGCCGCTGACCACAACGATCCGCTGGTCGACCAAACGAAACCCATGGTGCAAGCAACCGACGACGAAATGAAGCCGCCCGCTGGTTGCAATGCGCGTACCTTCCAAAAGCTCTTTGAGCCGCTCAATTTCGGCGTCGGTCTGAACGACCAGATAGACATCATGCCCGTGCCCAACGCGTTCCAGCTCGGATTTCACTTCGCCGACCTGGCCGCTGAATCGTTCGACCGACTCGATCTGGAAATTGCACGCATGCTCCGACGCGCCGACCGAGAGATTGGCGACGTTCGCCAGCGCAAAGCGGCCGAGTTCTCGAAACACTGCGTGAATGCTGTGACAAAGATCTGGATCTTCGAGTCTCGACAGGTATTGCTTGCCTGCCTCTTCTGCCTCGCTTGGCTCGACCAACACGATCCAACTTTGAGGCGGCAGGAAACGTCCGAAGTGTTCCTTGTCGCTGCGATTGGGCGACAACATCGTGATGTCGATCGCGTTGAGAGTTTCCACGCTGCGCTGCGAGGTGATCTCAAATCGGCGGATCGATTCCACTTCGTTGTCAAACAACTCCACACGCACGGGCGATTGCCAGTCGGGCGCAAAGATGTCGATGATGCCACCCCGCAGCGAGAACTCGCCCGGCAGTTCCACGGCGCTTGTGTTGTGGCAACCTGCTTCGACCAGCCATCGAGATAACTGCTCCATCTCGATCGTGCCGCCAACTTCGATCCGGACCGTGCTTTTCTCAACCGTTTCAAGCGAGGGAACGGGTTGAAGCAACCCCTGAATGCTTGCCACGATGATCGGCGGAAGATCCTTTCTGCTGGCAGCCAGTTGCTTTAACAATCGCAACCGCTGGCCGCAGGTCTCGTCCTGAACGATCCGCTCGCCCGGACTGGATTCCCACGCTGGGAATCGCTCGGCCTTCAAGTTGGTGAACAATTCCAGATCGTCAAACAGATCGTCGGCGTCGTTGTCATTGGGACAGACGAGCACCAGTGGAGTCTGTGTTGGTTGAATCCACGCTTCGCTGGCTAACGCACTAACGACCAGTGCGCGCGATGACCCCC
>CAYFJO010000842.1:0-3315 GCA_964343305.1 uncultured Pirellulaceae bacterium | reverse complement strand
AATTTGAATAAACTGAACCAACAGGTTCATGACTTTTTCTGTAAGAGTTTTTGGCAATCGCATACGGCATTCATGCTTGGTGAATTGGATCCATGTGGTGGGGGAGACCCCATTCCGCTTACGAAACCGAAGTTGTTGATCGGTCGCCAGGATTTTTGCGATGTCGTGTTGAGGTATCCAAATGTGTCGTCCCGGCATTGTGAAATGGAATTCAAAGACGGGTACTGGTTCATTCGTGATCTGGGAAGCTCGAACGGCATTCGCGTAGGTGGCATACGTTGTCAGGAGAGACATCTCGTGCCGGGCGATGAGTTATGGATCGCCAGGTACCGTTTTAACATTCACTACGAATTGGATGCCGCGCAACCGCCTCAACAAGCGAAACAGGCGCGCGGAGTACTTGACCGGAGCTTGATGGAGAAAGCCGGCCTGAACAAACGCCCGTCGGAATCAACAAGGACTGTCCGGTCACCACGACTATCGCGCGAGACAACTTTGGGGGAATTGATTCCGTGCGGCGGTGGAAATCCAATTGCTCTTTCGCAAATGCGTTTGACGGTTGGGCGGCATCCCCAGTGTGAAATCGTGTTGCCGTTTGGGACAGTCTCTGCACGCCATTGCGAACTAGAACTAATCGAGGGTTACTGGATGGTCCGCGATTTGGGCAGCCGTAATGGTACGCGCGTTGATGGTGTGCGCGTTGACGAGAAATGGCTGATGCCGGGCAACATACTTTGGGTCCACAAACATCGTTTCGAGGTGGACTACACACCACTTACGGACAAGCCGCCGCCAAGTGAAAAGAGTGTATCAATGGCTCGTAGCTTGCTGGACAAAGCGGGTTTGAGCCGTCGACAGACATGACTTCAAACATGATAGAAAAATCGCCGACATGTCGTGTGCCAGTGTCACACGATGTTCACTGCCGCTAAGGAGCATGCCGTGCCCACCATCCTCGTTGTTGATGATTCCGAGATCGATCGCCGCGTTGCAGGCCAATGGGTCGAGCAAACGATGGACGCCCACGTTATTTTTGCCGCCGACGGCAAGCAAGCGATTGAGCAGATCGAACAGAACCACCCGGACATTGTTGTCACCGACATGCAGATGCCGGAGATGGATGGCCTGCAACTTCTCGCTGCCATCAAGGACGATCATCCGCTCATTCCCGTCGTTTTGATCACGGCCAAAGGCAGCGAAGACGTTGCCGCCGAGGCGCTGCGACAAGGTGCCACCAGTTATGTGCCGAAGAAACGTTTGTCCGAAGATTTGCCAGAGACCTTGCAGCGCATCTTGATGGCGTCACGCGAGGACCGCGGACACTCTCGCTTGATGCACCATTTGACCGAGGAACAATCTACTTTTGTCTTGACGAACGATTTGCGATTGATCCGTTCGCTTGTAAGCCATTTGCAGCAAATGTTGCGCTGTCTTCCGTTAGGCGACGAGACGCAACGTCTGCGCGTCGGCATTGCGCTGGAAGAGGCGCTTAAGAACGCCTACTACCACGGCAGTTTCGAGGTTGGCCGTTCGATCGACTCACCGGATCACTGGGCTTACAGCGAAATGGTCGATCAACGACGTTATGAACTACCTTATCGCGACCGCCGCATTCACGTGATGGCGAACATTTCGCGCGACGAGGCGCGGTTTATTGTCCGTGACGAAGGTCCTGGTTTCGATGTCACAGGATTACCGGCAGTGACGGAAATGGAAAACGCCGACCAACCCGTTGGCCGCGGCGTGATTCTAATGCGGTCGATTATGGACGAGGTCCGCTATAACGACACGGGTAATGAAGTGACATTGATCAAGCGCCGCATTCCAGAACCGATCGAAGACGAATCGGTAGATGATTAATAGGACGCGTTCGAGATCACCATCGGAAGAGACAAGTGTCTTTCAGTTTCAATTTGGCTACAATGCCGGAGATGATGACATGCGGTGGAAGTGGAAACCAAATCAAGTATGACCGACGAAGCTCCTTATGAAGAAACACAGGATCTTGATCCCGCTTGTGGCGAGATGACCGACGGTGCTGCTTCCGATGAACATCCCCAGCGGGTTGGTCGCTACCGCATAGAGCGGGTATTGGGCAAAGGGGGCTTTGGACTTGTATATCTGGCGCACGACGAACAACTGGATCGGCCAGTTGCCGTCAAGGTACCGCACGCCAAATTGATCTCACAGCCGGATGATGTCCAGGCGTATTTGGCCGAGGCACGGACAGTCGCGAGTCTTGACCATCCCAACATTGTTCCCGTCCACGATGTTGGTACCACTGACGACTGTCCCTGTTTCGTTGTGTCGAAATATATCGAGGGAATCGACCTTGCCAAGAAAATCAAGACGAGTCGGCTAAATTGGCAAGACGCGGCCGAAGTGGTGGTGACGGTGGCCGAAGCCCTACATTACGCCCACAAGGAAGGACTCGTGCATCGCGACGTCAAGCCAAGCAATATTCTGATCGGCGACGACGGCAAACCTTACGTCGTCGATTTCGGCTTGGCTCTGCGCGAAGAAGACATCGGCAAGGGACCAAGATTCGCTGGCACTCCTGCTTACATGAGTCCCGAACAGGCTCGTGGCGAAGGTCATCGCGTTGATGGCCGGTCGGATATTTTCAGTCTCGGCGTCGTGTTCTACGAGTTGCTCGCCGGTCGTCGGCCATTCCGTGGCGGCACGAACACGGAATTATTGGAACAGGTTACGAGCTATGAGCCACGGCCGTTACGGCATTATGACGAGAAGTTACCAAAGGAATTGGAACGCATCTGCCACAAGGCGATGGCGAAACGGGCGAGCGAACGGTATTCGTTGGCACATGACTTGGCCGAAGACCTGAGGCTCTTTTTGGCCGAGCAGGCCGCGATTCAAGACGGGACATCACCGGACGGAATTGAATCCGTTCCTTCCGAGACGCCGACAGCCAATCCGGCCTCATCCTTGGTTTCGTCGCCTGCCGGTTCTTCGGCGTCGATGGGAGTTGGCTCTTCCGATAGCCAGCCCATTATGATTGTGCCGAAAGGCTTGCGGTCCTTCGACAGTCACGATGCCGACTTCTTCCTGGAATTGACTCCTGGTCCCAGAGACCGAGATGGGCTGCCCGATAGCCTGCGGTTCTGGAAGACTCGCATTGAAGAAACCGATTCCGACAACACGTTTTCGGTCGGACTGATCTACGGACCATCAGGTTGTGGCAAGTCATCACTGGTCAAGGCGGGACTTCTGCCACGGCTCTCTGATGACGTGACGCCCGTTTACATCGAAGCCACACGAGATGAAACCGAAACTCGCTTGCTGCATGGATTGCGG
>CAYFJO010000841.1:0-3319 GCA_964343305.1 uncultured Pirellulaceae bacterium | reverse complement strand
CATCGGTAAAGAGCGTGCCCTCGGCCGCAAGCCGATCGATGGCGGGTGTGGGGATCTCTGACTTGCCGAACTTCGGTAAATCGGAATAGCCCATGTCGTCTGACAAGATCAGGATGACGTTGGGCCTTGATTGTTTCGCTGGCTGTTCCGCGTGGACCATTCCGGTCACCGTGACTGCAGCCAGGACTATTGTCGTCAGAGTTTTCATTGAGGACGCGCTCTCTTTCTTGTGCCTCCCCTTTCCGGTCGAAGCACGCTCGGCTTTACTTCGCCGCTATGGGACAGCCAGTGCTGTTTCTTCTCGCGCAGCATTTTGGCGACTTTCGCGTGCTGAGTAAGAACATTCGTCAATTCGTCAGGATCATTCTTCAAATCGTAGAGAATGTCACCATCTTCGTAGCTTATGAGTTTGAAGTCTTCATTTTGAATCATGTTCACGCCGTGCTGTTCGGCGTGTGCGAACTCTCGCCAAACGAACCACCCTGGAGCAAAGGCATGAGGTCAAAGCCATGCGAGCTAGCAACGTCTTCACGATTGCAGCCATAGAGAGTGACCATGGTTTTCGAGATATCCAGCAACTCGACCGGGCGCGTAACGACTTTTCCTTTGCCATGTTTGGGATGAGAAATGATCGTTGGCGAATTGATGACCTCTTTGTAGAAGTACTTCTTTGAATAGAGTCCGTGGTGCCCGGTCATCGACCCCTGGTCTGCGACGAAGATGACGATCGTATTCTCCCGAAGGCCGCTTTTGTCGAGGTGGTCCACGAGTCGGCCAACGAGCGCATCCATCATGGTGATCATCGCGAGGTAGCCGCGTCGGTATTCCGTGGAATCTCTTGCAACGCTCATGCCGTTGGCAAGCGAAGCGGGCAAGCCGGCCTTCCGCACGGGGATTACTGGATCCAGGTCGACATCCTTGTAGAGATCCTTATATTTCTGCGGGACGTCCATGGGCGGATGAGGAAGCGTGAGATCAATCCAGAGGAAAAACGGGTCCTTACTCGCTTCCTGGCCCCCAAGCCACTTGATCGCTGAGTTGATAATGAAGCTGTCGACGTAGTCTTCCTCATCCAGCGGGAAGTCGATGTCGATTCCTCTTCGTTTTTTCGTATAGGCGGTTACCAGCTTGTCGTAGATACCCTTGTCGTGAAGGTATTTGGAATAGGGATCGTTTTCAGGAGGGTGCTTTCGGGCCGAAACCGCAACTTTCCCTCCCATGCTGAAGGCATGATCAAAGCCCAGTTGATCCCGGATTACTTGATTCTGATCTTCATAGGAATCTCGTGGATCGATGCCAAAGGGCCGGAAGTGATTCTTTCCATAGAGTGCCGTATAAACACCAGCTCGGCGCAATGCCGCCGGGAACGTCCAAACATCTTCCGGCAATCCCGCCGCAGACTGATTCATATAGATGCCGGTGTTGTGTGGATAACTCCCGGTGATCAGCGAGTTTCTTGACGGCGCGCAAGCGGTTCCCTGAACGATGCAGTTCTTGAAGACCGTCCCTTGAGCCGCCAGCCGATCCAGATGCGGTGTCTTAACAACGCGATGTCCCATATAGCCAAGGGCCATCGGGTTGAGATCATCGGCTTCGATCATCACAACATTCAGAGGCTTCTTTGATCGGCCTTCAAATTCGTTCAACGCCGTTGCGGGCTCTTCCGCCCATGCCATACCTGTCGCCACAACGGCAGTTGTAAGAAACGTCAGCAAATTGTTCAAAATGCATCTCCTATTCTTCGTGTTCCGCATACAGGAAGTAAGCTCCGTCCTGTTTGCCGTCGTCCGCGATGAATTGTGCGTGCATGTCGCAATCGCCTTTCTTCAGGGACACCGCGCCGCCTTCGCTGGATGCACCGACTACCGGGACGGTTTCTCGCGAAGCGTTTTCTGCCAGGCGGAATTGGTCTTCTTGTAATCCTGGAACGCTTGATGCTCTTCGAGTGATATCTTACCGTCGGCATTCTTGTCGATGTGCCCAAAGAGCCATTCATGGCCGGGCTTCTTCCGGTTCCAATCTTCGACGGAGGAGAAAGCTTGGACGCGAATCCGGCCCGAGCCGCCCGGGGTTGGATCGTAGTTCTCCCAGCTTGGATCAAGACGAATCGGGCTCTTCTTGTAGTCGTCGGGATTGAGCTTCCAATAGATGGAGTCCGCTTTCCAGGTCCTCCTGCTGTTCGGGCCATAGCCTGTCCCGTCCCACTCGGTTACAACGCCGGCCTTGCTCATGTCCGCGCGAACGGCCTCGACATCGAGCTGGTGGACGCTCATACCTGACTTGACGGCGTGGCTGGCCGCAATGCCCGCAGCTTCGCCCATGACGACATAAGACGACTCCATGCGAATCGACGACATGGCGATGTGCGATGCGGACATACAGACGGAGACCAGCAGGTTGTCGCACTGGTCCTTCTTCGGAATAATGGCCCGATACGGAATCTGGTAGGGGCCTGGGCTGACGCGCATGAATATTTCGCCTTCCGAAGCAACCTTGCCGTCGTGGGCAATCAACCTTGGCGGGTAAAGGTCGACCGCATAGTAGGCCAGTCCGATGGAATCTTGAATTGCCGTCTGGTGCATCAGGTCATGCTGGGTCATGACGTACTCGCCAATCATTCGCCTGCCCATACGGGTGTAGAGTTGGTCGGGAAAGTCGTTGTTGTCCGGATACTCGCCAGCCCGGAGCCTAGGGTTGTCGAACTCGACCAGAATGCACATGGTCTTCACATGGTCGATCCAGTCGCGCCAGATGGCGCCACGAGTGGCCCAATCACCGTCGGGATACTCCAATTGCCGGGCTGGCGGGCCTGATGAGATCATGGATTCGCGGGCATAATTCCATATGGGCCACTTCACATAACGCTCATCCTTGCCATGTTTCTCCAGCGCGCGGATAACCAGGGCATAGCGCTGCCGGTCGACCTCGCGCCCGAGGGGCTTGAGCGGCGTGCCGCTTTTGTTGCGCAAGAACAGACGGAAGTTGTAGGCGATCATGTAGTCTGAGGCCGCACCCGGTCTGTAGGGATCGGTGGTAATCATCGGCAGTACGCCACTGGTGGGATCACCAGGAACGACATAAGGGTCGACGTCGAAATATTTCAAGCCCCGTTGACCGCCTAGCGATTCGTTGTACTCGGACTTCGCTTCTCTGCCGGTCGTGTAGTCCGATCCGGAGAATGCCATCAAGTCGCCCTCGTAGCTGGCGTCAATGAACATCTTTGCTTTGATCGAGATTGCCTTACGTCGTTGTGGTTCTGCTGGAGGAACACCTTCCTCCATGATCGGCGCGTGGTTGAGATGGATCATCCTGATCGTGG
>CAYFJO010000840.1:0-3339 GCA_964343305.1 uncultured Pirellulaceae bacterium | reverse complement strand
TTGCGACGATCAAAAAGTGGATCATGGAAGGTGCCAAGTTTGATGGCAACGATGCTGGACTGGATCTGGCACGCCTACAGCCCGCCAGCACGACTCCCGCACCATCTCCGACAAAGCCAACCGGCAACGAGACGGTGAGTTTCGCACAACACATCGCTCCGATGCTGGTCGAAAAATGTAGCGGCTGCCATGTCAACGCCCAACGCGTTCGTGGTGGCTTGAACATGACAACGTTCCAACGACTGCTGCGAGGTGGCGACAGCGGCGAAATCTTCGTGGCCCGTAATCCGGCCAACAGTCTGCTAATTGCCAAACTCAAAGGCACCGGCGACGGCCAGCGAATGCCAGCCGGTGGCAAACCACCACTTTCGGCCGATGCCATCGCGGTGGTTGAAAAGTGGATCGCCGAAGGTGCAAAGTTCGACGGACCGAACCCCAATGAGGTCATGGACAAGGTTGCCGCGCTGGCGAAGGCCGAAAACTCGTCGCACGATGAGTTGAGCGCTGACCGCGCGAAAAAAGCACGAGAGTATTGGCGCCTTGGCATGCCCGGCATCGAAGCAAACGTCGTCGAGACCGAAAACTATTTGGTCGTGGGCAACATGGGCGAGAATTCGCTCAAAGCCGCGGCAGACGTTGCGGAGCAGGTCGCCCCCAAGGTCGCCCAGATCCTCGGCCATCCGTCGACCCAGCCGCTGATCAAAGGCCGGTTTACGCTCTTTTTGTTCCAGACACGTTACGACTATAGCGAATTCGGCAACATGGTCGAGAAGCGGCAACTGCCCAAAGGGTCGCGCGGACACTGGCGGTTCAGCGTGGTCGACGCTTATGGTGCGCTCATCCCATCTCGCACGGACGAATACACGCTCGATGGCCTGATCGGCAAACAGTTGGCAGGCGCATACATCGCCAGCATGGGCAAGTTGCCACCGCGCTGGTTTTCCGAGGGCACGGCACGTGTCCTTGCTTCGCGCCTGGTTGCCGACGACCAGCGCGTCGTTGATTGGGACGAGCAAGTGCCGAAGATCGTTGCCGAAATGTCCAAGCCAGACGATTTCCTCACTGGTCAACTCGCGCCGGAAAGTAGCGACATCGCCAGCTACAGCTTTGTCAAATCGTTAATGAAGAATTCGAAGAGTTTCAACAAACTGCTCAGCGCGCTGCGTCGTGGCGAAGAGTTTAACAAATCCTTCTCGCAAGCCTATGGCGGAAGCCCCGCACAATTGGCCGGCGCGTGGAGCAGGTCGGCCGCAAAGGCAAAGCCCATTCGTCGACGCTAGTTTCTTTGGAGTACGGTGACTCGTCACCGCACTCCTAATTCCGCATGTTCGAAATCAACGTTGACAATGCTGAACGATATCTGCGCGATGCCGGTCGCATTGATTCGAATGAATCTGTCAAGGTCAGCGAACTGGCGGGCGGTGTCTCCAACGTCGTGTTACTGGTCTCGCGGCGAGAACATACAGATTTCGTTCTGAAACAAGCTCGCGACCAACTACGCGTGCCCGATCCGTGGTTTTGCGGCGTCGAGCGAATTTGCCGCGAAGTCGAAACACTGCGACTTTGCCATCATGCACTGGCAGCGACAAGTGACAAGGCGATCGACGTCCCAGAAATCCTTTTTGAAGACCGCGACAACTATGCATTCGCCATGTCCGCCGCGCCGCGACATAATGTTTGGAAATCGCAGTTGCTCGCCGGTGAAACCGATCGAGGCGTGGCGAATGCATGTGGTCGCATGATGGTGGCCATCCACAGCCAGACCTGGAACGACAGCGCGACCATCCAACAGCTCGCCGACACAACATTTTTTGACGACTTGCGAGTCGATCCGTATTACCGCCATGTTGCCCGCGCGAATCCTCGTCTCGACCAGCCAATCTCGCGATTGATCGACTCGCTGCAACACCACGGCAGGTGCCTGGTTCACGGCGATTTCAGTCCGAAAAACTTGCTCGTTCACGCGGCCGGCGTGACGCTGGTTGATTGCGAAGTCGGTCATTTCGGCGATCCGGCGTTCGACATTGGCTTCTTTGCCAGCCATTTAGTACTCAAAGCGATTCGTGTCGGGGCAAACTTCGCGCCGTACCTGGATTTGCTCGCCGCATTTTGGCAAACTTACGCCCAGTCGATGCGAGCAACGGTCGATCCCAGCGAGTGGCATTCGCTGGCCCGCCGCGCCGCGAGCAACCTGGCCGGTTGTGCGATTGCCCGAGTCGACGGCAAGAGCCAGGTCGATTACCTTTCGCCGTCGCAACGCGACCAAGTGCGAGCGTGTTTTTTACCAAAGTTGATTGCACAGGGTGTGGAATTTGGAGAGTGCCTGGACGAAATCGCTCACGAATTGAAGCAAGCATACGAGGCAACTTGACGCGTGGCAAAGATAGAACGAATCCACGGCCGTGAGGTATTGGACAGCCGCGGCAACCCGACCGTTGAAGTCGAAGTATTCGTCGATGACGGCAGCTTTGCAGCAGCAATCGTTCCGTCTGGTGCCAGCACTGGAGCCGCCGAAGCGTTGGAACTGCGCGATGGCGACCGCGAGCGATACGACGGCCGCGGTGTCCGACGAGCCGTCGAGCATGTCAACCAGGTGATCGAACCCGCGCTGATTGGATTCGATCCGGTTGACCAGTCGACAGTTGACGATGCACTTCTGCAACTTGACGACTCGCCACAGAAATCAAAGCTGGGAGGCAATGCGTTGCTCGGTGTTTCACTGGCGGTCGCACACGCTGGTGCCAAAGCCGCGGGGCTGCCTTTGTATCGTCATTTCAATCGTCTGTATCTTGCCGCATCGCCGCAGTCACGCGACGTCGAACCCACCATGCCTCTGCCGATGGTGAACATGATTTCTGGTGGACTGCACGCGGGTGGCAATCTCGATATGCAGGATGTCCTGATCGAAGCGGTCGGCGCGCCGGACTACTCGACGGGACTTGAGTGGATCGTGCGCGTCTATCGACGGCTGAGTGAATTGCTCAGCGAAGCCGGTTACGAAGGCCGCCTGGTCGGTGACGAGGGTGGATATGGTCCCAAGCTAAAGGAGAACTGCGAGGCAATTACATTTGTGGTGCGAGCGATTGAAAGAGCAAACCTCCGTCCCGGCGACGATGTGGTAATCGCACTGGACGTCGCGGCCACGCATTTCTTTGACGGCGAGTGTTACCGCCTCGCCATTCAAAACGACAAACGGTTGACCAGCCACGAGATGATCGACGAACTGGAATCGTGGGTCGACGCCTTTCCTATCGTCAGCATTGAAGACGGCCTCGCCGAAGAAGACTGGGACGGCTGGCGCGAGTTAAACCGACGACTGGGCGATCGTGTGGCCCTGGT
>CAYFJO010000839.1:0-3346 GCA_964343305.1 uncultured Pirellulaceae bacterium | reverse complement strand
GAGGCCTGGCAAGCGTGCCCCACCGAATGAACTTCTCGCCTCGCAACGCTCAATTAAAGCGTCATCCTATCTCTTCAGCAACAAAACGCTAACCATTCACGGAACCGATGTAAACGACCGGTCACGTTCCGTAACGATCCAGAACTTGGTACCGGTCGAGGATTGGTAGGTGGACAAAATCTGGCCATGCAGTTGCAAGGCCCGATCATGTGCCTGCCAGTCCTCACCATTCTGCATTCCCCAATCACCGCGACAGTGTCGCTTGACTGCCGATTCGATTTCCGCTGGGAATAACTCACAAAACGCACTGTCTGTGATGCTCAAATACCCCAACGAAAAGAGGGGAGTTGCTTTCGGAATGGAATCCTTCGGTTCTTCCATTGTTAATTCCTCGTGCTTTACCGGCGCCATTACGGCCTTTCATAGCGTAGAGGATTCTATCGGAAGTGCCATGCAGACGTTTGGACCTCGTTTGAAGTGAAGGCACTTTCGATAGAATGCGTTGAATTAAACCGCAGATGGGCCGATGCTATGGGAATTCAATCATGTCGCTTGCGGTTTCGGTCGTGTCAGAGAGGGAACCCTTCCCAGCGAGTGCCGTAATTCGGTGTTCGTGATCGTCTTCATTTGCTGTGCTTCAGTGGCGTTCGGTCGAGTTTTGCGATGTGTGAGCGCACGGTTCCCCAAGCATGACTCGCATGCTGCATTCTTTCGTGATGGTTCAGCGATTGCGAATTAGGACGTATCAAACACGGCAGGTCTCGCCATTTGTATCAGCGTCATGAAGATTGGATCGGACGTTTCGGTAGACTCTTTGTCAAGAGTTCCGACAACGGCCATCTTTCCTTCCTGGCATTTCGGACACCGGTGCATTTTATCCTGATCCTCAGAGGATTCAGTGGATGCCTTCGTCTCGACTTCACTACCGTCTTCCTTGACACCAAGTAACTGACGGCACCGCTCCAATTGTTCTTTGCGCGTACGATTCGACAGAAACCCGTAGTGACGAATTCGCACGAATCGTGCGGGAAGAACATGAAGTAAAAATCGGCGGATGAATTCGTCCGATGAAAGCGGCATGATCTTCTGCTCGTTGCCGTGTGCGTAGTCCTTCCACCGAAAGTGGACACGTTCATCGTCCATCCCCACGAGACGATTGTTTGAAATCGCGACGCGATGGGTGTATCGAGCCAAGTATTTCAAGACCTGCTGCGGACCGCCGAAAGGTCGTTTGCAAAATACGATCCAATCGGTCCGCACGGTCCGAGTGATGAAGTCTTCAAACTCATGAGGATCTTCGAGGCCAGCAAGTTCACCGTGAAACTGAATCTCGCCATCGCGAAATGCCCGTTTCAAATGGTGGATGAACTTTCCCCGAAACACGCGGCTCAGAACTTTGACAGGTGCGAAAAACTTCTTTTTGGCGTTCCTGCTCTTCTTCGGATAGATCCATCTTTGTCCGTCGGACGACAAGCCACCACCAGGAACCACACAGTGAAGGTGGGGATGGTGCATCAAGTTCTGGCTCCACGAATGCAAAACCGCAAGCATGCCGATCCGGGCGCCAAGATGCTTCGGATCGGCGGCAATCGCTTGCATGGTTTCCCAGGCTGCTTTGAACAAGATCCCGTAAATCAGGGCCTTGTTCTGTAAAGCCAGTGGCCGGAATGCCTTCGGCAGCGTGAAGACAAGATGAAAATACGGTACCGGGAGCAACTCCGCCGCGCGATCGTCCAGCCAAGCTGCACGAGCGGCAGCTTGGCATTTCGGACAATGACGGTTGCGGCACGAGTTATAGGCGTTCCGTTCGAAGTTGCATTGGGTACAGCGTTCACGATGCCCGCCCAATGCCTTCGTGCGGCATACCGAGATCGCACGCAGGACACGCTTCTGCTCGCTCGACAGAGAACCGCCAAAACGCTTGATATACTCCGGTCCATGTTTTCGGAAGACATCGGCCAACTCCAGCCGATGTTGAGTCATTGCTTCTCCTCCTTTCCTTTCTTTCGTTCTTCCAGCAGGTCTAGTGGACTTACGGCCTTTTGAAGCGTATTGCGCGACACCAAGGTGTATCGTGCTGTTGTCCGCAGGCTTCGGTGCCCCAGCAGAACCTGTATCGTGCGGATGTCAGTGCCGTTCTCGAACAGATGAGTCGCCGCACTGTGTCGCATCGTGTGTGGCGAAACCTCTTTCTTCAGTCCTGCTTTTCTCATCGCCCGTTTGCACGCGGCCCAAACCGAATTCCGTGTCAGGTGCCCGGTCTTGCTTGAACTTGGAAACAGAAAGTCTTTGGGGCGGGCCGCCTTCCAGTATTCTCGAAACACTTCGAGGAGTCGCGGTGAGAGCGGAACGTAGCGATCCTTTCTTCCCTTTCCCTGATCAATACGCATCAACATTCGGTCGCTGTCAATGTCCTTGGTCCTCAACGCAACGACCTCCGATACACGCAACCCCGTGGCGTAGGCGGCCATCAGAATGGCTCGGTATTTCAAGCTTCCCAGGGCATCGAAAAATCTTTGCACTTCGTCCATGCTCAGGACAACCGGCAGTTTCGATTCTTCCTTTGGAAACAGAATCCCTTCAACCAACTCCTTCCGCGCGAGCGTATGCCGGAAGAAGAATCTCAAGGCACAAAGCTGCTGGATGTACGTCCCTGTTGCAACCTTCCTCTCCTCTCGCAGGTGCAACAAGTATTTGCGGATCTCCTCTTCGTCAAGTTCGTCCGGTGATCGTCCGAAGAACTCCGACAGTTGAGAAACGGCGCGAACGTAGGCATCCTTCGTATTCTCCGCGAGGTTCCGTAAATCCATGTCTTCGATCATTCGTTTGCGCAACGGCGTCATAGCTGGTTCCTTTCAGAACGGGGAAATGGGTGAAAACGAAACCACCCATCATCAGCCATGAAGTACCAAAACGCGGAATCTTCGGAGTTGCGTGCCGCGCAAATCAAGCGAAAGAAACAGCCGCTGATCACAGAAAAGACATGCCCAGAAAGCAGCAGTCGTTGCCTAACTCCCCTACCGCGAAGCGGTTTAGTTCAACGTCTCTTATGAGCAGATTATCGGTAAAAGACTGGCAGGCCCGTTTATTGCCGAATTCATAAGTCATACCAGGGCCGATCATGCCAATCCCAACGGCAGTTATCTGCCGCCCAAGAGCTTGGGCTCACACACAAGCGGTCTGGTTTCAACGATTCGCACCACAGACACCCGAGATCCGCACTATCAGCTACTGTCGGAAGGCGAGTTGCTGAAAATTATTCGCTGGGTGGATACCAACTATCAGTTTTATGGTGTTTGATTAGCGGATAGGTAATACCTTGGTGGGCATCTTTTTATTGCGTCCC
>CAYFJO010000838.1:0-3362 GCA_964343305.1 uncultured Pirellulaceae bacterium | reverse complement strand
ATCTTACTACAACTCTATGGCAGCCTCTGCGGTGAAGTTACCTTTCAGCCGACAATAATCAGCCGTATTTCTCGCAACTGGGCATTGATTATCGTCTGTGGTAGGCTTCCTTTGGCTTTCAACACAGGAAACCATTTTATGCCTACTCGACATGTCACGAAGTTTGTCATTTTGCTTGTTCTTGTTTTTGTTGGCAAGCCGCGATTCGATTTCGCCGGTCGTCCATTTGCGTTGGACGGACTGCTGGCTGCCGAGCCGTCGACGGAACACAAATCCGCCGACCACAACACCAGGGAAAGCCGAGAGTTCCGCGCCGCGATGGCCGCTCACCACATCTGCTCGGGGCTCTGGGTTGTGGGACGTTCCTACAAACGGACTCCCAAGGAAGTGGTCGCACAGGACCTCGCGCCGTTCAAGTTCTTCGGTTGGGAATCCGAGTTCAAATACAAGGTTGACCGCCAGCGACGAATGGTAACGGTCACCGCGCCGGGTGCTCCCCCTCGCACCGCCAAGTACAACGGCGACCAAGGCAGCACGATCCTGCCGCTCGGCAAGAAGGACGTTTTCTACAAACCCATACCGGTCCCTCGTGGTCTTCCACGCGCCGCCACCCAGCCCTGGCCCTCGGGTGACGCGGGAGCAACCGAGCCGATCCCAGACGGCGTGGACACCAAGGCCGTGGCTGAGGCGCTCGACTGGGCGATGGAGCAAGAGGAACAAAACACCCGTGCTTTCGTCGTGGCGTACGGTGGCAAGATTATCGGCGAACGCTACGCACGTGGCTGGACCAAGGACACGCCGCAAATCAGTTGGTCGCAAGGCAAGAGCATCACGGCGGCGCTGGTCGGCGTGTTGGTCCAGCGTGGACTCCTCAAGATCAATCAGCCCGCTCCGGTGAAAGAGTGGCAGGCCGAGGGCGATCCGCGTGGTGCGATCCGAATCCGCGACCTGTTGCGGATGAGCAGCGGTCTCGATTTCATCAATCTCGGCCTGGGCGGGCCGCCGGCCTTCACAACGAAGAACGAACACATGCGCGTCTACTTCGATTCCCTCAACGTTCTGGAGCACGCCATCAACCAACCGCTGAAGGTTTCGCCCAATTCGCGTTGGAGCTACCTCAACAGCGATCCGTTGACGCTTGGGAAGATCATTCGCGACACGGTCGAGGCGCAGGGCGATGAGTATCTGACTTTTCCTCAACGGGCCTTGTTCGACCGGATCGGCGCCCGCAACTTCGTGCTGGAGACCGACGCCTGGGGCAACTTTATCCTGTCGGGATATGACTACGGCTCGGCCCGCGATTGGGTCCGCTTCGGACTGTTGCACCTGTGGGATGGCGTCTGGCAAGGCGAGCGGATCTTGCCTGAGGGTTGGACGGAGTTCATCTCAACACCCGCACCTGCCGAGCCGACCGAAAAATACGGCGGGCTCTTTTGGCTTAACCGACCTTCGACGATGGACCAAGTTCCGAAAGACGCGTATTGGTCAGCCGGCTTCATGGGCCAGGTCACGTTGGTTATCCCGTCCCGCGACGTGGTCGTGGTGCGAATGGGACCAAGCCCTGGTGGAGTCTATCCATATTTGAACGAAGTCGTGAGCCGCATCCTGAAGGCGCTACCGGAGAAACCACTCATAAACGAGTAACGGACGGCCAATCACTGTCGTGGCGAGTTTCGCCACCGATAGAACTTCATCCGCCGTTCGCCTTGGGCGAAATCAATCGCGCCGGTTCGGCTCGTCGCGCGATACATCACGCAAAAGGTCGAGGACTACGCGTTCAATCTTCTCCGATGCCTGAATCTCTAACATGTTGGTGCCCAACCATGTTTCATAACCGCCCAGCCGATGTTGTCGCGGTGTGGGGAGATAGCGATTCCAGCCGTTGGCCAGCTCGATCGTAAAAGTCGTTTTCAGCGGACTACGTTCCTTGATGTCGAGTCCAATTTCGGCGAACACTTCGCACGGAATCGACGAGATCCCCACGTCACCGATGCGAATCGCTTGCAAGATGATGTCTTCCGTGGGCGGCATATCCGCAAGCCGGACGGCGAATTCGGCATAGGCTTTGGCGCGGCGTGGCAGTTTCGATTCGTCCGGCTCGGCCAGGAACCGTTTGGCGCGAGTGAGTTGTTCGGCGGTCGGCTTGCGTACGTCCAGCGTCAGTTCGCGCTCGGCCATCGCCAGCGTAATTGATTCGCGATGCTTCGTCTTCTTGTAAACTTGCAGAATCTCGTCGGCCACGCTGCTGGCGACGTAACGAATCTGTTCGAACGGCTTCTTCCGAGGCTGTGGGTTGCGGAAGTTGATGTTGTTGATGTCACCGCTTGTGCCGTTGGACATGATGCCAACAAACGGTGGACGGCTGTCGTCCTCTTCGGGAGCAATTCGTTTCTTGATTTGCCTGGCGAATTCGCCGAAGTAGTCGGCCGAGACTCCACCTGCCGGTACGCCGCCGACATAGTGCAATGAGTAGTTGGCCAACAGCGCAATGGGGCGGCCGCCTTTGGCTCGGACCGAAACAAACGACACCTGAGGATCGGTCGGTCCAGCAGGACGGTCGAGCAATCCGCGCCCGCGCGGCGGATTCATGCGAACCTGGTCCGTCGTCTCGCCAAAAGGATTTGGTACGATCCCACCTGGCTTCATGTGCCAACGCCGGTTGTGGACATGCTCCGGTACATCGACCTGCCCCCAACCGACTTCGGCCGGTTCCAGGTTTTCGTTGGCCTGCTTGATCGCTTCGATGATTCCACGCTTCAACACCTTCAGATACTCGTCGCTAGCCTTGGCAAATAGTCTGTCGAGCGAAGCGGGAGCGGAATGCGTGTGCGTTGCCGCCATCAACATGTGATCGGGACGGATGTCAGTAACTTCAGATGCCTGTTGCTTCACTTCGTCAAACAGCGTTCGTGGAACAAGACAACTGTCAACAATGACGATCGCCAGCCGCGTCTTGCCATCGTTCAGTACCAACGCACTGGCGTTCAGCGGATCCCATGCCTTTTCGGCGCCCCGCTCGCTAAACGAGCCCACCAGAAACACAGGCCATTTCGTCGGTGTGATATCGCCCACCGCGGCGCCGGCACGAAATTCGGCGGCACCGAGCAAGCTGGGAGTGAGGAAAAGGAGAAACAATATCATCCGTCGCGTTTTCATTCGTGGTCTCCTATCTCAATGGTTCTCTTCTTGACAGCCATATATTCTAGCAGCATCCAAGAGCCGCATTCCACTGACACGGCATGTGGTAGTGTCCCATTAGTGTGTTGGCCCGAACCAGACTTCCGAAGTTCTCCGAAACTTCGGAAGTCTATACCACGGCCAGTTAGTAATGTCCGCATACGTCGTTTAACGCCGAGCCGGCA
>CAYFJO010000837.1:0-3364 GCA_964343305.1 uncultured Pirellulaceae bacterium | reverse complement strand
GCCGTGCAGTTGCAATCGGACGAGCCAAAGCGGTTGGGTCCGTGCGGAAAAACGTTCGAAAACGCTTGGGCAATCTCACACTCCTGTCTCTCGGATGAACGGATCGGCAGAGCGATGACTCTGTCCGCCGCTTGGCGTAAATAGTCGATGTGCCAATGCAGTTTCTTCCTCTGTCTTGAATGCCGATCGATTCGCGCCGTCAGATTGCGCATCGCGGAGCCAACGTAGAGGTAGTATCCCCGCTGAAACAAAAAACGGCCCAAGCGGCCAACCTCGATGCTCGTGTTCTTTTCCAGTCGCAGCAGCAACAGATAGCTTCCCCTATCTTTCACCTCTCGACGCAGATAGGCCCATGGAACCTCAAGTGTCTTGACGTCCGGTCCGAGAGACAAATCACGGTTCCACTCGACGGCGACCGGAAGAACCTGAACTTTGTTTCGCACCTTCAGCAGCGATTGGCTGAAGGCCAGGTCCGTGTGATAATCGGGCATGAACCATTGGACGCACGGGGTGTGAACTAGAAACAAGACGACCGGCCGAGCGCGCCGACGGCCGAGCGACGCCAGCTCGAGCAGGTGTCGTTGTCCCCTCTCGGTCACGGCATCGGGAAACATCGCCACGCCGTTGCCGAACAAAGTGCACGATTTGACCTCTAGGTACACGTCCCGTCCGCCTTTGCGAAGAAGAAAATCAAAGCGGCTATTGCCCACCGGAACCTCGGCCCGCATCACCTCGGTGTCGGCCAGATACGGAATCCGTTTCCGCTCTATCAGAAACCGTGCCACTCGGTTGGTGAAATGCGTGTGCAGGAAGATCGGTGTTCCGTCGCGCTCCACGGCGAGCACAGTGTGCCGAGTTTTACGGCGCGAGGTCAACGAATCATCCAATTCGGCAGCCGGCGTCAGAAAGAGCGTTGCGTCGGGCAGGAGCAATTCCCACAGCCGGCCAGGATTAGGAAGAAACGCTTCCACAATTCCGAGACGATCGACATGGCACCGAACAAGGAACCGGTTCGGCCGTTCGACAAAACGCGCTTTCTGAATGGGACCAAACTGAAGCGCGCGGTTCGTCATCGTGCCGGTGCGTTGTTGATTCGGTGACTCGCTCCAATTTGGAATGCTGGATATTAAGCGATGCAATCTTCGAGCGGAAACTTCTTGCCCAGAACCGGTTCGCTGGGTGTGTTGAGCCATTTCTCCAGGATCGCGGCGTAGACGCTGCGAAAGTCGACCTGCATCTTGAGGTTGTCGTTATCGAGGTCGACAAGACTGGGCTGTTTGCCGTGCACGCCCGCTTTCACACCGGGACCGAAGAGGTACATCGGTTGCGCCAGGCCGTGGTCCGTGCCCCCGCTGAAGTTCTCTTTCACGCGGCGGCCGAACTCGCTGAAAGTGAAAGTCAGCACACGTTCGGCGTTGCCCTGTCGGGCGAGGTCCTTTTGAAAGGCCATGACCGTTGCGCAGAGTTCGTTCATGAGTTCGTCGTGACGGCGCCTTTGGTCGGCGTGGGTATCATAGCCGCCGAATTGAGCGATCCCCTGGGCGGCATAATAAACCCGAGTGTTCATGCCTTTGGCGATCAGGCCTGCGATGGTCCGCACCGATGTACCAAACTGGGTGTCCGGATACTCCACCGGCGTTTCATAACCCTTGACGAGATTTTGAATCGTCTCGCTGCTGGCGTTGGCGTTGATGGCCGTCTCGGTCACGAACTGGGTATTGTTGTCGTCGCCTTTCATCTTGGCGAGCCGGTTGAGTTCCTGGTACGCGGCGTAACCCTCTTCCGAACGGTCGCCCGTGTAGCCGAAGGATTTGGGCGAACTGAAGGCGATGCCAGGATGATCCTTGCCAGTCACGGTAAGAGGATGCCGGCCGGGGCCCACGGCCAACGACAGCTTGGGATCCTTGTCGTCCTTGAATGCGTGATCGAGGTAACGGCCGAGCCAGCCGGTGGCTCCGCGCTTGCCGGTCCGTCCCTCGCCATGAGCCGCTTCCCAGTAATCTCTGGAATTGAAGTGGCTCAGATTAAAATTGGGATAAGCTGTGCCCAGGACCGCGGCGAAATGGCCTTCGTCTTGCAGTTCCTTGAAGCCGGCGAGGTTGGGGTGGAGCCCGATTTCGTCGTTCAGTTTGATGACCTCTTTCTCCTCGATTCGGGTAATCTTGCGGAGCTTGTAGTAGTCCGGATTGGAGTAGGGCGGCATGTCGCTGAGACCATCGTGGCCACCCGTCAACAGAAGCGACACCACAATGCGGTCGTTCTTTTGATTCACGGGCGAGGGACCGGCAAAAGACGTATTAAGCAGGAAGTTGGGCAGACTCGCCCCGACTCCGACGACGCCGAGACCGCGGGTAAGAAATTCACGACGCGTTGCAATCTTGATCTTTGACATAATATGTTCCTTTCTGATTCTCTGACTTTGGCTGAATTCAATTGATCTGGAATTGAGGCGTGCTGACCATAAGAACGAGCAGACCTTCCAGTTTGGCGTTGATGGCGTCGCGCTGCTGTGTCCACTGATCCGGTGGCGGCAGTTCGCCAAGAGTCTGGCAGAGTTTCTTGCATTGCTCGTCGTTCAGAGGTTTGACAAAGCAGGCTTTGACGAGATGGTCGACCACCTGGCGCGAGTTCTGGCAGCCTTCGCGTTGGAGCTGGGCGGCCAGGTCCACGGCGTTGCTGCCTGGTTTGAGTGCCATGCGCAGCAGGCCCACCGAAGAGTTGTAGCGGGTGAACATGCGATTGGCGCTGATCCAGGAACGGCCGCGGCGCCAGCCCTTGACGTCGGGCGGCTCGAGCAGTCTCTGACCCATGGCTTGGACGGCTGCGTTGAGTTGGGCGTAGTCGGTGACGCCCTTGACGCCAAGGTCGCGCATCATGCCGGCCACGAGCTGCACGGGGCTCTTGATCTTGGTGCCCATAGCTTCGTCGCTGTAAAAAGCCTCGGATTGGAAGAGGTTCTTGAGCATGGGGCGCAATTCGTAGTCGTCACCGCGCAGCACCGCCGCCAGTTTCTCGATCGTCTCATCAGCGGGATCCTGGTGAGCGAAGAATTCGAAGAGCCGTCGTGCGATGAAACGAGAAGTGGCCGACTGCTCGAGGATGAGATTGACCAGATCGTCGCCGCTCCACTTACCGGCCTTCCCGAAGATGGTCTTCTCACTCGCATCGTGCTGGTCCTGGATGAGACGAAACTGCCCAGTGTGGTTGTCGAAGGTATATCCCGTGAGCGCACGGCCGGCTTCCCGGATGTCGGCCTCGGTATAACCCTGGTCTTCCCCCATGGCAAAAAGCTCCATGATCTCTCGGGCCAGGTTTTCGTTGGCATGACCCTTGACGTTCTTGTGGTTGTCGAGGTAGCGGATCA
>CAYFJO010000836.1:0-3365 GCA_964343305.1 uncultured Pirellulaceae bacterium | reverse complement strand
TCATCATCGGCAGTCGTTTTCAAAACCCAGTGACGCTGTCACGCTTTGAATGGCGAGGTCCGCGAGCAGCGACACAATTGGGGAGCTGGGATGAGCAGCTTGGCCATTGGGAAATCGAAGTCGCCGAAACGGGGCAGTACCAGGTGACACTTCAATTTGCGAAGGCCGAGCGCGATGGTACGGCGCATTTACGATTTGCCGGAGTTCACGAGCAGATGCCAATCAAGCGTGGCGACACGGCATGTGTTCTTGACAGCGTTCGTTTGGTCAAAGGACCTGGGCGATTCGAGTCGTATCTGAAGATAGACCTGCTGGCGACCGGCGTTCACTTTGTCGATGTGAAACGAGTTAAACAATGAAAAACAACATCCTTTCTCTGACAGTTCTTCTGTTTATTCCGCTGACGGTTCTGCCCGCGGCCGAACGCATTGACATCGGTTTGCGGCGTGAGTTGTTTGTGGACCATCGCTTAATCGAATCGCTGGACGACGTGCGGCTTGTACTGCATCGTCCGCGACCGCGCGAAGTGGTTTTCAAGTTCGACCGGCCCTGGGAAGGGTTGTACAGCGGCTACGAAACGGTCTTAAAAGACGGCGATACCTTTCGATTCTACTATCGAGGCATGCCAGAAGCGAAACACGCTCTGGACACCGAAGTTACTTGCGTTGCGGAGAGTAAAGACGGCATTCATTGGACCAGGCCGAAGCTCGGCATCTACGAAGTGCGCGGGACCGGAGAGAATAACGTCGTGCTGGCGCGCAATCGTGGTTGTCACAATCTCGCTCCTTTCATCGACGCCAATCCGAATTGTCCGCCCGACCAACGGTATAAAGCGATGGGCGGAACTGGTAAGCCAGGACTACTCGCCTTCGTGTCGGCCGATGGCTTGCATTGGAAGCAAATTCAAACCGAGCCGGTGATTACCAAGGGAGCATTTGATTCGCAGAACAACGCGTTCTGGTCTGAAAGCGAACAACAATATGTTTGTTATTTCCGCGTGTTTCGTGACGGCCAGCGATGGATCGCCCGCACGACGTCGGAAGATTACATCCATTGGAGCGAGCCCGTCGACTTGGAGCTGAATGGCAAGCCGCGCGAGCACCTCTACACAAACCAGATCAATCCGTATGTCCGCGCGCCTCATATCTATTTGGGGCTCCCCACCCGATTCCTACCAGGTCGCCGCGTGGTGACCGAAGAAGAAGCTCGCCAGATCGGCACGCCGACAAAATGGAACTACGCCAACGACTGCACCGACATTCTCTTGACGTCGGCGCGAGGTGGAGCCGATTTCAAACGTACGTTCATGGAGGCGTTCATCCGACCAGGAGCCGATTTGCAAAACTGGACGTCAAGAGCTAACTATGCGGCTCGTGGCATCGTACAAACGGGTGAGCGAGAACTGTCGCTCTATGTCAAGCATCATTCCGGCTACCCTTCGACTCACGTACGTCGTTACACGTTGCGTCCCGACGGTTTTGTGTCCGTTCATGGTCCCTACACAGGCGGCGAGTTGGTGACGAAACCTTTTCGGTTTCGAGGCGACACCTTGTCAATCAATTATGCCACATCCGCAGCAGGTGGGTTGTTTGTTGAAATCCAAATGCTTGATGGAAAACCCGTTGAAGGCTTTGCCATGAAGGACTGCCCCGAGATTATCGGAGATCGATTGGATCATACGGTCGCCTGGAAATCTGGCAAAAGTGTCACTCAGTTAGCCGGCAAACCCATTCGGTTGCGGTTCAAGCTCAAGGACGCCGACCTTTACTCGTTTCAATTCACAAGCGACAAGTAACGCATCAGGACAAAACGATGACGAAATCTGCCACGAACATCACGACAATGTTTGTCGCCACAGCGCTTTGCCAACTTTCCGCTTTGTGCTTGCAGGGCAACGAGTTGCTGGTTGGTGGGGCATCCGTGAGTATCACACCAAAACTCCCGGTCGCTTTGACTGGACAGATGCGCACACGGATCGCGAAGACCGTGGAAAGCGAGGTGACCGCGACCGTACTTGCCCTTGAAACGAAGCATGACAACCAGAGTATCGATCAGGTAATCATGGTGTCTTGTGATCTGGTAGCGATTCGTGAAGGCATCATTGAAAAAGTTCGCGAACGTTTGAAAGACCAGATTCCCGACTTTGACACCAACAAGATATTTCTCAACGCGACTCACACACACGGCTCCAGTTATGGTTGAAGGAAAATACGAACTGCCGGCCGAAGGTGTGTTGAAGCCAGCCGAGTATGTCGAGTTTCTCTGCGGTCGTGTGGCCGAAGCCGCCGTCAGGGCGTGGAAGCATCGCAAGCCGGGCAGCGTCGCGTGGGGATTGGGCCACGCCGTCGTAACTCAGAATCGTCGTAGCGTGTACGCCGGTGGACGTGCGAAGATGTACGGCGGCACTAGCGCGGCCGATTTTCGTGGCTTCGAGGGGTATGAAGATCATGGCGTAGGAGTGCTTTTTTTCTGGGATGCCGAAGGCAAACTGATCGCCACGGTGGTCAACGTCGCGTGCCCGGCTCAGGAAGTCGAGGGTCGCAGTGCCGTCAACGCCGACTTCTGGCATGAAGTGCGGCTCGCACTACGCAAACGCCATAGTGAAGATCTGCTTGTGCTCGGATGGACAGGAGCCGCCGGCGACCAATCGCCTCACTTGATATACCGCAAACGCGCGGAAGAACGCATGCGCGAACTCCGTGGGCTCAACCGATTGCAGGAGTTGTCGCGCCGTATAGTTCGAGCCTGGGACGAAGCCTACGAAGGCGCTCGCCAAGACATTCGCTCGGACGTTAGGCTGACACACAAAGTGCAACAAATCAAGCTTCCCGTCCGTGAAGTGACAGACAAGGAATTTGCACACGCCAAGTCGCAAGTCGAAGCGTTGTCCAAGGATCCTCGAAATCGCTGGCGCGTTCGCTGGGAGCAAGCCGTCCTGGATCGTTACGAGCGACAGCACGCTGGCACCGTTGAGCCATACAAGATGGAACTGCATGTAATCCGGCTGGGCGACGTTGCGATCGCCACCAACGACTTTGAGTTGTTTACCGACTTCGGCATCCAGATGAAAGCGCGAAGCAAGGCGCTACAGACCTTCGTCGTGCAACTGACGGGACCGGGCTCGTATGTCCCCACACAAAGGGCGGTCGCTGGCGGCGGTTACAGCGCGATCGTGGAAAGTAGCATCGTCGGTCCAAAAGGTGGTCAAGTCCTTGTCGACCGAACCGTTGAGACAATCAACAAGTTGTGGAATGAATCGAAGTAAGACAAATGCCCAGCAAGTACGACAGTCCGCGGGTCAAGTGTGTGGAGAAAAACATGCGAATCGCGATCCTGGCATCAATTGTTTTCATCTTCACCTGGCA
>CAYFJO010000835.1:0-3365 GCA_964343305.1 uncultured Pirellulaceae bacterium | reverse complement strand
TTGCCCTGATCATCGAGGCCCAGCGGATAGTCCGCCATCTCGACAACCCACAGCCGCCCGTCGGTTCCCCAATCGAACCCCACCGGATCCATCACCAACGGCTCGGCCGCGACCAGTTCGACCTGCAAGTGCGGCGCGACCTCGATCGCCCGCCGCGAGGCATCTGGCGTTTTCGGGCGCGGGGCGATGTCCTTCGTCAAATCGTCGAACGAGCGGCGATCAACCAGATTGGGCATGCGATTCGTATCTTCGTTCTGCACCCACATGTGACGCGAATGGAACCACGCCCCGTTATTCGCGCCCTGTCGAGCGATCATCGGCAGCGCCCCTTCATCGCCGCGCTTGCCCGCATGCACCTGACGCGACCAGCCCTTGTCCATCGACGAAAACAGGTGCAACGAGCATCGTTGTTCGTTCGAGAAGACTACGTCGTCAAAACCGTCCTCGTCGATGTCGGCAAACCGCAAGCCCGCGTCTCGACCTTCCGCATCAACCAGCGCCGTGTCCGGCGGCAGTCGAAACGGCAGAAGCCGCCACGATTCGGTTTGTTCGTTCCAGCTAAATGCGGCGTTTTGTTGATCGTTGGCACCCAGCAACTCGCATCGACCGTCGTTGTCCAGGTCGCGCAGGCGTACTCCCTGATCCGCACCAGTTCGGCTTGTCAACAGGGGCTTATCATTCACGGTCAGTCCCGCGAGCAACTTTTCGATTTGCTGCCACTTTTTCCCGTCAAAATGCCAGGCACCGGCAACCCGATCATTGCGAACGATGAACGAAGCGTGGTCATCGTTGTCCAGAATCCCAAAACGCACGCCTTCGTCAATTTCGACCGGAAAATCCGCCGTTTGCCATTGCCGCTTGTCAGCCTGCCAGATCCGAGTCTGGCGAACATTTTCGTTGCCAATGGCAACGTCCAGAAAACCATCACCGTTCACGTCCAGCACGCGAACACCGTTGTCCTTGCCGTCTGTTGCACGTAGCGGTTGCCCAGCGAGCAAGTGCTGGACCAGCCGCTGGTGTGCCTCGCGAAACGTCAAGAATTTGACCTTGTCACCATGTTTCTTCACCGCATAATCAATCAGTTCGACAATCTGATCGTTGCGTATCCAGCCATGCGGGTGAAAGACCAGGTTGTAGGTGCCCTGCTTCAAGACCACGGCATCCAGCGCCGCCATCATGTCGGCAACGGTTCGAGGGTTGTTTGGTTTGTGCAAGTTCTGGGCTTCCCAGTCGCTGGGCACCAGGCACGGGAATTCCCAACACAGCCGGCCGATGACGTACGGGTAAGGGTAATCCTCAATCGTGTTGACGAACGATGGGAACGGTAGGTATTTGCGGAACCGGGGCCGGTCGCCCTCCAGCACCAACTCGCGCGGCAACGCGGGATCTCGTGGTGTGAGGATGTTGAACACCGAACTGTCGATGCTCAGAAAGTTGCCCTGCGGCGTTACCTTGTTGATGATCTCGGCGTACAGTCGCGGGCTGGGCGTGTTCAGCGAATCGCAACAGGGCGTACGAAACGCCACCGGTTTGTTGCCGGGAATCTGTGCCAACAAGTCAACGCACCGGTCGTACGTGCTCTTGGCCTTGGCGAAATCACCACCCTGAAGAATCGGGCAAGGATGATCCACCGTGTGAACGTCGATGGACAGCCCTTCGTTGAGCCACTTCTTGAGTTGCGGGTCTTTGGGATCGACGTTGCACGTCATGATGCTGACCGGAGCGCGCCCGTCGATCTGTTTCAGCCTTTCCAGAATCGGCCGAAGATACTGTTCGTATTTCTGCGTGGCCCGCATGTCGTCGATAGCCAACACGACAACAGCTTCGACACCGTCTTCGCCGACCCACTGTGGAGTGGTCAGGCGGGGGAAATCTCGGCCGACATAGTACGGGTCCAAAAACTCGTCGAGATACGCAAGCCGATTTCCATCCTGGGCGAGCAGATTCGCGGAGGTGAGACCATGGACGATAAGAATCATCCACCAAAACAGGAACGTCGGAGACCTTTTGCCGGATTCACGCTTGTGGGACTTCATGACTTCTCTTTTGTTTTGACGAGGATGCGTACGGTGATTCAAAACCGTAATATAACGCATAGCTCGCAGAATCAGACCGCAGGCAGCGGATATCGCATCACACGGTGTGTATGGTACGTACGGTAGGATTCTTGCGTCCCAACACGCGCCGTTTCGTTTCGATCGAGGTGCTAGGTCCGCCCGTCATTGAGGAAGCGCTCAACGGCGCTGTTAGGGACAAGCTAACGCAAGCACATCTGTGAATCCAGCCAATCACCAACATGCTCGTCAGTGGAATTCGTGCTGAAGGTCTGCTATTCTGTTTGCACTTAGACAATGGCTCTTTGTCCTGATAAGTCCATCCGTTGCGTCGTCGTTAGCGGACGTTGCAAAACTCGCAGCTCACCCTTTCCAGCCTGACCACCGCTGCAAGTCACCTTGTTTTATTCAGCTTGGCAAGGCTGATATTCGTTTTGAAACCGTTTATGCAAACACGCTTCTTTCGTCCGAAACAATGGTTGACCGTAACAATGTACCTATTTCAAAACCCATGGAATTGCCGTGCGTCTGTAATGTTCACGGTCGCAATCTTAACGTTGGTCGCAATCCAATTGCCCGGATGTTCACCGTCGAGCGATCGTTCGAATGTCGAGCCGCCGCCACCGAAGAAAGTCGAGGCGCTACCGGTCGAGGACAAGCCCGATCCAAAGGTCGTTTGGAATGAATTGATTGAGAAAGCGTCGGCTCACCTTGAAGCGGATGAGCTGGACGAGACCCAGCAGCGCATTGCCGAATTGGACGAGGTTTATGCCGAGCCCGATCTGCCTAGCGAAGAACAGCAATCCGAATTGGCGGATTTGAAGAGACGTTTGGCCGACAATCTCAAACTTTTGGCAGTGAAGCAGCGAGAAGAGAATCTTGTCGACGCGGAGAAACTGATGAATCTCGGCAAGTTGACCGAGGCCAGACAAATGTTGAGCAAGGTGTCAGCTTTCTCGCCAACCGACGAACAACGAGCGAAGGTGCGTGCGCTGGAAGCTGAGATCGGGCGTCGAAGTAAGGCGCGTCGTGATTTGCAATACTCGGTGCGACTGCTGCGTAGTGACAAAAGTGACGCCTTTTCTGAGGCCAAGAACAATTTGCTCCGTCAGCGAGACATCGCTCTGGGCATGATGCTGGAAGCATCGGCCAGCGTTGATGAGCCGATCCTGGCCGCCAACTCTTTGAAAGTACTGACATTATTACGCCAGCCCAAAGTTACATTACCCGCGATGATTGACGTGCTGCGGCGCACTGAACAACAGCGAATCTGGCCGACGGCAATACAAGAGATCGTGGCTACGGGCCAGC
>CAYFJO010000834.1:0-3374 GCA_964343305.1 uncultured Pirellulaceae bacterium | reverse complement strand
GCCGGCAGGCGACGGCTATTCGTGCGCCGTCGCCTGCCGGCTCGGCGTTAAACGACGTGTGCGGACAATACTAACTGGCCGTGGTATAGCAAAAAGTTCATCGCACAATGGATGCGAATATGAGTCCTGGGTCGGTTCGGTAGTAGTCGTGCACCTTGGCGTCCGTAATTCGCCAGCCTTTCTGATTCTTGCCTACCGAGAACGTTGCTTCGTACTCGTTGATTCTGGCGTGCCGATGACCGGAATGAGAAACGATACCGTAAACTCGCCAGCGATGACGAACCTCAAAACACACGTTCGATTCAGCGGGTTCATGATCGATCTCTGACTCTAAGGGTTTGATCCGGCGAACGTGGAAAGTTGCCCCCAAATCGCGCGCGAGGGTCAAACGATGCAACTTTAGATACATATCGTTCAATAATTCCCCGTCGATGCTCTTGGCCAACATGTTATACAAGTCGTCCTCGGTTCGTGCCGTCAATGCTCCATAGATATTGCGATGAAGACTCGAAAAAATCCTTTCCGCTTCGTCCTCGGAAATAGGTGGGGATAATTGAGTATCCTGACGCCAATTTGCATGGAACCAGCGCGGGCAAACCGCCAGAAGAACCAATCCAATGAATGCCAAACTCAACACTGCCCGATTGCCTCGTTTCGTGAACAAAACCACGCTTACGATTACGAAGGCGGCAACTGTGGTCATTAGCAAATAGAATCCAATGGTCGTCTTGTCAAAAACGATCCACTTGGTTGCGGAACCGTCGGGCAATGCCGAGGTCAAGTGGGAAGCGTCTTTATCGATCCGTCCATGGTCGCCCGCTTCACTGTTTCGATAACAAATGAGCGCGTCCCGCTGTGGTTCAACGACAGATAGAGACGTGACATCTTCGACAGAATTCTTGTCTAGGGAATTAGAAACCAATCGGACGGGTCCAATGACTTCGACGCTAATCGAAGCAGCCCCATCGATGGCAAGGTAGTTGTCGTTGTGAAACTCGAGGCGAGCCGTTTGCTTCGGCAGCGCCTGCTCGCATTGGAATTGAATCCGCTTCTTGAATGGCATGGACAACTGCAATTCACCCACCTGTCTTAGCGATTGCTCGCAGCCGTTCACTGAAAGTTCCAGCCCAGCCACCAGTTGTCGACCGATTTCATTGAAATACGCGTCTCGCTCATCGCGCGACATGATGCCGTCGCGATTCTTGTCGATCGCAAGCACTTCCTGAAAAGCTCCCGCGCGGTTCATCGTCAGTGTGTAGTCGACGGAAATGCGTTGGCGATCAATGCGGATCACGACGTGCTGGTCGATCTTGGTCGAGGATCCGCCAGGGTCCGCCGTAGCCGCCGATGCGAATAGAAAGATCACGGCCGCCACAGCAATGTGATAGGTCGTCGAATTTGCAGTTACGCGTATCATTTCTCGTACGTTACCCAGACAGGTGACGCCCAAGCCATGTTGCCATCTTTTTGAATCACCCGGATGTAATAACGGTTTTCTCCCGCGATGGGAGCCGGATCCGTAAAACTCGTTTCAAAGACCTTCGCTTGGGAGTCTGGAACGAGTGTCTTGTAATCCTTTTCGTTACGGACAATCGTGACGCTTGCGATCGCAGACGTGCCTGCGACACGGATCGATAGTTCGGGAGCTACTTTTGTCTCGAAGATCGAACCCAGCGGCTTATCGTTGCACGTGTAGTGCAAGAATATCTTGTCGGTTGCGGCAATCGATCGGCGCGCGTCAATCGCGTCCATGATGCCTTCGCGCGTGAATTCTTCCGCATAAACTCCGCCAAAGGTTGTATTGGTTGAAATATGGTCGGAGTTAGCAAAGACACCCAACTGGTGTCCGTTGGCCAGTGCGTTTTGATAAACGCCTTTGCTGTATTTGCCAAAACTGGTTCGTTGGTTGGCGGGATCGTGTGCGCCCTGATTGAATTTGTCGCCAAACCGCAAACCCACCGTGGGCTGCGGCGCATCAATCCCTTCGTAACTGACTCGGGCGCCCTGATAGATCTCGACCAGCGTCTCAACCGCGTAATCAATTTCCTCGTAAAGATCCCAATTCGTACCCATGCCCGTGGCGCCGGTGTGGCTGATGACACACGCCCGATAGCCAGAGGCTTTTAGCAGTTTCCAAAGTTCTTGTGGCGAGATTTCCGCGGGGCCGTCCGCGACGGGCAGGTTCTTGGCCCAGGGCGATTTCTGATAAGTGGCCCTCTTGATGTAGATAATTGGCGCGCCCCGCTTGGCAAAGATCACGTTGCGGTGACCCCAGGGCCAACGTTGTTCTCGCTCATAGACGTAAAACGTGTTGAAGAAACCCGGTACTTGAAAGAGATCGTGCAGCTTCTGATTCTCCCACCATTCATAAGGTGAATAGGCCTTGGCAATATCGGTATGATCGGATGTCCCCAGAAAGTCCAGCTTTCCCGCATCAAATGCGTATCGGAATTGTTCGACAATACAACCGTCCGTAATTGTCCGACAGTTTGAAAAACTCGTGTGACGATGGAAGTCGCCCCAATACAGGCCATAGTCCCTGCCGTCCAAATTCCAGACGAATCGTTCGTCCCTGCTGCGCTGCGGTGTTTGACGGGCAGGATCGTTTCTCGGCGTGGTCGCAACCTGCACGATGGCGTCTTCCGTTTCACTTTGCTGCATCTCCAATGAGGCATCCATACGCCCGAGATAAACACCAGCGACACCAGGCTTTTTCGTGGTGCGCAGATCCGCTGGCCAGGCCAGCCAAATATTGCCATTCCCATCGTCATGCCCGCAACAATAACGGTCTTGATTAAAGCTGCTCATCTGTAACGAGAGCGGACTCGTCCAGCGATTTTTCTTGGACTCATACCGAGTCAAGGCGATATGCCAGACTCCATTGTTTCGGGCATAGCGGCACATGAGATAGACAGTGCCATCACGCGCGACGAACAACTGCGGTAAATTGACGGAGATGTTGGCCGCTTGTCGTGCCGGATTTTTCGGAGCAGCGGCAACACCGGCCAACTTCGACAGCAGTGGTTTGACGTTCGGAGTTGGCTTGATGCGTTTTGTAGTCACGTCAAAATAGACGACGTCGATTTGCTTCCGCGCATTGAGGCCCGTATTCACGGCGTGACCTCGTCGATCCCCGCCCCAACGATCAAGTCCACGTTCCCAAGCGATCCAAAAGCCCTTTCTGTCCGCAGACGCTGCAATGGATGCACGTGCTTCGTAGTTCGGAGATTTTGCTACAGGAAGAAGTTTCGTCGTGCCATCCAATTGGACAGTTGCCAATACGACGTCAAAACTATCCCCATCTGAACTATCAAAGATCACAGCCGCCTCATCATCCGCAGCAAACGCCAATCGCGGTTCCCATTCACCACCGG
>CAYFJO010000833.1:0-3374 GCA_964343305.1 uncultured Pirellulaceae bacterium | reverse complement strand
CCAGATTCTGCATCGCCGGGAGTGGTAGTACAGATGAATGATCATCCAACGCTAAGGCCCCCTGCCATGACTTCCACGAATCGATCCCACTCGAAATCGTTTTCGTCTTTCCTGCGGACTGCAACCATGCTGACGGTTGCGCTGGTGGCTTTTGTGCCGGTAGCGTTCGGCCAGGCGGCAAGCGCCGGCGGCGGCGGCGCTTGCGCAAAAGCCAAGTTGAAATCGCACTTCAAACCGATCTTTGGAAAATTCGGGCAGCACAGTACGACAAAAATAAAGGTGGTGTCCGGGCCTGAGGCCGTTCAGATGAGAAACGGTCGCGTCGCCGGCAAGCAGTGGATCGCGACCTCCGGCGAGTATCGGTTCAAACTGACCATTGAAGATGCGACCGGCGCCAAGCTCGAGCAACTGGTCGGGCGTCTTGAGAAGCTTCCCCACGCCTACATGAGCGCGTGCGTGGCTGTGTCTGACAAGGGAGAAGACGGGATCGCGATCTATGCGGACCTCGGTGGAGCAAGAGCGCATGGCGGAAAAGGATATATCAATCTGGTTCCGCATGCTGACGCATTGGTGATCGCCCATGAAGCTGGTCATACGCTGGAGCAGGTCGCCACGCAGTCAGATCCCAAGATACTTGACAAGTGGGAAGAAGCCATCAAAGCGGATCAGATCTCCGTCTCCGACTATGGTGACAAGGTACGCCATGAAGATCTCGGAGAATTCGCCCAGGTATATGCCGTCTGTCTGGACGCGGGCCCGGAGCATCTGGCGGAGCTGAAGAAACTCTCGCCCAAGCGGTTCGCGCTCTGGGCAAGGATATTGAATCCGTACAGCCCGCAGGCACTACGAAAAACGCTCGACCCGTTTTACAAACAACACATCGTCGCCGATGAGCTCGTGGTCGCGGGTTCAGAAAAAGTTTCCTTACACGCGCTGGGAGAAGCGGGATACCTGGCAATGAAGATGCTCGCCAATCGGCCTGACGTGATGAGGGATCTTTGCGAAAAGCGAAAGATGTTCGTGGCGGTGATGGCTTACTGCGAACTGCAGACCGACCTGCCCGACTGCCGAAACATGTCGCTTTGGTGGGCCTATCGCGCTCGAGGCCTGGGGTCCAGGCCGGTCAGTTGTGGCGAAGAGAACTTGCTGGACCTCAAGGGAGATCCTTATCAGGGTGAAAACATCTTCGTTCACGAATTCGCCCACGGGATTCACAGTGTCCTTGGCGAGGAGTTCAACGTGCGACTTAGGGTGCTATACGACCAAGCGAAGCAAAGTGGCCGCTTCGGTGGATATGCGATCGACGGTGGCGTCGCAGAGTTCTGGGCCGAAGGCGTTCAGACATGGTTCGAGTGCAATGGAACCAAGAGGCCGAAGTCTGGCAGAGGGTTGAACTCGTTCACAGTGATCGGGCCCCAAGGAGAGCTGGTCTGCCACCTGACCACCCGCAAGCAGTTGAGAACACACTGTCCGGAATTCGCCAGCCTGCTCGACAGTACGTTTCGACAAAACAAATGGGTCTATGTGCCCGTGGCGAAACGGCTGGACGAACCACACTTAAGCGGCTTCGATCCGGCCGACGCGCCCGAGTTTCGCTGGCCGGCCGCGGTGATCAAGGCGTTCGATCGAATCGAAGCCGAGAGAGCCGAGAAGAAAAAGCAACGCAAGACCCAATCACAGCGCTAGCGCCGCCGGGCACAAATGCCTGTAGAAAGCTAATGTCCTAATCGAAAATAAAATAAAGATGATGAAACGCATGACGGTATTTCTCGCAAACTTGATGATCAGTTTGTTCATGGTTTCAATGCTCGCGTCACTATGCCTCTCGGCTGAAGTGGAGGTCGGTCCGGCCACGCCGCCCGAGGTGCGCATGAAGGCCTGGGATCACCACGTGAAGCTGAGAGAATCGTCGATATTCAAGGATGTCGAGTGGACGCCGGTCGGTCCCCGAATACAGGGAGGCAAGATCGAAAGCATTTGGTCTGTCAAGAAGCGTAAATCGACCATCTACGCCGGAGCCGGATCAGGCAACCTGTGGAAATCAGTCAACAACGGCACCACCTGGAAACCGGTCTTCGAAAGCGAATCGACCTTCTCCGTTTCAGTCGTCACGGTATCCGACGAGGATCCCAACCTGGTCTGGGTTGGCACGGGCGAACCTCACATGGCCCGCAGCTCTTTCGCAGGAACAGGGGTGTTCAAGTCGACCGACGGGGCCAAGACGTGGAAGCACATGGGGCTTACCGACACGCACCATATTGGCAGGGTGCTGATCGATCCGAAGGATTCGAATGTCGTGTACGTCGCTGCTCTGGGACACCAATATTCGTACAACAAGCAGCGCGGCGTGTTCAAGACCACCGACGGCGGAGAGACCTGGAAGAAAGTCCTTTATATCTCCGAGAAGGTTGGTGTCGTGGAAGTCGCCATCGACCCGTCCGACAACAAGACACTGTATGCCGTTGCCTGGGAGCGCGACAGGAAGGCTTGGAATAATTTCGTCGCCGGTCCCGGCAGCGGAATCTACAAGTCGACCGACGCCGGTGAGACGTGGAAGCTTTTGACCAAGGGGCTTCCCACAGGTGAGAAGGTTGGCAGAATGGGCATCGCCATCGCGCCCTCCAATCCGAATGTTCTTTACATCATCTGTGACCACCGCGGCGTGGGGGGCGAAGTCTATCGTTCCGATAACAAGGGCGAAAGCTGGCGGAAGACCCATGAGGGAAAGGTCAAGACTGGGATCGGTTATGATTTTTGCCTCATCAGGGTTTTGCCGGACAATGCAGACGAGATTTTCATCTGCGGTTTTAACCTTCTCTATTCCCCCGACGCAGGCAAGACCCAGACCAATATCTCCGAGCGCACCATTCCCATGCTGTCGTACAAAGCCCGGCGCGCCATTCCCCATTGCGACAATCACGACATGTTCATCGATCCCGACGATCCCGATCGGGTCATGCTGGGCACCGATGGCGGCCTCTATATATCGCACGATCGGGCCAAGACGTGGCTCCACGTCAATACCCTCCCCATCGCCGAGTTCTACGCCATCTCGGTGGACGCACGTGAGCCGTACAAGATCTGGGGAGGCACCCAGGATAACGGCGTGCTGGGAGGCGAGGCGAAACCGATGATCCCCGGGCTGGAGCACTGGCACTGGGACCACGGCGGCGACAACTACGTTACGCTGATCGACCCGAACGATCTCGATACGATGTATCTTGAAGGCATAGGTGGCTCGATGGCGCGAAAAGATTTGAAGACAGGTGAGGCTCGCGGCATCAGGCCTGGCCCGGCACCGGACGGCAAAAGGCTGCGTTTCAACTGGATGACTCCCTTCATCCTGTCGCATTACGACTCCAAGACGCTCTACG
>CAYFJO010000832.1:0-3376 GCA_964343305.1 uncultured Pirellulaceae bacterium | reverse complement strand
GAGTTCGTGTACGTCGTGATCTGGCAATGCCCTACTTTCCTCAAGCTCGTGGATTCAGCGAGTTCTTCATGGGGCAGAGCCGTCGCTACTGGAGCAATTTTGACTTAGCGGGAGACGATCTGAAACGTGACGGCCAGTCCATCGAAGAGCCTCGTTTCCGCGTGGATGTGCAGACCGACGCAGGCTTGGCATTCATTCGCCGCAACAAGTCGAATCCGTTCTTTCTGTACCTCGCGTACTATGCGCCGCACGTTCCGCTGGAAGCACCTGAAAAATACCTCGACCGATTCCCCGGCAAGATGCCGGAACGCCGGCGTACGGGGCTGGCAATGATGAGCGCCGTTGACGAGGGTGTTGGCCGAATCATGAAACTGCTTCGTGATGAGGGCATCGCGGACAACACACTGATCATGTTCACAAGTGACAACGGCGCTCCGCTCGGCGCCCAAACGGGACAAGTCATGGCTGACATCTTGCCCGTTGATAAACCGGGTCCGGCGTGGGACGGCTCGCGTAACGATCCTTTGACTGGCGAGAAAGGGATGCTGGCCGAAGGCGGCATCCGGGTTCCCATGATTTGGTCATGGCCCGCTCAGCTGCCAAAAGGAAAGACCGTTTCCGATCCTGTCATCAGTCTCGACATGACAGCTTCCGCTCTTTCCGTCGCGAGAGTCAGTGATCAATCCGATCTGGACGGCGTCGATGTAGTTCCTTATCTCACGGGCAAAGCCGCAAAACTGACCGAACGAGATCTCTACTGGAGGTTTTGGAACCAAGCAGCAATCCGCAGCGGAGACTGGAAGTACATCACGACGGGCAACGGCCGTGAACTACTGTTTAACCTACTCCGCGACAAAGAAGAACGACATAGTGTCCTGGCCGAACAACGGGAGCGTGCAGCCGCGATGCGGGCAAAGCTGAGTCATTGGACTGATCAATTGCGTCCCCCCGGACTTCCGTCTGCCAAACCCAATGGCCAGGAGACACGATGGTATGAGCACTACTTTCAGACGTCTGATTAGGATTCCTGCTTTAGGTCTCTTTATCCGGAATACTACATGAAGAAGTCCCGAGATCAAAACTCGGACAAGAGGTGACAACGCCAACAAAGAAATCGGTCGGTGACAGTCCACTGCGGTCGCTCGCCATGTATTATCCAACTCATCCTCTCACCCTCAATAGTCAAATCATGAAGAAAACTTTTGCTCTGAACTTCACCTGTTTCGCAATCGTGTTGCTGATGGGGTCGTCAACCGTAATCGCCGACGATGCGATCAAAAAGCAGATCCTCAAGTTTTTCCCGCAAGCCGACACCAACAAAGATGGCGTCATCTCCGATGAGGAAGAGGCCGTCGCCAGCCAGCGGGCTCTGAAGCGATATCCCAAAGCCGACCGGAATGGAGACGGCGTTCTTTCCGATACGGAAAAGAAGGCACTGCTACGCGCGGCCGCGAACAGAGCGAAGCGGAAGCCCGCCAGCACGACAACCGACAAGCCGAAGAAGAACCCGAGTTTTGCCAATGTCAAATACGGCGAACACGAGCGGCATGTCTTCGACATCTGGCTGGCCGACGCAGACGAGCCCGCTCCATTGGCCATCTACATTCATGGCGGAGGATTCAAGGCGGGTAGCAAAGAGAAGCTGAAGCCAGACGAGCTGTCTCAACTGCTGAAGGCCGGAATATCGGTTGCTTCCATCAATTACCGATACGTCACGATCGCCCCTTTGCCTGCGGCCCATCACGACGCGAAGCGGGCTTTGCAATTCATGCGTTCCAAAGCAGTCGAATGGAACATCGACAAAGACAAAGTTGCCGCATTTGGTGGTTCCGCCGGCGCGCAAATCTGCATGTGGCTGGCATTCACCGACGAGATGGCCAAGCCTGACAGTTCGGATCCAATCGAGCGGGAATCAACTCGGCTGACATGCGTCGCAACCGCCGGAGGACAGACATCCAACGGAACCGATTTCTGGAGAAAGACGATTGGTCCCCTTTTGGGAGACAAGAAAGTCGAATCGCTCGCACTGCCTCTCAATGGAGAAAGGGATCCCGAAAAGGTCCGAATTGCGAAGTGGGGCGCGAAGACGCTGGAGGAGGCGAATGAAATCGCGGCGCGCCATTCCGCTCTGGATATCGTATCCGCCGACGATCCGCCAATCTTCATGAGCTACGGAATGTCGCCAACCGCGAAACTCCCCAGCGACCCCAAGAGAGTGCGCGGCTGGCTGATTCATCACGTGAACCTTGGCATCGCACTCAAGGAAAAAACGGACGCCCTCAACATTGAGGCTCACTTGAAGTACCCTGGAGCGAAACCAAAATACGAATCGCTGGTTGAGTTCTTCATGGATAAGTTGCTCAAAAAGTAACACACATCGGAAACCGCTTCATTGGACTCGGTGTGCAGCGCCGCGACGTGATCAAAGGGGCGGCGACTGCCGTCATCGTAACTGACACGCCTCCCAACTCGCATCGACAAAAAGAAATGAACTCCCAATAACCCGTATCAATTGAAACCCAATGAAACTTAACCTTGTCCACTTGCTCTGTTCGCTATTTGTTGTCGCACTCGCTTTCGTTGCAACTCCTGCTCGCGGAGACAAGCCGAACATCCTGATTATCACCGTCGACGACATGAGTGCCGATTCGCTCGGTTCGTACGGATGTCAATTAGCGGATACGTCTCCAAACATTGATGCTCTGGCAAAACGCAGCCTTCGATTCATGCACGCGCATGTTCAGGTGGGTAACTGCATGCCATCGCGCAATGTCATGTGGTCTGGTCGCTACCCACACAACAACGGAGTGGAGGGGTTCTATCAAGTTAAAGATCCGCAATATCCCGTGCTCGCAGACCTCATGCACGATGCGGGATACTACACAGCGATTCGTGGCAAGGTTTCGCATTCGACGCCATATCATCCCTACAAGTGGGACCTGGAACTCACGACACTTCCCGATGGGACAAAGGCTCACGTCAAAGATCCCAAGTCCTACGGCATCTCGACGAGCCAGGCAATTGAGGCTGCGGAAAAAGCGAACAAGCCATTCTGCCTGATGGTGAACATCTCCGATCCTCACAAGCCGTTCTACCGCCAGGCGAAGAACGGTCAGGAATTCGATGACCCCCACGTACCCACTCGCGTCTTCAAGGCTGGCGAAGTGCCGATTCCTGGTTTCCTGTTCGACGATCCGATCGTCCGCAAAGAACTCGCCCAGTACTACTCGTCAGTCCGTCGAGCGGATGATTGTGTTGGCAGTGTCCTCAAAGCTCTCGAAGCGGCAGGGAAGACAGAGGAAACGTTCATCATGTTCCTCTCCGATCACGGGATGCCGTTGCCCTTCGCCAAGACGCAACTCTATCACCACAGCAC
>CAYFJO010000831.1:0-3378 GCA_964343305.1 uncultured Pirellulaceae bacterium | reverse complement strand
TCGTCGCGCTTGAGCAACGCGGCCTGACGATGGTAGCTCGAAAACTTCAAACTTTTTACGGGAGTCGAATCATGAACGAAACCACCACCACCAGCGAAATTGACATTTTGCGCAAGCTGACGTCTGAGCAACTCGGGCGATTGTTTTCCGATGCAACCAACTGCGAGGAGATCATCGAACCGGAAGAACTGGGCGAAATCATGCGTGAGGGGAATCTTGATTGCCTCGACAATGACAAACTTGGGCAACTCGTTGCGTATGGTGCCAGCGAGGAGATTATCCCCAACCAAATCTTGGGCGATCTGCTCAAAGTCGCGGTGCAAGGCGCAACGCTGACAATTTGACCCGCCGAAACGGGCCGCGGTGGCCCGTCGTCGCGCTTGAGCAACGCGGCCTGACGATGGTAGCTCAAAAACTTCAAACTTTCCCCGTCCCGTGTGGCGATCCTTTGCTTGTGAGTTGCAAAGGGACGGCCGATCCGATGATCGGCGCGGGGCTTTACTTTTCTACACGAAAGGCGAGAAATGGAATTCTCAGCACTAATGGTAGGATGCCTGGAACTGATCGCAACTCTTATATGGGTGGCCACGATATGCACACATCAACGCTAGTCGGAAAACATTGGAACGTCTCGACAGACAATAGCAAACTGCGGGCGGTCTTAAACCTGGTGATTCGCGAGCGGATCGCCGGCGGCAACGACCTGATGGAAGCGATTGCGCACTTTCGAGCGATGATCGGTGCACTGCGCGACCAACGCGAGCTGCGGAAGATTGCCCAGGTGGCGCTCGATCGATTGAACGGCATCCGCGACGCAATGTGCGCAGACATCATCAACCAGGCCAAACAGTCTGGTGACGAAAGCGGCTAGAACTTCAAACTTTTGCCCCCCAACACGCAAGGAGATGAAAATATGATCACGATCAACATCGACGGAAACTCCAACCACGTCTCCGTCGACACCGCGCCCGTTTCACGAACCGAACAACCTTTGATTGCGGGCGGCCGGCGGCTGGTCGATGAAAATCGCTTTGTTTGCCTAGTGGATGATGAATTGACGATCGTCCGCCGCGTTGAAACGGGCCGCGGGCTGAGAGCTTTCGACGAGTCGATCCATCGATTTATCAAGCTCAACAGTTTCGAAATCATTCGCGGCGCGTTTGTTGGCGAGACCTATTCGGAAATCGTCGAAGACGGCCCCGTTGCGGTCGCCTTGTACGGGGAAGAAGAGGACGACACCGAAATCGTTGACGGCTATCTGGAATGCGAAGACGAAATCGTGGACGACACCGAGGAGGAAAACCTGTACGACGACGTGATTGATTATGGAGATTTCAACGACGATTCGGAGACCGCCGAAGTCGCAACGGCGGTCGATTGTGAGGTCGAGATGATGAAGATGATTCTAGACAGTCGCGGCCGAGAGATCGAAGACTTGAAAGTTCAAGTCGCCACACTCGCGGCGATCGTTGACCGACTGGTTGGCCCGACCATAAAACACGTCGCCATCGATTCTGTGGCCGGATGTTGAGCTGGCAAGTGCACCGCGTTAATCATCGGGGGGTGTATATTCAAAATATCGCTTGATTATCGGGGTGTACTGGTGTAAGGTGCGCTACATGGCCAAGCGCAAGAAGAAGACTCATCAGCACGGCGGAACAAGAACGGGATCGGGCCGCCGCGCCGAGTTGCTAGACGGTGTTGAAAAGAAGTATCGCTTGCCGCAAGCCACGGTCGACAAGATCAAGGCGTTAGCAAAGCGAGAAAGTGTCAGCCAAAACGTAATCGCCCGCCAGCTCTTAGAGATCGGCATGGCGAGATTCAAATCTTCTGACCTCACCAAGCCAGACACGCGCCAAGTCACCTGCCCTTGCGGTCACACTTGGGCCACCAAGACCGACAAGCCGCGTTGCTACAAATGCAAGAAGTATCTTTCCGAGTAAACGTTGGGCGTCATCGCCGGAACATCCTTCTTAACACCGCCCGAACTGGACCGCTCGACGAGTTACCGTCACGTGCGGCACGCTTGGCGGCTGCGGGCTTTGATTTGACTTGCGATGCCGGGATACTCTCCCGGCTTTCTGATAAAGGGTGTTGTGCCCTCCGCTTCAGTTCGAATTGCAGTTTTTCAGTTTCGTCTTGCAGTTGCTCGACGCTCGTTTGAAGAATGCGAATCTTGTCCAGCAAATCTTGAATCGGTGTCGGGCGGTGGACCTCGGGTTTCGGTTTCAGGATTGGCCGGAACACTGGCTGAAGTACGGGCTCCTTCTCAGTCTTTTGCGGTTTGTCTTTGAAAGATCCGAAGAAGAGCACCGCCAAAATAAAGACAATCAACAATCTCATTTTCCATCGCCCTCACAGTGCGAGTTTCAAAAGTTTGTCTGTCAACAGCGGCTTGCGGTAAGCAACGCCCCACGTCGCCATCCGTCCTTCCGTGTCGACGAGAAATCCGTTCTTGCCGCGGCCCGTGCCGTAGCTGTCCTTGTACCAGGCACCCATTTTGTTGCCTTCTACCCATGGCCAGACGTAATTGATGCTGTGCCCACGCCGGCCGATGTGAACTTGAAAGCCTTGAACTAGGGCGTTCCAGATCTCGACAACCCCGCGCACCTCGTAAGTCTCGTCCATGCGAAAATGGGCGGCTGTCGATTTCCACGCGTCGCCGTGTGGCCAACCGATGGACGACTTCTTGTAGTACCAGTCGTGATGAGCAGTTAAGCAATGTTCTTCCGGCAGCCCCATTCTCTTCAGCGCCGCACGATTTTCTGGCGTATCCATCGGCAAAGCGCCAACGCTCTTGATGCGACGCACGTTGCCCGACACGCTGGAACCGGAGCCGGGTGAGCGGCCGGTAAACCGATAGAGCGATATCGGCGACAGACGAATCTTGACGCCAAGGATTTGCAGCGTTTCATCTTCCCAGCCGCTACAAGCTGCGTTGGCCGTGCAAGTGCTGGAGCCACCTTGATGATGCACGAATACGTGAGGATGCACGAAAGCATTGTCCTTCACAATCGTGCGAATGTCGTTGCGGGTGTATTCCTGCCGGAACACGTCACCGAACGCCGGCAGTTCACCGTAGATGTTTTCTGTTTCGAGATAGCCGCTGCCGACGCAATCCGGCACGTCGACGTACTTGGCCACTGCGGCGGCGGGACGTTTCTTTCGAACAACCTTCTTCTTTTTCTTCGCCATCATTTGCCCTCCCATAGCTGCACGAACTCATCGAACGTTGTGGGGCACGGTTCTTTGCGAATGACTCGCTTGGCCTCATCCAGTATCAACAGGGCCGGCTGATCAACCCCCGTCGCCTCGTCAACCCACTTCTTCAACGGCTCGGCGGTTTCGTCCGCGTCGATTGATTTGATTTCGCTGTCG
>CAYFJO010000830.1:0-3379 GCA_964343305.1 uncultured Pirellulaceae bacterium | reverse complement strand
ACTCGGATATCTGGGCAAGTCAGCGCGAAGGGTCGTCGGCGGCGACGTCGACCGCGATCTCGTCGCCGCCGCGGCCGAACACTACGGGTCGCGATTCGAAGTCGCCGAGATTGACGCTCAACAGTTGCCCTATAAAGACGAATCGTTCGACGTCATCCTGTTGCTTGAAGCGATCTATTATCTACCTCAGCCCGAACGATTCATTGCGGAAGCCAAACGCGTGCTCCGCCATGATGGTGCCGTTTTCATCTGTTCCGCCAATCGCGAGCGACCTGACTTCAATGCGAGTCCATACACACACCAATATTTTTCCGCTACGGAACTCAAATCATTGTTGTCCAAACATGGATTTCGAACGCAGATTTATGGCGGATTTCCTGTCACCGACAGCGGTTTGCGCGGCCGAATCCTTGGTATGTTGCGGCGGACTGCCGTCAAACTTGGACTCATTCCCAAGTCGATGTCGTGGAAAATTAAACTCAAGCGACTGTTGTTCGGAAAACTTGAGTCGATGCCAACGGAACTAGACGTTGATGAGACCCGATGCCAGGAGTTGGATGTCATTGACGGGCCGGAAGCTGCCAGAAACTACAAAGTCATCTATGCCGTCGGCAAACGTGCCGCCTAATGGAGTGAAGCAAAGGAATGCGACATGACCACACCCGAATCAAATCGATCTGTCCCCTTTTTCAATTATCCACATGTCTTCGAGTCACATCGCGAGGAATTGATCTCCACGTTTGAAAACGTGGCAAGCCGCGGCGCCTATATTCTTCAACAAGAGATGGAAGATTTCGAAAAACATTTGGCGGAATATACCGGTGTGAAATTTGCCTTGGGGGTTGCGAACGGAACCGATGCGCTGCTGATCGCGTTGCGGGCGGCTGGAGTTGGTCCTGGCGATGAAGTGATATTTTGTTCGCACACCTACGTCGCGACTGCGGCCGCGATTCACTTTGTCGGAGCGGTGCCGAGACCGATCGAGTGTGGCAGCGACCACATGATGGACGTCTGCAAAATCGAAGACGCGGTGACCGAGCGAACAAAAGCAATCATGCCGACGCAATTAAACGGCCGCACCTGCGACATGGACGCCATCCAGGAAATCGCTGATCGTCATCAACTTTTGATCGTCGAAGATGCCGCGCAAGCGCTTGGTTCAAAATACAAAGGTAAACACGCGGGGACGTTCGGAGTCGCGGGCACAATCAGCTTTTATCCGGCCAAGACACTTGGTTCGCTCGGCGATGCCGGCGCGATCTTGACGAACGACGATCGGATGTGCGAAGCCATGTCGCAAATGCGTGACCACGGCCGCAACGCCGACGGTGACGTAGTTAGTTGGGGTTTGAATTCGCGGCTGGACAATCTGCAGGCAGCAATCCTAGATGTCAAGCTGCGGGACTATGCTGCCGACGTCGATCGCCGTCGCGAGATCGCCTGCATGTACCACGAGCAACTCCAGGGCATTTCACAACTCACTTTGCCCCCGGCTCCCGGCAGCGAACCGGACCACTTCGACGTCTTTCAAAACTACGAAATCGAAGCCGATTCACGCGACGAACTACAGACTCGCTTGAAGTCAAACGGCGTCGGCACTTTGGTTCAATGGGGCGGAAAAGTTGTCCATCAATTCGAAGGGCTTCAGATCAAGGGCAAACTGCCGTTCACCGAAAGAATGATCAGTCGGTCGTTGATGCTACCGCTCAACACGTCCTTGACCGATGACGATGTTCGATACGTTTGCGACAACATTGCCGACTTCTACGCTCAACAAACAACCGCCGGTGAATCCCAAGCAGCCTAGGGGCAAGAGAATATGATAGACAAAACTTCCGGTCCAATGACGGACCAACTTCTTAATTTCTACCGCACGATGCTTCGAATTCGCCGTCTAGAAGAAACAGTGGCCGATTGTGTCGAAGCAGGTGAAATCAAAACGCCGTGCCACTTTTGTATTGGGCAAGAAGCCATTCCCACAGGCGTTTGTGGTGCCTTAACGAATGAAGATTACGTCTGGGGTGCCCACCGTTCGCACGGTCACTATCTGGCCAAAGGCGGTGACATGAATGCTCTGATGGCCGAGATCTTTTGTCGAACTACGGGATGTTCCAACGGTCGAGGCGGCTCGATGCACATCTGCCAGCCGGACGTTGGTGTGATGGGAACGGTACCAATTGTCGCTGCCACCATTCCGATTGCAGTCGGTGCCGCACTCGGAGCATCGCTGCGAAAATCGGGACGTGTTTCGGTCTCGTTTTTCGGAGACGGAGCGACTGAAGAGGGCCATTTTTTCGAGTCGATGAACATTGCCGCACTCTATCGATTGCCAGCGATCTTTGTCTGTGAAAACAACCTCTATTCCAGCCACATGTCACTCGCCCAGCGACGCGCGAAATTCGAATTCACCGAATTCGGAACGTCGCACGGTCTGGCAAGCACACAAGTCGACGGAAATGACGTCGCCGCAGTTTACGACTCGGCGGTCGAAGCTGTCGATCGCGCCCGCCAAGGTGACGGTCCAACGCTGTTGGAATATCGCACATTTCGTTGGCGCGGGCATGTCGGCCCGGGCTGGGATATGGATGTCGGCGTACAGCGCAAAGACGAACTGCAAGAGTGGCTAAATCAAGATCCGATTCCACGTTGCGCCGAGTTACTGGCCGAGCAAGGAGCTACGCCAGCGGAGTTGGACCAAATCGCCAGGGACGTGGATGGCGAAGTTGCGGAAGCGTTGAATTTCGCAAAGGCTTCTCCCGTTCCCGAAACAAGCGAACTCACTGAGCACGTTTATCGTGCCGCATAAATCGAGGTAGATCGCAATGCGACAGTTGGACTATGCCGGAGCAATTTGCGAAGCGCACGCTCAGCTTTTGGAGTCGGACCCCAACGTGTTTGTCATCGGCCAGGGGCTTTGGAGTCCGTGGTATGCAGGATCTAGTTTGAAGGATCTGGACAAACAATTTGGCCGCGATCGAATCATCGATTCGCCGGTTTCCGAGAACGCGACTACAGGTGCCGCGATTGGTGCCGCGATTGTCGGGATGCGTCCGATTGTGTTTCATCCGAGAATGGATTTCATGTTGCTGGCGGTCGATCCGATTGTCAATCAAGCAGCAAATTGGTCGTATGTTTTTGGCGGCAAATCCAGCGTTCCTGTCGTCTTTCGTGCCGTAATCAATCGACGGGGAGAACAAGGCGCACAGCATTCTCAAGCGTTGCAAGCCATGTTTGCGCACATTCCGGGGCTGAAGGTGGTGATGCCAAGCTCGGCATACGACGCCAAGGGGCTCATGATTGCGGCATCGCATGATGACAATCCGGTCATGTATATCGACGATCGCATCCTCTATGACGAAACGGGCGATGTCCCCGAAGA
>CAYFJO010000829.1:0-3388 GCA_964343305.1 uncultured Pirellulaceae bacterium | reverse complement strand
TGCGGCCTACAACTGCGGCGCCTGTGGCGGCGGTCATGGCGACCCGAATGCCCGCGTGTTTGCCGCGATGGCCAACAAGCCGGCCGTCCGCCAGGCACTGAAAGACAACGGGCTGGATGTTCCCGATGACACGTGGTTTGTGGCCGGCAAGCACAACACGGTGACCGACCAGGTCTCGCTGTACGACGTCGAAGATATTCCCCAAAGCCATCACAAAGATCTACGCCTGCTAAAGCAAGACCTGCGCGAAGCGGGAGGTCATCAGGCGCTTGAGCGATGCCATCGGATTCCACAGGCACCGACCAAAATCTCGCCGGAAGAGGCCAGTGACCACATGGTCGCGCGAAGTTTTGACTGGGCCAACGTTCGTCCCGAGTGGGGACTGTCCAGCAACGCGGCGTTTGTCCTCGGGCGCCGCGCGTTGACTCGCGGTCGTGATCTCGGCGGGCGTGTCTTCTTGCACTCGTACGATCCCGACGCCGACACCGAAGGCGCGATCCTCGAAGCGCTGATGATGGCACCAATGGTTGTGGCCCAGTGGATCAGCATGGAGTATTACTTTTCGGCCGTTGATCCGGGCGTCTATGGCAGCGGCAGCAAAGTGACGCACAACGTGGTTTCGGGAGTCGGCGTGATGCACGGGGCGCACGGCGATTTGCAAACGGGACTGCCGCTGCAAAGTGTCAACGATGGCCCGCGGCATTACCACCAGCCGGTGCGATTGCTGGTGTTGATCGAAGCCCCCACCGAGCGCATCTCGGCCGCCATCGAAAAACACACGTTGCTCGGGCACCTGCTGCACAACCAGTGGATCCATCTGATGGCCATCGATCCGGCGACGCGCGCGTTTGAGCGATATCATCCCGACGCCACCTGGAAACTCATTGCATGAATTCAAGCATCTATCAAACCGTCCTTTTGAAAACGCTCGGCTTTTTCGTGCTCTGGCTGTTGTTATCGGAGAGTTTCGACTGCTTCCACATGGCACTGGGGTTGGGAGCGTCGTTGGCCGTGGCGTGGTTTAACACCGACCGCGCATCGTCGGGCATGGCGGCCCGCGTGTGGCGAATATTTTGGTACTTCCCCTGGCTAGTCGTCCGCATCCTGCAAAGCGGCATTCATCTGTCCGTGCTCATCCTGCATCCGTCGTTGCCGATCGACCCCAAGATGGTTCGCCACCGCACAAAGTTGCGCGACGACGGCGGCGGCATCGTGCTGTTGGGCAACTCGATCACGCTGACTCCCGGCACGATCACCGTCGAAGTGAACTCGCAGGATTTGATTGTGCACGCCATGGACGACGCATCGGCCGAGGATGTGACCAGCAACCGGCTTGACCAAAAAATCACCGACCTGATGGGCGAGGAAGGAACGCCGTGAAGATTTTTTTCCTGTTTGTTTTGATCACGATCACGCTGCTGATCGCGGTTTATTTGTACCGTGTGCTGCGAGGCCCAACCGTGTTCGACCGTGTGTTGGGGCTCAACGGCATCTCGACCAAAGCGATCATCCTGCTCGTGGTGATTGGCACGTTCTATCAGCGCGTGGACATGTTTGTCGACATTTCGACGGGCTACGCACTGTTGAACCTGGTCGGGTCATTGGCCATTGCCAAGTATCTCGAAGAACGAGGGACATCATACAATGCCACTGAGTGAGGTGATTTACTTTTGCACGTCCGCCGTCGCGATCGGATTGATCGTGATCGGGTTGTTCTTCTTGTTCGTGGCGGCTGTCGGCGTGCTGCGGCTGCCAGACGTGTTTACCCGATCGCATGCGGTTTCGCTGACGGATTCGTTGGGGGCGCTTTTTCTGTTGTCAGGACTGGCGGTTTACCAAGGGATCAGCACAAACCTGATCAAGATTTTGATCGTGCTCGTTCTTTTGTATCTGCTCAACCCGGTGATTGCCCACGCGACGGTTCGATCGGCGCATCGATCCGGCCTGAAACCTTGGAGCCGCGAAGACGCATGACGCTGTCGTTTGAAATCCCGTTGTTGGTGCTGCTGATCATGACCGCCGCCGGTGCGATCATGGTCAAGGACTTGATCAGCGCCGTGTTTATTTTGGGCTCCTACAGTTTTTTGCTCGCGCTGGTGTGGGCTTGGATAGGGGCGGTCGATGTGGCCTTTGTCGAGGCGGTTGTCGGTGCGGGTTTAGCAACCGTCTTTTTTTTGCTGACGCTATTCGGCACGGCACCCAAGGACACACGCATTCGCCGGCCTGCTCCGCCGCGCATGGCGATCGTCTCGCTGCCCGTGCTCGGTGCGTTACTGTTGTACGCGGCCGAAGACTTTCCCAAGTTCGGCGATCCCGAGTCGAAGGCCAGCGTCCACGTCTCGGACGACTATTTGAAACAAAGTTTTGAGGAGACCGATACACCCAACGTCGTCACGTCGGTGCTGATGGACTATCGAGCGTTCGACACGTTGATCGAAACGGCCGTGATCTTTACTGCCGGCATCGCGTGCGCCCTTCTGCTTAGGAGCGTGAAGCAATGATCGGAGCGCACGACAGTACGATTGTTCGAACAATGGCCCGATTTCTGATTCCTTTGATTCAGTTGTTCGCGCTGTACGTGTTGTTCTTTGGCCAAGATGGACCGGGCGGCGGATTTGTCGGCGGCGTGATGCTGGGCACCAGTTTGATTTTGGGCATCTTGGTGTTTGGTCCCGAAGCGGCCCCGTGCCAGGTGGCCAAAAAAGTGGTGCACGGCGACGGGATCGGCTTGTTGATTTTTGCCGGAGTGGGCGGAGTTTGTTTGATCGCTGGCGGGCAGTTTTTGAACTATTCCAGCGTCGAGATCCCAGGGCTCGAGGCCGAATCCCAGCGGCGCTACGTCGGCATCCTGGCGACACAAATCGGCGTGGCCGTGGACATCGCGGTGACCGCCATTTCGATCGTGTTCAGTTTGTCCCTGATCGACGACAGCGAGGAAGCTCATGATTGAACTCGTCGAAGCGGCGCTGCAACGGCCCAACTTCATCGCCTTTGTGATCCTGTTCCTGTGGGGTTTCTTCATCATGGTGACCCACCCGAACCTCGTGAAGAAACTGATCGGTATGTATATCGTTCAGACGAGTGTCCTCTTTTTGCTGGTCACGCTCAGTGCCAAGAAAGACGCCACGGTTCCGATCCTGACAGACGCCGACATGACCAAGACCGAATCGCACCAAATCGATGCGGCCGAATACGCCAACCCGTTGCCGCACGTTTTGACGCTGACGGCGATCGTTGTGCAAGTCGCCACGCTGGGGGTCTCGCTGGCACTGGTCACGGCGATTTATCGAAAATACGGCAGCCTGGACGAGGATGAGGTTTTAAAGAGAATCGAATGACTCACCTGCCCGTGATAGTATTCTTAATCCCGTTCTTGACGGCGATCTGT
>CAYFJO010000828.1:0-3392 GCA_964343305.1 uncultured Pirellulaceae bacterium | reverse complement strand
CAACGTAGCGACAGCCGACGTCGTACCGTCGGCAACGGCGATCGATGTGGACTCGGAAACTTCGAAGTCGCCGTTGTTGTTGTAATCGATCCAGCCAATGAGCGTCGCCCCGCTGCCCGTGTTGTTCGTCACCGTGACGTCCACCATCGGTGTCTGGCCCACATCAAGCGTGAGATCGCCAGCGGCGTCGACAAGGCCGTCCTCATCATCCGGCGTCGAACCTTCGCTGTCGTCGTCCGTCGCATTGCCGCTTGCGTCCGTGCCGTCGCCGAATCCATCCGCGTCGATGTCAACATTGGTGCCCATGAAGAGGTCGTCAACAATCGCATGGCTCGGACCACCGTTTGCCGCCAATGTCTCGTAGTTCCCGCTGGACGTGCCCGCCGCGGTATCTGGCGCGTCACCAAAATCGAATTCAACCTGCTCGTACCAGGCGATCTTGTCGTCACTCGCCGCGGCAGCGACCACGTCGAGGTCGCCGTCGCCGTCGATGTCCGACGCGAAGACATCCATGGCGCCCGCGGCGTTAGTCGTGATGGTGCGCGAGGTGAAGTTTTCGCTGCCGTCGTTTTCGTACCAGACGATGGCCGAGTCGTTGCCGTTGGCGCTGAGCACGTCGATGTCGCCGTCGCCTTCGACGTCGGCTGCAAACACGCTAAACGCGGCGTTGGCCGATGCGCTGATTGTGTGCGTTGTGAAGTTCTGGCTGCCGTCGTTTTCATACCACGCGACACGATTGTCTTGCCACGACGCGCTGAGCACATCCATGTCTCCGTCACCGTCGACGTCCGCGGCGAACACGCTGTACGCTCCATCGGCCGCTGTCGTGATGATCCGCTCGGTGAAGTTTTCATTGCCATCGTTTTCATACCAGGCCACCGTGTCATCGCCCCACGATGCGCTGAGGACATCCAGGTCGCCGTCGCCGTCCATGTCTGCCGCGAACACGCTGCGGGCTGCTTGGGCCGAGGTCTTGATGGTGTGGGTTGTAAAGTTCTGATTGCCGTCGTTTTCGTACCACGCAACTTTGCCATCGCTGAGTGACGCGCTCAAAACATCCAGATCACCGTCGTCGTCAACGTCGGCCACCAAAACACTGTTTGCTCCGTCGGCTGCCGTAGTAATCGTATGCGTTGTGAAGTTTTCGTTGCCATCGTTTTCGAACCACTCGACCTTGTCGCTGCCTTCAGATGCACTGAGGATGTCAATGTCCCCATCGCCATCAAGGTCGGCGGCAAACACGCCCCGTGTGGAGTTGGCCGACGTGCTGACGTCGTGGGTCGTGAAATTCTCGTTGCCGTCGTTTTCGTACCACGCGATCTTGTTGTCGAACGGCGACGCGCTGACTAAGTCGACATCACCATCGCTATCAACGTCAATGGCAAACACGCTGGTGGCAAAATCGGCCGCCGTCGAGACGACGTTTTCGGCACCGAAGACGCCGCTGGCCGACGAAGGCCCAGTGACCGCAACTTGGTAATCTTCCACCTCGCCATCGTCGGCTAGCCCTGTCACACCAAGAGCGCCCGCCGTGCTCAGCCGGAACCGAGCGAAAGTTGTCCCGGCAATCGCCCAACTCGGCACGTCGAATGTCAAATTGTTGTTGCCTGTGGCGACATTGACCGAATCGAAGATCTGCTCCCCCGGTCCGCCCCAACTGCCGTCGCCGTTGAAGTCGATCCAGGCATCCAGTTTGCCCGCCGTACCTTGGACGTTGACCGTGACGGTGGCATCCAGCGCACCGACTTGAATCGTGCCGAACGTCACGCCGTCTTCATCATCGGGTGAGCCGGTCGTGTCGTCCGCATCCGCATTGGCTGAGTGCGTGCCGTCTGCTTCATCGTCTCGGTTCGTACCGAGTGTCAATCCTGTCGGTTTGTGGCGAGCCCCTGCTTCGGCTTGAGTCGTAGGATACGGGGCCGGAGTGTCGCCAAAATCGAATCCTAAGTTTTCGTACCAGGCGACCTCGTCGTCATCCCCAGACCCGCCAAGCACGTCCAGATCCCCATCGCCGTCTATGTCCGCCGCGAACACGCTGCGCGATCGATCACCGGCCGTGCTGATCGTGCTGGACGTGAAGTTTTGGTTGCCGTCATTCTCATACCAGGCGATCTTGTCATCTGCGTACGACGCACTAAGAACATCGATATCCCCATCCCCGTCCATGTCAGCGGCAAACACCGAATAGGCTCCGTCGGCGCTCGTGCTGATCGTGTGTGTTGTGAAATTTTGGCTGCCGTCGTTCTCGTACCAGGCGATCTTGTCGTTATTCGTTGACGCGCTGAGCACATCCATGTCACCGTCGGAATCCACATCCGTCGCGAACACCGAAATGGCACCATCGGCGGCCGTGCTGATCGTGTGGGTGGTAAAGTTCTGGCTGCCGTCGTTCTCGTACCAAGCAACCTTGTCGTCATTGAAAGACCCGCTGAGTACATCCATGTCGCCGTCAGAATCCACGTCTGCTGCGAATACCGAAAAGGCATAGAGGGCGCTAGTGCTGATCGTGTGGGTGGTGAAGTTCTCATTGCCGTCGTTCTCGTACCAAGCGATCTTGGCTTCATCGCGCGACGCGCTGAGAATATCCAGATCTCCGTCGTCGTCCACGTCCGCTGCGAACACCGAAAAGGCACCAACGGCGGCTGTGGTGATCGTGCGGATGGTGAAGTTCTGACTGCCGTCGTTCTCGTACCAGGTGATTTCGCCGTCAAGGAACGACGCGCTGAGCACATCGAGATCGCCGTCCCCGTCCACGTCGGCAGCGAACACACTGCGTGCTTGATCGGCAACGACGCCGATGGTGTGGGAGGTGAAGTTTTGGCTGCCATCGTTTTCAAACCAAGCAATCTTGTCGTCATTGACCGACGCGCTGAGCACGTCCAGATCTCCGTCAGAGTCCACGTCTGCCGCGAATACCGAAAACGGTGCATTGGCGGCCGTGCTGATAATGTCCTGCCCAGCGAAGACTCCGCTGCTGGCCACTGGGTTGGCGATCGTGATTTGATAATCTTCAACTTCGCCATCGGCCGCCAGTCCACCGACGCCCAATCCGCCCGCAGTGCTTAGCCGAAACCGCGCGTAAGTTGTTCCCGCCACCGCCCAACTCGGCACATCAAATGTCAAATTATTGTCGCCTGTCGTAACGTTGACCGAGTCAAAGATCCGTTCACCCGGCCCACCCCAACTGCCGTCGCCGTTGAAGTCGATCCAAGCGTCCAGCTTGCCTGCAGCGCCTTGTACGTTAACCGTGACGGTTGCATCGAGGGCACCAACCTGAATCGTGCCGAATGTCACGCCGCCTTCGTCGTCCGGCGCGCCGGTCGTATCATCAGCGTCCGCATTCGCTGAATGCGTGCCGTCTTGTTCGTCGTCACGATTGCTGCCAAGGGTTA
>CAYFJO010000827.1:0-3396 GCA_964343305.1 uncultured Pirellulaceae bacterium | reverse complement strand
AAACTCAACCATCCGCTCCTCAAGGTCGGACTGGCCGCCCCTGGGCGTTTTGGTCATTTGTATTTTCATCATTCGAATTTGTTTCGGATTTCGATATTCGGATTTCTGAATTTAGATGCGCGCGGGAAGACAACAAATCCACGAATAATAGTACGTCGCTTGACTTCAATACTTGGCAGCCATTTCTTGGATCATTTTGGCGATTGACTGGCGACAGGATTTAGGAGAGACAAGTTCGGCTTCGCGGCCGAAGGCCAGGACGCGGGGAATGATCTCGAGATCATGGGCTGCTTGGACTGTGAGGTCGATACTGCCGTCTTTTCGCTCAGTGATTTCTTGGTCAGGGTGCCATGGATCTTCGCGCACCCACGGCGCGGCGTAAGCACTGATGCGGATTTTGAAATTGCGCAACTTGTCGCCGCTGAAGATGCCAAAGCTTTTGCCAAGGTGCTGTTCCAATTCACCTTCGGCCAGTGGCGTGAACCACTGGTCGAGAATGGTCGCCTTGCGGAATCGATCGAGTTTGAAGCGGCGAATGCGGTCTTCCTCGTCTGGTCGTTGGTTGTCGGCAGCGAGAATGTACAGGCTCGATTGATAAAACATGACCGCGTAGGGCTCGATGAGGCGTGATGCATAGGGCTCACCGGGCTTTTGATATTCGATCGCCACGACGCGGTGTTCGAGGATGCCGCGGTTGATGGTCTTCAGGATGCCGTGTTGTTTGGCGTAAGATTTTGCAGTTGTTCCCAGCACGTGCAGCACCTGGCGATACTTGTCGTAATGATCCCAGACCGAATCGGGCAGTTGGTCCTGGAGCGTGTTCCAGAACGTCTCGATGCCTTGCCAAAACGGCGTGCCGGCCAAGGGGTGCATCAAGTCGCGGCTGAGCGACAGGGCAATCAACTCCGTCGCCGAGACGTTGATTTTGTACGAGCCTTTGGATCGTGGACCGAGTTTCCAGACTTTACCACGTTGGATTCCGTGCGCGGCGACATCAATGCCGGCAGCTTGCAGTGCTTCGAGATCGCGACGGACGGTGCGAACGTGCAACGAATTCAGCCCCATTTCATCGACCAGTTCGTCGCGGATTTCATCAAGCAGCCGGCCGAAGCGATACTTTTCCAGGATCTGTAGGATCTTGTGTTGGCGAATCAGTTGCTCGTTGCGTGCCATTTTGCTTCTGAGGTCGTCCTTGATTAGTGGCGCGGCGAGGTTGAAATGAACAACGCACGTTTCTGTTCTGGCAAAGTGTAATGGAAACCGCAAGATTCGAAAAAGTTGTCTTCCGAGGTGATCGCCATCAATTCGTAGACCTGGTGTTCACTGGCTCGCTCGACGCACCATTCGATCAGTTGGCGGCCAATGCCTCGTCCATGAAAGTCGCGCGACACGGCGAGGCACAAGAGTTCGGCGAGTTTCTTGGAATAGACTTCAATCGCGGCAAAGCCCACGATGCGATCACGATACTCTGCTGCGAATCCATTTTCTATTAGTGACTCTAGTTCGACTCCGCTGCGAGGTAGAATCAGCTTTTGCTCAACGAATGGCTCGATCAGGATTTGAATCTCGGGAACATCGCCGAGCGTGGCAGGGCGGATGTTGATTTCGTCGTCAGTTGGCATGTGTTCCCAATTCTAACAACACCAGTGTTCGATCATCTTGCGATACAGCGCCGTGCCCTTTTCGAACTGCTCTAGTGCAATCCATTCGTCGTTGGTGTGAGCTTGAGCGATGTCACCAGGCCCGATGACCAGCAGATTTTTCATTTCGCTCAGCACTCCACCATCGGTCCCGTAAGAAACAGTGCGCGCGCGTTCCTTGCCGACTAGTTCTAGCGTGGACTGGACGAATTCGGAATTGGGGTCCACGTATAGCGGATCGGATGCACGCATGACTTTGAAATCCAACTCGCACTGCTGGGCCGCCTGTTGGGAACGCTCGATCAACACTTCCGGGTCTTGCCCTGGCATGGGGCGGAAGTAAACCGTGCAGATGGATTGTGGCGGCGTGATGTTGATGGCTCGCGTGTGGTCGTTGACACCGATGTTCCAACTGATCGTGGGTGGATCGAATTCCTCGTTATGCCATTTGGGGTCGTCGGTTGTTTCGTCGTGGATGGCTTTCATCTCGGCGAGAAACGGAATCATGGCAAGGTTTGCGTTGATACCTTCGCTGGTGCTCGAATGTGCGGCGCGGCCGTTCGACGTGGCGATGATGCCGCAGGTGCCCTTGTGTGCGTAGACAACTTCCAGAAGCGTCGGTTCGCCCACGATGCCGTGACTGTTTCCCGTAACCATCTCGCGATACAACTCCGATCGCTCGACCACCTGGCGGGCCCCACCATAGCCGACCTCTTCGTCAGCGGTACAGGTGATATAGATTGGTTTTTGGAGTTGGTCGGCTGAGTATGCGGCCGACGCAGCAAACATGCAGGCAATCGATCCTTTCATGTCACAGCTTCCGCGGCCATATAGCTTGTTGCCGACGACAGTTGGTTCGAACGCACCATGGTCGCTGCTGAACCAATCGTAGGCAGGCACAACGTCCGTATGTCCGAAGTAGGCCATGCCGCCGATTCCCTCGCCCTTCTTCCCAACAATGCTGGCCTTAGGCACACCGTCTTCGTCGTCAAACTCGATTCGCTCGGTTATGAAACCGAGTTTCTTCAAGGTCCGCTCGACGTGGTCACTGACGGGTAGGTTGGAGAGGTAGCTGGACGATTCAAAAGAGACGAGTTCTTTCGCGTAGTTTAAGGCGGCTTCCATAATCTTGGAATGCGGTGGCTCGTCACCGCTTTTCTTTTTGTTTGAGGGTTTGCAGCCGATTCCCTGCTGAAATCGACATTCAGTAAATGCGTCGACAAATCTCCACACTTCAGAGATGCTAGCAAATCTCGCCGGGCCAGTTAAAGGTTTTCTAACGAATTTACCGGTTTTGCTCGATGTGACGACGGCGGCGCGACCGAAGATTATGTGTGGACAGGGTTGGATTTTACGCTCACGGCGTCCCTCCAAACATCACACCTGATCACTGTCCAACCCAACGAAAACTCCCTTGGTGTTGCCTTTCGGTCGGACCGAAACTGGGCAGACTCAAGGCCCTACCTATCTGCAAGGAGAATCCCATGGCAGGCCAAAACCCTTTCAACTTTTTCGCGTGGATCCGTGACGGCGTGAAGCAAGCCGTCTTGGTTGGAGTTTCCGACGCGGTCGACCAAATTGGCGCCCCGCTGGACAACGACGAAGCCAATGAGCGGTTGCAGGAAGCTCTGACTCCGGCGCTCGAAGTCGCACCAACCAAAGCCACTGGCAAGCGAAAACGCCTGGGTCGCACGTTGAAAGACATCGACGCGACCAAGGACGCAGCATAGATCAGAATCGAACGGTGTCAAAGAAA
>CAYFJO010000826.1:0-3403 GCA_964343305.1 uncultured Pirellulaceae bacterium | reverse complement strand
ATCTGCCGCCGCAGCGTCAACCACACCCTCGTAACGGTTCTGGTGCGCGCTTACGCTACTTATGTGGCGAAGTGCGTTGTCGGCGAAAGCTCAATCTGGTCGATGAAATTCTTCAATGCCGACACGGATCATGTCGTGCATAAACTGACCATCGAAGTGCAGCATCAATCCATCGTCCAGGCTCGGGGGAAACTCAATCGAATACCTAATGTAGAGGAAGTCGAGTGGTTGCAGTGTTGGGGAATCCAAGCCGAGATTCATGTCCCCCGGAGTCTTTTGGAGTGTCTTGATGGGTGATCTGCCCACCTTCAATTTGCTTCGGTCACATCGCCCGCAGAGCGTCCGGCCGACGCAGATTCTGAATGATTCTAGATCACGCAAGAGTTGTCGACCTCGTTTACTACGAGCCCTAACGTTAATCACGCCTGACACCCACAACCTTACTTGCGAATCGAGGAATTGAACTTCAGTCCCTACAATTCAATGTGCCGAACTCCGGCGATTTCATCGAAGTGGCCGATGTTCCAAAGGACGCCTTCCGATTCGGGTAATTCTGCGACGAAAGCTGGATCGCAAAACACCAACGGGGGAGACATCGCGATTGCCGCGATGGTTGCAACATAGGATATGCCCAGCGAAAGCCCAGCAAACCAGGGAAGTTGTCCTGTGGCAATTCGCAACAACTGCTTTTTCTTGGACGTTGAGAGTTCTTGCTCGATGCTGTATTGCTCGATCACGTCATTTCGTTTGAGTGGGGTCGTTAACGCCAACATCTCATCAAATGTACAACCGTCCGTGCGACATTGAAGATGTGCTCTCGCTGCGTCCAACGCTGTTTTTCGACGTTGGAATTCTAACTTCGCTTGGTAGGCATCAATGGACTTTTGTCGGCGTTGAATAACGTAGCTTCCGATCGCGCGAGGAATGGCCAATGCGCCATTGATCGCCTCAACCATTACTCGTTTCGCATGGTGAAATAAATACAATCGGCGATACTCTGAAAACACCTCTTGTTGAATTTTGTCGATGGCGGCAGACACATCTTCACGCGAAGTGAAAAAGAGTTCATCGCCAACTTCGACGCACAATGGTTTGAGGTAGGAAACCCTGACGCCCTTTTTCCCTTTTGTCCGGACTAGAAACTCATCAAGTCGCGTCTGGACGCAGTTGGGAATAATGTCGGTAATGCTGTCAAAGTGTTGCTGTTCTGTGACGCTGACAAAGATCCTCCCCTTTGGCAGCCGGATGGAAGCTTTGGTGAGTTCTATCTCTCTGACCTGAGTAAAACTATGTCGATGTTCTTCAACAACTAAATCCCAACTCTTACTTTTCGATGACAAGAGCCCGGATTTCCCCAGCATTGTTTCCGCCATTTCTTTGCTTGCATCTTTTGGCGGTACCCAGATCGGAGTATCAACCCAAGTACCAAAAGGTCTCAGTTCCTGATCTAGGGTGAACGGTTTCGATGTTGACGGATCAGCCTTCGAAGGCTTAACCGGCACGGTTGGCTGCTGATGTTTGGTCTGATGTTGAACCGTGGTGGGCATGCAGACGTTCCTTTCGACGTTTTCCCAATCGAAATTGCTTCACGATTGAAATGAAGTCACCGTGTATAATTCGATGCTCACCAAGGAAAATTAGAAAGAAACTTGTTCGCAGCCAAATTACGAATTGATCGGGCTACCACTTTGTTTGTAGTCGTAGCATGAGAAGTGATCGCACACGGTCCCCACACATCGCGATGAAACAAATCGTAATGACAAGATTGCCCCCGGTAACGATCCTAATTGGCCCAAGACAGCGCCGAATTCCAGCGCCGGTCAGATTCAACGAGTCTTTGGAACAATACTGACCGAGAAGGCGGAATTGCAAATCTGACCAGGCGTTGTCGTCCTTGGCTGCTTGAGCCGTAAGCGGACTTGAGTGGGAAACTGTGTCCGAGCGATGCCATAACTAAAGCCGAGGGGAGTATACTGGCGTTATGAAAACTCTTATTGCCCTGATTCTGTTCTCGTTGAGCGCGACGGCAAGCGCCGAGGAGCAGCCCACTCCCGCTCAGCGATATCGCCAACACATCAAGGACTATAACATCGTCTCGCGTGAGATCAGACGGTCGAAAACGGTCGAAGATCGCAAGGCCGTTGCCCGTCGGTTCGACGAGTTTTCGAAAAAGTTCCTTGATATCGCCGACGAGCATCACAAGGATCCCATCGCACTTACTACGATTCGATCCGCCGTACAAGCAATCATCTCGACGGATTCACGCGCTCAGAATATCGCCGAGTTCCATTCGGGAACGTTGGTCGCCGGTAGCTCGGACGACTCATCTCAACGAGTTGTCAAGCTCCTACTGCGCGATCACCTCAAGAGCAACAAACTCGCGCCGATTTGCGACCGGATGCGTTTCGGCTATCGACCGGAATTCGAACCGTTTCTCGTTGCCGCTATCAAAGAGAATCCGCATCGCGACGTACATGGGTTGGCTCAGTTGGCTTTGGCGCAATTGCTACACAACCAGTTACGCCTGATGGACCTCGCCAGCGACCGTCTCGACTTGGCAAAGCGATACGGTACGATCTATGGTCGGGGCTACATCGATCGACTTCAACGGATTGGACGAGATCAACTCGTCAAACGGATCGAGACAGCGTACGAAGCGGCCGTCAAGTTTGATGACGTGACGAACATTCCCTTCAAAACGTCGGTTGCAGAAAAGGCCAAGAGCGAGCTGTGCGAACTCCGACATCTTTCCAAAGGCAAGCTCGCACCGGAGATTCAAGGACAGGATCAGGACGGCCGTCTGTTCAAGCTAACCGATTACCGCGGCAAAGTTGTTCTCCTGTACTTTTGGCAGGAATACTGACTGACGTGACGGGCACATTGGCCCCACGAGCGGTCGCTCGTCAAGAAACTCTCCGACAAACCCTTCGCGTTGCTGGGCGTCAACAACCTGCCGCACACACCAGAGGAGCTGAAAGAGGTGATGGACACACACCAGCTCAACTGGCGCAGTTTCGCCGAAGATGGCTCGATTGCCAAACAATGGAATTCACCAGCGACGCCATCTTTCTACATCATCGACCATCGGGGCTACATTCGACACAAGTGGATCGGTCACCCCGGTGAGACGATCATTGAGGCCGCTCTGGAGAAATTGCTTCAGCAAGTGAATCTCGGCAAGTAGTTGACCTCGTAACTGGACTTCGTCGAATCCCCAAGCTCTAGAGTCGTGGCGCAGTCGGACCTGACATTACCTCCAGTCTCTTTGCGCAGGGGACAAACGTCATTTGTACTTTGATCGCAAACAAAAGAGTCGCGACAGTGGATCGGATCCCCATCCTTCAATCTGCGTCGGTCACATCGATTGCGCCAAGAAAGCTTGGGAAGGGGGGAATGAGATGTA
>CAYFJO010000825.1:0-3405 GCA_964343305.1 uncultured Pirellulaceae bacterium | reverse complement strand
TGACGCGACTGACGAGAAGTTGGTCGCCGTGGACGTTGTCTGCCATGGTCATAATTCTCCTTGAACGAGCGGTGTCGTCATCATCGTCAAACTTTGCCTCGCTACTTGAATCAAAAGATCTTTTTGAACCGTTCTCAACGCGAGATAGGTAACGACGCGGGGAATCAGATCAGAGAACCAAGTCGTTACGACCCCGAGACAACTCGACAATTGATCACAATTTCCGTGCTTCTCTAGCATTACAGTGCTGTCGATTCTGCGTGGCAATCGCAAATTCTCATCTTCGACTGAAGGTCTAGCAGAGGACGGCCGATATAATCGGCGGAATGGGAAAAGAGTGAATCTGTATCGGACGCGAGTTGGAAAAGTCATGTGCAAATTGCTTATTCTTGCGATGCTCTGCTGTATGTTTACCAGCTGTGTTCAACCTAGGTCGTCGACGCTCGCCCATCGCAACAGTGAGGAGTCAGCGTTTTGGGGAAAGGTAAAAGAGTCGGATGGAACAGAGTATTTTCGTATGGGCAAGCTGTTGATCAAGACCCCGGGTGGTTAAACGCCGTCATACGAAGATCGAGCTGTACATTTTCTTTCGGCCACTTTTGCCGTCTCAGCGTTCTGATGACCACTGGCGGGTGTTCAAGTATTTCTCGACAAGCTTCGCAAGAATGTCTTTTGCGGCTGCCTAGCGAGGTTTTCCTCTAGGTGGGAGTGGTGCCGAGCAGTTGTCTTGAAAAGGCACAGCAATTTGCAAGAATTATAAAGTCGAGGCCACATTTCATCTCGAGAAACTGGCCATTCGGCCGGGACTTGTAGATGAGCCATGAGAACGTTCAGCCATACATCGATCCATTCGTTTTGTTCCCTTGCCTCGCTCGGTTCGATCTGCCAGCGATGCGGCCTGGTTCGGAAGAGCCAACAGGTGTAAGCTTCGCATGGGGTCACAAGGGGACGGAATTCGCAGTCATTGCATCGTGTAGTGGATGCGGCGTTTGCTGCCTGCTCGTTGGACTGCCACCATTTCTCTCAGCAGAATGGCGGCGTGTGAAGCACGATCTGCCAGCCGATCTGCGCGAACAAATCGAGACGTTGCGTTCCAACACGCGACAGCGCAGTGAATCTCCTGGGAGGGGGAACACGCCTTGCATCTGGCTCGATCCGCAAAGCCGCCAATGCAAGCATTACGAATTTCATCCCGCAGTTTGTCGAGATTTTCAGATGGGTGGCACAGACTGTCAGGACCACAGGCGACGTCAAGGACTCGAATTCGATCTATGCCAAGTCGTTTCGGGCGGGCAGGTTGCCAGCGACTCAGTCGTCGTTGACAACTTGCCTTGATGTGAAAAAATCGGCTGCTCCGGTCGGGTGACGGCAATCCGAAGTGCGATCGAAGCCACAAAACAAATGAAAGAAGTGTTAAGATGGATGAATTACGAAGCGAGATATGGGATTACTTGTACCGCGCCCGTGGACCGCAAACGCTGGACACGATTGCTCGCGTTTTCGCGCGTGATTTACGAACGATTCATCAAGTAGTCGACCACGAATGGTTCGATGCAACGGGCGACACGGTTGCCATCGCGTATCGCCGACGGCCTGATCCACAGTGGCCAACTGGCCCGACCGCAGCGGTTCATGAAATGAATTGACGATGCCCAACGAGAAAAAACCATCCCTTGAACACGAAGATCTTGTGCGTGTGATGGCTGCTTGGCTTGAGCATAACCTTTACGCGGTCTCGACGACCCTGGCCGCGGAAGAGCACCGCAGGCCACCGCCACTGAACGACTTCAGACCCGATGTGTATGCCACGAAAACCGGGAGTCGGTCGGTCATCGGGATCGCTGAAATATTTGAGAATCTGCACGAGGAAGAGACCGAAGTGCGATGGAAGGCACTCTTCGCCGCCGTCAGTCGCCCCAATCTGCGACCCGGTTATGAAATGCACATCATTGTGCCGAGCAGTGGCCTCGATGAGGCGCGACAAAAAGCCGAAATGTGGGGGATCGTCGCGACCTTTCATACCGAAAGGCTCGCGACGGACACAGGTCATTGAGCCACGGTATCACTCCGCCGATTTCAAGTCAGTCGGTGTGTCATCGGCCTGTCTAGCCTTATCGTGTTGAATCTGTTCGAAAACTTCTTGGCGGTGAATCGGAACGTCGCGGGGAGCTTCGAAACCAAGACGCACCGTGTCCCCTCGAATGTCTACGACCGTGATCACAATGTTGTCAGCAATCACGATCTGTTCGTCGCGTTTTCTGGAGAGAATCAGCATCTATGTGCTCCACGATAATTTTGAACCGCCTATTACCATCATAACTGGGCACAAGAAAAATCGATGGGAAAAGGCTCTACGAATCAAAATCGGCGCCGCCGCAATCGATCGATTGTATCGATAATGCAAGATGGTTTACCGTTGGGGTGACTCGATCCGGACGGCCGCTGCACATACCGATGGTGGTGGATAATACAGTGACAACGAAGTATAAACATTGAAAAAGAAAGCAAACCCGCGCACGGCATTCCACTTTTTCCTACAGGGCTACGCCGATGATACAATGCCCACACTGTCAGTCTGCGGATATTTACCGCAGCAAAAGCGGCAACGCTTGGCTCATTTGGCCGCTGAGCTTGTTCGTCGTCGTGGTCCGATGCCACAGTTGTAGTAAGAGGTTCTTCCGGCGCGGTGTGCTCGCTGGCGGGGGAAAGACGCCCTTGAGTCCAACCAACGAACCCAAGTGAAATCCGGCACGTGGTCGCCGGCTCAATCTTCCGAATTCAAGTCGCCGACAGAACTGTCCTCGTTGTGGTTTCTCGTGGGTCGAACCGTCTCGCAAAGTTCCGTTCGATGAATTCCTACGTCGGACGGTGCCTCGATTCCGAGACGGACCTCACCCTCACGTATTGCCACGATCGTGATTACGATGTTGTGGCCGATTACCGGTTGTTCGTCCAGACTACCTGCTCCACGATTCGGCCAACGTTCAATGGGCGTCGTTCGACACGAACGCAGCCGCCATGGCCGTCGTCAGGACCAGTGCCAGCACAAACACCTTTCTGCCACCCAGCCGATCCGCGACCATCCCGGTCAGCAATTTGCCGGCCAGCGCTCCAGCCATACCCCAGGCAAAAATCACTCCGAAATCAGATTTCGTGAGTCCCAGATCTCCGTTCTTGATGGTGGGCGCAAAGAGCGACACGCTAGACTTTCAAAGCATAAACCCCACGTACCCCATGTACATGCACGCGACGATGATCACTTCCCATTGAATTCGTCGGCGCGATGTATTTCCCAACATTATGCCACTCGGTTTGCATCTCAATTCAACCCGCACAATCGCCGTGGTTTACCGTTTCAGGCAACAGTTGAACATATTACCGGTGGTCCCGACGATCGGTGAGCGA
>CAYFJO010000824.1:0-3408 GCA_964343305.1 uncultured Pirellulaceae bacterium | reverse complement strand
ATGGGCGCGATGCTCCGTGACGATCAGGGACTTGGCCTCGGGAAGATCGAAGACTTGGCGGGCGCCGTACCCGGTAGCCATGGCCTCGGTCAGCGCCGAACCGCAATGCGCGCAGGCCTCGGGATAATGATCAACGGCGGCGTCGGGATTGGCGACTTGACGCAGGGTCTCGCCTTTGTGGCCCTTCTGCCCGCCCGTCTTGCGACCCGACGGCTCGCGCAGGCTTCGCGTCCTGGGCGGCTTTTTCAGTCCGTCGCTCGACGGCGGCTTGCCGCTGTTCGCGCTGTTCAGGCCAAGCCGGCGCTCCAACTCCGCCAACCGCGCCATCAAAGCCGCAATCGCAGCCGCATGGCGAGTCTCCCGCGCCAGTAGCAGATCAAGGAGCTGGTCTTTCGACAGGAGGGTGAGCAGATATCGATTCATCGAATCCTTGAATCGTCTTCCCGTCCTCTTGTCAATCAAAATCTAGGCTGTCAACTCCGCCAACCTACCACATTTATCTTTCTCAACCCCCTTCCCGACGCCCACGGACCACGGTCACGCACAATCTGGGCAGTTACCCATTTTTTAAGATAGGCATGGGTTATAGGACCGTATAAATATGTAGCCTACTTTAGATTCAGGTGACTAGGCTTTGTATGCACGACGTCAGCCGACAAAAGTACTTGCGTCAGGTCTCTGTCCAGCTTGAACGCGCAGTGAAAGACCTGCTCCCCAGTATCAGCGATGTCAGATCATCAGGAATTGCCATCGGCATTGCGGGGTCAGTTGGCCGCAGAACTGCTCGCCCTGGTAGCGATCTTGACCTCGTTGTGATCTCCGCCACTAAACCGGAAACTTTATTCGCAGAGATTGTGTCGCAAATTGTTAGCCGGAGTGTTCCGAACGCTGACGTAGTATGCATTGGGTGTGGCGGTGAAGGTATTAGTGACCTGGATCCCATCGATCGCCGTATTGCTTTGACATCTCGGTATTGTGCCGGCCAAATTCAATTGTGGAAGAATTTTCATGCGGGCCGAACTCGATGGTCTGACACCGTCCTGTCCCATTTTGTCGCCGACTGGGTCCGGCGACGTGCTTCCCCGCCTCCTGAAACAGTTAACGCCAGCAAGTATCGGTCAGGCGGGCGGCGGGATCTTGCTGCGGTCATAGACCTTCTTATGCTTACCCGTCTTCAGCGTGTTCTCTCAACATCAGAGCGACGCGAGTTAAGTCTTGCAAAGCGCTTGGATCGATTATTATTTAATTCGAGTGACGATTCCTACTCCCGTGTATTTAATACAATCGAACAAATGTACTTGCGTCTTTCACTCAATTATATGACCGAATACATTTCCACCAACGAAGCGATGTTCTGGCTTAGAGAAATTCGGGCTGCGTTCCGCGGCGTTCCGTTCGATCCGGCAACTACTGCAAGAAAGTTTCCTAATATCCTGTGCAAGCGACATCCATTTTGGCCAGCGGTTCTGGCGTTCATCAGAGATCCAGTAGAAATTTTCCAGATCGAGAATGCTCGAGCAATTAGCGCTGAAGAAAAATTTGCGCTCGCGGTTAACCAGTCAACCTCTGCCTCCATACTTCATCAGCTAGCTCAGCTGCTTGGTTATCGAAACCGCAATATTCGAGATCAAGTTGCAAAGAATCCCGCCACAGCGACTAGTACGCTAGCCGTCTTGGCACGCGACTCCATTGGCTTCACCCGAAGGCGGGCTGTTGCCGCGATGGAGCGCTCCCGTGCCGCAGACACTATAATATATCATGGATCGCCGAGATGATTCGTGAATGTTTCGACATGAGCCACTACGAGCAACGAATTGCAATGGCCCGTTCGGCGCATGCAAATCTAAATGATTCATATAAAGCAGATGCCGAAGAAATCCCTATCCTATCACAACACCTCAAAAAAGTTGATAATATTGATTTTGATGCAGTCCACCAATATGGTCTAATACATGTTACTGCCGATATTTTGATTTTGGACTCAACAAATATGGTCTTGCTCCATAGTCGGCGTGATCCTGTCAATACCGAACATGGGATTTTAACTACTTCTGCGGGCGGGCATTGTCAGTCCGATGAAATACCTATCGACACGGCTGTGCGTGAGTTAACCGAAGAGCTTGGCCTCGTACCATTGCGAAGAGAAGAAATCTATTGCCTGTCCCACAACGATGTCGGTTGGACCAACTACGTGTTTTCACTGGTCTATACAGCTCCAAACAAGATGCTATCACTCGTTTGGGACGATCCGTTTGCTGATGAGCCTCGATGTTTCCACACATTCGGTAACGTTCAAGTTCCATCGGTTTCCCGTCGTAGCTTCGGGTCGCCATGGGAACCAGTGACGCAGTATGATGGCATGCGCTTGAGCCGTTGGCAGTTCAATCAAGAACTTTGCCATTACTTTGTGATCCGATTTCGACCTTCTGAGCTTCGATCTCTGAAGATCGATCCATCCGAAGTCTGCGGAATTCGGTATTGCTCGATCGACGAGCTCTCCGACTTGTGTAAATCCCCCGATGCCACAGACAGTTTATGGTGTCTTGCTAGAAATGGCGGAATTGAATCTATGAAATTGTGGTTGAATCAAACAGGTAGATGACTGTTTCATTGCGATATAGCATTGTGATTCCCCACGCAGGACGGCGTCATTCGTTATTCCGTTGCATTGAGTCGTTGTGCAGACAGACGCACCCAAGGCGGCACTTTGAAATTATTGTTGTGGAGGATGGCACCTGGTTATCGAATACAGATCGCCAGATGCTTCGTCAGAAAAGTGTTCGTGTATACTCTCGACCTCGTAATGGCGTCAGCCACGCCAGAAATTTTGGTATTTTGAGCGCTCGCGCCCGATTTGTTGTATTTTTGGACGACGACACAGTGCCCTCCGAGGGCCTGCTAGACGCTTACGATTCGTTCTTGCGAGAACGCCCATCAACGCGTGCAGTTGGAGGCACAGTATTGTCTGCGAATTCTCAATCTACATTCGCCCGATATGCTGCAGTACGTGGTCATCTTCGCACACCAGTGAGTCGTCAGGGTAAGATCGTCGCACTCATAACGGCAAATGCCTGTGTCGAAAGAAAAACTCTGTTTGCGATTGGGTTGTTTGATGAGCAACTTGACCGTATGACCGGTGGCTGTGGCGGCGATGATGCTGATTTGTCCTACCGTCTAATGCAATACGGCGAAGTTCTGCATTACTGCGAAACTGCCATCGTAGAACATCTGCACCCAGATACCTTGCGTAAATTCATGGCTCAGCAAGTCCGCAATGGAAAAGGGCTGGCTTGTTTCACTCGACTTAGGCAGTTACGACCTGAGGCGGTAGGCTTGTGTAAAGCCACTTTGGCCTCAGTAGCTTGGCACCTCCTGCTATTTCTCTGTGTATCAAACGACGATTGTCCA
>CAYFJO010000823.1:0-3415 GCA_964343305.1 uncultured Pirellulaceae bacterium | reverse complement strand
CGCGGATGTTCTCCTTACTCTTGTGGTCTGCAGCCCCCAACATCTCCTTGAGCTTATTCAGTTCGTCAGGAGGGAGCTTGCCGACATCGGCGAATCCTGTCGCGGTGCCGGTTCCTTTACCCAAACCAACCGCCGAGGAGGGCGCGTTGTCCTCATCGACAATTTGGCCGTCTTCACCAGCACCGGCCACCAGGCGAGCTGGCATCGCCACCTCATTGTCCGGGATCGCCGGTGCTTTGCCGGCGGCCATCTGTCCTTCCGACTGTCCAGCACGCCCGATGTTGCCACGGCCCTTGGCTTTAGCCAGCGGGTTAGGCGTCTGAGCTGCCATTTGCCCAGCGGCGGACGCCGAGTCCAGGTTATCCGAAGCGGGTGATCCGGAAGGCGAATTGTGATCCATCAGTTCCGAACCCGATTCGGGAATGGGGGCGCCTAAATCGTCGAGTCCGCTGACCAACTCAGATATATTCACGGGAAGCTCCGCAGGCAGTTCACCCAAGTCGGGTAACTTGCCTTGATCCTCCGGATCTTCATTCTGCCCAGGTTCCACCAAAGCACCGCTTGTTGGAGCCTGTTGGCCCGTCTCAATCTCCTGTGACGGATCTTGCGGTACGGTGTCGAGATTGTGCGACATATCGGGCTTCGGTTTGTCGCTATCGAATGCCAAAAGATCGGGGATTTTATCTTCGAGTTTGTCTTGAATGTTGTGCAGCGTGGCCTCGTACAGATCAATCTCACTCTTGTCCGCAAAGTCCCACTCGTCCCGCGCGAGGTCTTCGGCCAACTCCTCGAGATCACGCTTCAACGCAAGCTTCTTTAGATCAAGATCGCTGAGGTCTTTCTCGTCATCCTCATCCAGATTTTCCGTGGGTTTGGAAGTGATCACCTTCCGCAGCGCTTCCAGTTCTTCTTCCGCCTCCGTCCACTCTTTGAGCTTTTCGTCGGTCTCGGCTTGGGCTAAATCCGCCGCAGGGGCGGCCTCATTACGATCTTCACCCAGCAACTTCGCCAGCTCGAGATTCTTGTCCTTCTCTAACTTCTCGAATTCTCCACCCTTGAGCGCCAACAACTGGTTGTAGATCATTTCCTGCACGGTTTTCAGATGCTTGAATTCACCGTTAATACGCTTTTGATCGAGCGCCACCGGAACAATTTCAGGGGCCTGATCTGTAGTCAGGTAAACCGCGATTCCCTTGGGGGATTGCAAGCCGCCACCCTTGCAGGCGATCCCGGTAACGGCCTGCTCTTCTCCCATGTCGAAGACAAACGATGCCGGTAACGAATCGAGCGTGACCTTGTGCGGCCCGTCCTTGGAAGCCAGTGCCGTTTGCGCATCTTTGACATTGGACGCAACGAGCTTCCATTTCGAGCTGTCGAGGTACGGGCTCTTCTGCTCCTCGGTGTCCTCGCCCACGAGCGCCAGTTGTTCAAGATATGCTTTCGGCGACCAGCCGTGGGCAGAGTCAATGACCAGCCCGAAATAGCGACCTGGTTGACTCTTGAAACGGACGCTTTGCGTCTTCGTGTTTTTAAAGGACGTTCCGGGGCCAAAGCCATTGGCACGCTTCAACTCGTCGGCGTGAAGCCGTATGCGTCCCGCAGCAAACGCGCGATGATTGGCTTCCACAGCCTCGTTATCGGAGATGCTCTGCATGCGAACGGCCAGGTGGATTGATTGATCCGGTGCCAGCTGCACTCCCTTGATCAGTGTTTCCCGCACATTGACCTGAACTTCGAGAATCTTCTCACGATAGGCATCCAGCGCAGCCTGAATGTCTTGATCCTCCCGTTTCACGCGATTCACATCCAACCAGACATCATCGATATTTACCGACAGGTTCTGGGTGCCCTCCAACGCTTGTTTTTGAAGAACGATGGCGCGCTCAAGGGCCGCGTAAAGGTCTTTTAGTTCCGAGTCGCCGTCAGCAAGGTTGGTATCCAGATCCTTCACGGTGACCAGCAAAGCACTCGAAACTCCGCTGTCGGTGGTTGGACAAAAGTCGTCGCCATGGACTTCCAGGAAGTACTTGTTACCCGGTTCGAAAACGCTGGCATCAATTTTTAAATCGACTCGTTTCTGAATCTGACCCTGTTCTCCAGGTGCGGGGCCGAATGTCCAGTCCCGAATTGCCTCGGGCTGACTGCCGACTTTGGCGCGGCGGAGCGTCAGTTTCATATCCTGCATGCCATAGTCATCCTTGCCTTCAAACCGCAACGGAAGTGTGGCACCGGGCGCGACAACATGGCTCATTTCCATGTCCAAATAGTGGACTTCGGGTTTGCGGTCGGTCTTTAGCTGGACACTGCCGCTGCTCAAGATGATTGGATTCGGCAAGTTCTTGACCACAGCGACCAGGTCGTAATTACCGCCGGTGTCGCCGACTTCGATCGTTCCTTTCCAGACCTGATTGCCCGTATCTTGTAGCGGGACGGATCCAGCCGGCCACTGCCAGACGAGCGACTCGACCGGCTTATCCAACTTGACGAGTAGATCCAACCGGCTGGCAGGAAGACACTCCACCGGGTAAGGGGGGCCGCTTTGCTCGCGTGGCGATTGGCCCACATAGGCCGGTGGCGTAATGGTGAAGGTTGATTCGACGATCTTGGTGACGCCGTCGACCGTCACCTGCACGCTGTGGGTATAGGTTCCACCGACGAAGATCCGAAAAGAAAAACTCCGGCGAACGGTTTCAAAGGTGTACTGGTACAGGTTCGGATTGCCGACGACGGGCCGCATCTTGACTTCTGCACCGACGGTACCATCGTTGGCAACGCTGCCCTGACCCTCTCGGTACACGATGGCGGGATAAACCACCAACTGTTTGCCGTCTGCGAACTTGGTCACATCCAGAGTGATATCGAGGTCGTCGAATTCAGCAATCGTCAAATCCTCTGCCGGAGTCATAATCAGCGAGGCGGCGGCAGCGGGTGGAGTATCCTGGAAGGCGAACGCATAACGGGAAAACGCATTTTTGAGATAGTCCGGCGCCACCACACTGTAGGCGATCCAAAGCGACATCAGCAGGGCGAATGCCGCCAACCATTTTGCCATCCGGCCGGGTTGCCATAACTGGCGGATCGGCACATGGCTCCAGCCGGTCGTAGCCGCACTGGCCGTTTCCCGGATGAACTCTTTTTGCGTGTCGCTGTAGCCCATCTCTTCAAACTGCATGGTATTGATCAGGACGTTTTCCTCGATGCCGAATTGCTCCTCCAGCATCAGTGCGACCTGCTCGTTACTCCGGTGAGTTCTGAGGGCTTCAACGACACAATTGAAAAAGGCAGCAATCGTGACGATCAGTCCCGTAATCGCAAAGGGAAATCGCAAGGCGGTGGGCAGATCAAGCAGGTTGTCCAGGGCAAAAAGACCAAGCCAGGTCGTGGCTGTAATGGCGAACCAGGTCAGAAACCCCAG
>CAYFJO010000822.1:0-3417 GCA_964343305.1 uncultured Pirellulaceae bacterium | reverse complement strand
TGATATTGGGCGTTTTCTTTGGCACGGACGAACCCACCAAATACTAAGTTGAGAATTTGTGGAATGATTCGCACAATTATTGAGTATACCCAAAAGAGCGATCACCGGACGTTGTTCGGATCAAATGATGAGGTCGTTCGGTTGGCCAAATTTCTGAATCGCAAAACGTTGCGAATCGGTAGAATGGCGTTATGGCCAACTCATCTGACAAGCCGAAACGCCGCTGGTGGCAGTTCAGCCTACGGAACTGGCCGACCGTCGAAGCCTGGAAGGGTTAGATCTGCGTTTCACAGCAATTTGATACCACTAGCTGATATGTCAAAGCTCAAATCGTTGAGAATATCGTCCACGGATGTTAGTAATTTGAAACCACTTGCAAACCTGACGTCGACCGCGGCAGCAGCTACCTCTGCCGCTTGCGGGACAACAGCGTGTGGACCGTGGTCGAAGAGAAGTACCGCAACGACAACGCCGGGTTGGACGAAATCATCCGCGACGAGATCGTGGAGTTCTCGAAAGGTTCGGGGCTGAATCACCAAGTCCGCGTGATCTGCGTTCGCATCAACCCGCGCACCAGCCGCGGCAAGTCTCGCGGCGGATCGAGCGGCGTGGACAGCGACGGTGTGTTGCGGATCGCGACGAACTTGCTGGACGTTCCGGCCGAAGTGATTGCGTTGATCTTTTCCAAACGCTGGGCGGTGGAGATCTTCTTCCTGTTCTTCAAACATCTGCTGGGCTGCCGCCATCTGCTGAGCGCGGATCCAAACGGCATCGAGATCCAAACGTATTGTGCGATCATCGCCTGCCTGTTGATTGCGTTGTGGACGGGGAAGAAGCCGACGCTGCGGCCGTACGAGATGATCTGCTTTTACTTCGTTGGTTTAGCCGACCAGGAGGAGTTGATGCAGCACCTTGAAAAGTTGAAGCCGCCAGCCGCATAGGGACGAGTCGTGATCGTTTCCATGGTCACTTGATGCTGCGCGGGGTTATGTTCCGCGGCGCATCAGTCCGCGCGTTCACCTTCGGAGCGTCCCCCCAACGCTCTGACCACCCACGCCAAACCGCGGCCACGTACCAACATCAAATCCCGTGCCAAACACTATTGGACCCGACCCCGTTTCCCACTCCCCGATTTTCAAATCAACGGAAGTGCCACCGGTCGGCCGGTGGCATAACATTGCTGCGCGGCGAAAACGACTTCGTGGGTTTTGACGGCGTCCTCCAGGTCGCAGTGCGAGGCGACGTCGTTGACCACACACTCGACGAAGTGGTCGATCTGTGCCTGAAAGGGATGGTGCGAAACGCTGCTGGAGTCGGGCTGAATGTCAGGCAGTTCGTGCCAGTCGGTCTGGCCGGCTAGTTCGTGTGACCAAATGCGGTTGTCCATCACGCTGCCCCGATCGCCAAAGATGCGAATGGGGAAGCGGTAAGGCATGATGCATTCGGCGTTGACCGACATCTTGCCGACGGCACCGTTATCGAACTTGACCAGCGCCACCTCCAAACCGTCGTACTCCATGGGCGGAGCGTCTTCGATCCATGTGTTGGTGAGCGGGTTGTACTCCCGCGTGCTGCCGCCCTTGCGATGGCCTCCACAGACGGCGAACACCTCAACCGGCGTGGCCGCCGCGAACTCGCCTTCCGCGGCGAACCAACGGATTGCATCGACGGCGTGACAACCGCCCACCAGCATCGCACTGACACCCTGCTCGACGGTCCGCGCATCGTTCCAGCCCGACCACCAACTGCCGCCGTAGCTCAAGTAGTCCGCCTCAACGTAATACGGCCGACCGAACGCGCCGCCGGCGGTCATCTTCTTGAGCGTCTGAAAGAGCGGGTTCCAGCGGAGCACGAAGCTGACCACAGTCTTCACACCGGCTGCCCGCACCGCGTGGCGCATGGACTGCAACTCATCAAGCGAGTTGCCAACCGGTTTTTCGATAACCAGGTGCTTGCCCGCAGCGGCGGCGGCCAACACATTCTGGCAGTGCACGTGCTGTGGCGTGCAGATTGAAACGACGTCGACGCCGGGGTGTTTCAGCGCTACGTCGAGGTCGCTGTAAAGGCCGACATCGGTGATCCCCGCCTCGTCGGCCCGCTGGCGGGCGCTGCTCAATGAGCGGCTGGAGATCGCGACGACTTCCGTCACGGGGTTGTTCACATACGCCGACAGATGCTGCGTAGATACCCAGCCTGCGCCGTGGACTAACGCGCCTAGTTTGTTACCGGCCATAGCAGAAGCCTCCCTTGATTACAGATTCCCGCGTCCGGGTGACTGAAAACTCCCGTGCTGTCTGGAACATCGCGTGCAGATACTCAGGCGGCGTCTGGACTGCCAGCGTGCAGCCGGGACTGTGCACAAATCGGCGATGGCCGCACTCCTGCACGGTTTCCAACAGGCGATGCCCGGCACGGCGAACATCCTCGGGGCTCTTCTGGTGGTTGTCGTGATTGACACAGATCCTATACCTTCCACGGTTCGCGGTGAGGACAATCGAGCCGTGCATTGGCCTCGTCGTCGTCAATGAACTTCTGGGCCTTCGGGTCCCACTGCAACGGCCGCCCAAGATCGACACAGATGCCACCCAGCAGGCAAACGCTGGTCGAGCGATGTGCCACTTCGATCGGTGTAATCGTCTTGGTGGTTCCTTTTCGAATACAATCGGCAAAGTTCTTTTCGTGATTGGCCGACTCATAGAGCCGCGTGTCACTTTCCCTGAGGGATGTCTTCAACAACCGTGGGTCACTGGCATCCGTTCGAGATCTGGTGTGAACCCAGTCCTTGCCGTTTTCGTGCATGAACTTGACGCCGTGGCGATTCTTCGAGGTGTCGGTCATCACGATTTGGCGACCGTCCTCGTAGGTGAAGGTCAATTCGTAACCAAGCACGGTATTGAAAAGACCTTTATCGGGGAATTCGCCGCGTCCTTCAATCCGTACCGGCCCCGTGTCTTCCAGCCCCAGTCCCCAATGGGCCAAGTCGACGTCATGGACGCCATAGCCGGCGATCCAACCCGCGTGCGAGAACCGTTTCACAAAGTACCAACCACGCAGTCCCCGTTTGGGTATGCCGCCAACAATCACCGATCGGTATTCCATCGACTCAGCAGGGCCGACCCACATGTCCCAGTCGAGTGTATCTGGGACGGGCTGAGGCGGAACGTCGCCGATCGCGTGACCGGGGGGAGAGCCAATAACCACCCTTCGCACGTCGCCCAGGTAACCGTTGCGCACCAGTTCGCACGCCTTGCGGGTCGCGGCGAGTGACCGCAATTGGGTGCCGTGCTGGAAGACAACGCCCGCTTCCTGGATCGCCTTGACCAGCGCCTGCCCTTCGGCAATGGAGTTGCTCAGCGGTTTCTCACAATAAACATGCTTGCCGGCTTTTGCGGCGGCGATCGATATGGGTACATGCCA
>CAYFJO010000821.1:0-3449 GCA_964343305.1 uncultured Pirellulaceae bacterium | reverse complement strand
ACCATTCCGAGATATCCACAAACGCCTCACGCTGCGCATAGAATGGGGAACTACGTCGAGATTTGCTCCGAAAGTGGTGGGATGCAGCGTGATTTCTGGTTTCTAAGCTGGGGGAAAAATCAAGCTCCATATTTGGCTTCTCTCGTCCTTTAAGACGAATGGGCGACTCATCCTTCGCCACGCGGGCGTGACGCACCCCAAATGAGTCCCGCGATATAAGTGCTGTGGAATCAGCGGTTTATGGAAACCGACTTTTTTCCAGTTTGGCGTGGTCTGCCAGTAGGCGAGTGGCGTAAAACCCGGGTCCCGCGATTTGTGTTGTCGCTGAAGTGAAACACGGTAGTCTGTTTGGTTGAACGGTGTGACGCAACGGGCTTTGGCGAGGTGTCCTGGCGATACGGGACTGTCGACACCTCAGACAGAAAAGTTCAAAATGTTTTGACAGGCCGAAAGCGGCGAAGCGGTGCGCCATAAACGTGGAGAGATTACCGCCGCCGTTTGGTAATCTCGGACGTACTTCTTCAAGGTGTGCGTAGATCATGAAAACAGTTACAGGTGCTTTGACTCTCATCGTGCTTTGTTCTGCTCTTTTGCATGGGCAGGATACCCCATCCCGCAGGTTAGCGCGAATCGTCGAGCGGTTCACGCCGACGGAAGGAGTGGCTATCGAGGTGTGGAAAATCACCGACGATCCGACCGTGCGGGATCATGCCAACTACCATAACCAACAGTGCTTCAGTCCCGACGGGCGTTACATCTGTTTCACGCATTGGGCGGGCGACGGGACGCAGTTCGGTACCAAGGCGGCGGCCGAGATACACGTGTATGACCTCCACCTGCACAGAGACATCAAGATCGACAATGGCGTCGAGCCCCGTTGGGCCAATCGGCACAATTGGCTGTTCTACGTTCGTTTTCGGCCGCAGGACGGCCCCCGGCACGAGCGGGGTACGCAAGTCATGTGGCACGATCTGGCGACCGGCCGGACCGTGCGAATCGGTTACGGTGTCCGTATGCTGAAGTACACCGACTGCGACGATCGCTGGCTTTACGGAATTCAGGATTTTCCCGACGGCCGTAGGAATCCCACTCGGATTGCCATTGAGGCCGATTCGCCGACCGAGATTCTGCCCGGTGATTGGCAAGTGGGTTACAACTCGCTGATGGTCAATCCGGCCCGGCCGATGATCGTATCCCGGGATCACAACTACCGGGATTACTACTTCACACCGGAGGGAACGAAGGACCCGCGGTTCGTGGCTCGACACTTTTTCGATCACGATCTGGCCGCCCAGAAGCGCACGAAGCCGTTTCCGATCATGGAAGGGTCTCACTTCTCCTGGAGCGGAGACGGTTCTTACTTCATGGCGGGTAACGGCCAGATGCGAGGCACCAAGTGGGACGAACCGTTGCCGAGTAATATCCATTTTCTGGCGGCCATCGGTTGCGGGGATATCAGTCCTTGTGGTCGGAGCGGGCGGTGGATCTGCGGAGATTCGGGCGTGGCGCAGATTCGCGTGGCCGATTTACGGTCAGGTGACGGTTGGTCGGTCATGGAGACGAATTCCTTTCTTTGCTTTCCAACCGGCAAGGACAACTCCGGCCCCTATGACATCGATCTGAAGGGAAGTCCGGACGGCACTAAGATCGGATTCGTCTCGACCTACGATATCAAAAACGGTCCGATGGCGAGGATCATCGACGAACTAAAGGGAGACGCGATCCACGTCGACTCGACCGACGGATTTCCCCAACAAGGGCGGCTCATAAACGCCTCTGGTTTTGGCGGAGAAGTGATCGGATACCGGCGAAAGACCGACACGACTTTCGAAGGTGTCACGCGGGGGCTGTTCGGCACGGAGGCGACGGCGCGATTGTACGCGGGACGACCGCTCACTTCCTTCGAGTCGATGTTGATACCACGAGACCTGCGAGAAGGGCTGCCGCTGAAGTCGCGGGGCATTCGCAACATTATCCGTGACGAGGACTCGCCGCTGTTAATGCAACGCTCGTCGGATCTTTACGCGGTGGTCGTCCGATTGCCCGACCGGCCGCATCTGCGACTCTCGGGAGAGGATGTGGAATTGATCCCCGGCGAAAACCATTGGGAAACGTACGGGTATCACGTGTACAAGGATGGTCGGAAGATCAGCGATACTCCGATTCGGCCCGGGGCGACGCTGGCGCTTTCCGGCGCCGGCAAGTACAACGCGGCCGCCGTGGAGTGGTCGGGGCTGGAGAGTGGGCAAGGCGTGCCGCTGAAAATAGATGGCTCGGCCACGCTAGACGTTCTGAAAAGCAAACCGGACGACTTCTCGTGGACCGCCGATCGCTACCTGGTGAAGGGTCGTGAGGTTTCCCAAGCAGATGCCCAGCGGGCGGACGCGTCGGTTCGAGAGACCGTACATCTGCACGACGGCGTGATTCACCGCGTCTGGTATCGCGGTGGGCGGATGGTTGAACGCCACGATTTGAATCTGGCGGGCGAGCCCACCCGGCGGCTCCATTACGAGGGCGGAAAACTTGCCCGACGCACGTATCACGACCGCGACGGCGACAAGGTGAGCACCGAACTGTTCGACCCCCGCGGCCAGATCACGGAATCGATACAACATGGTTCCAGGCCGCGACACTGGTGGTATGACGGGGGTGTTCCCACGAAATACGCCCGGGGCGAGGATAGTTACGTGCAAAAAGGGCAACATTGGGTGAAGCTGCAATGAACGTCGCATCGCGGCGAAGTCGATTGGTCAAGCCAAGTAGGCACGATGAATGTGTTGCTCTAGCGATTTTTGCGCACGCACTTTGATTGGCAAAATGACCACCGAGACGAGAAATTGACAACAAGAATTCCCGCGTGACGCACCCCAAGTGAGTCCCGCGATTTAAGTGCTGTAGAATCAAGAGTTTGCGGAAACCGACTTTTTTCCAGTTTGGCGTGGTCTGCCAGTAGGCGAGTGTGTGAAAACCCTCGTCACGCGAATTGTGTTGTCCCTGAAGCGAAACGTGGCAAAAATGTTGGGCGGAATAAATAACTCCCGCACGCTCAAGCCACTGGCCTGCTGCTCTTAAATCTGGGTGCGCCAAAAAGATTCCCGCTCCAAACTCCGACGAGAAACGGTTTGCTTCATCGATCACTCCTGATGGAAAAGAATAAGACCCTCAAAACCATCAGGCTAGCAACTAAGTCAAGATGTGGTTCGCAGAACGCTCACGAATAGATTAACCCCACGCGTCCTGTTATCGACATCTTGAAGTCCCAGTTCAAATTCCTTCAATTGGTTTGACGAAGATCGCAACAAGACACCACGGGAGGCAAGATATGGCTTTTCAGACCTTAAGAGTCGGGGCGTTGGCTATCGTTGTCGCGCTACTTGGCGGGATACATGTCCAGGCGCAACAGAATCAAACCGACCAATACACGATCGAACAATTCTTGAAAACGACCA
>CAYFJO010000820.1:0-3454 GCA_964343305.1 uncultured Pirellulaceae bacterium | reverse complement strand
TCCCCTCATAAAACAGACGGATTAGGCAATCCGTCCTACTTTGTTCTTGGACAAGCACTAAGCAAGGAGCCATGACATATCCATGGTCGATCTAGAAAGACTTTGTAACAGCAAACTATCGACCGACCCGTTCGACTATTTCGTCGTACCAGGGTTTGTGAAGCAAGAGTTTCTGGATGCGATCAGCGAAGACTTTCCGAAGATTGACAAGCCTGGCAGTTTTCCACTGAATCATCTCACGTGTGGCCGAACGTTCACTGAATTGATCGACGAGTTGCGTGGCGACGCCGTGCGCAAGGCATTCGAAGATAAATTCAACATGGATTTGACGAACCGTCCCACCACGTTGACCGTCCGCGGACGTACGCGATTGCGTGACGGGAAAATCCATTCCGACAGTAAAACAAAACTGATCACCGTTCTGATCTATTTCAACCACCAGTGGCAGGCCGATGGCGGGCGGCTGCGGCTGCTGCGATCCTCCAACGATCTGGAAAACTACATCGAGGAGATTCCACCATTTGCCGGCCATCTGGTCGCTTTTCGGTGCACCAGCAATGCGTGGCATGGACACCATCCACACGAAGGCGAGCGGCGTTGCATTCAACTCAATTGGGTGGTAGATGAAAAAGCCGCGAAGGCATCTCACCGGCGACATAGCTGGTCGGCTTGGTTGAAAACGCTGAGCCCGTTCTAGGCAAACGTGAATCTTTGCTGCCAAACTGCGCTACTGGCATGTTGTAGCCGAAGTCGTGAGACTTCGGTCGTCTGAAGTCTCACGACTTCAGCTACAGATCCGGCTTTGCCAACAGCGTCACACACGTAAACGCCGCTGCCGGACTCGACGCACTCTACAAATTCGTTAATAAGTGCACTGTGTCGCGAAATACCAGTTCGCACCCGGTTGGTACACGCCAACACCGGCACGATAGTCGAGGTGCTCGCGATAGAACACATCGCCAAGGTTTTCGACGCCCATGATGAACAAGGTTCTTTCGGTGAGCTGCGCAAAGGCTCGGATGTTCCAGATGGTAAAGCCGCCAGTTCGGAATTCGGCCAAAGTGTCGGCCACGCGATTTTGCCCGTCAACGATGCGAACCGATGGCTCGATGCCCCACAATGGGTTGCGGCTCGCTTCATGAATGCGAAGTCCAATTGTCGCTTCCATCGGTGGCAGGCCAGGCAACGCTTCGGATGTATTGCCCGATCGACTTCTCTCGCCAGTTGCCGACAAACCAGCGGCGATGCGATAAGGCACAGCAAGTCGAGCCGGAGTAGCTCTGGTGTGATCTCGGCCTTCGACATAACTGACGACTGCAAATAGGTCCATTCGGTCACTCAGCGTGAAATCGCCGAATGCTTCGAAGCCGGCGAGTGTGGCCAGATCAGTGTTTGTGTAGAACAATCGTTGGAAGCTGAATCCTGGCACATAAAGGCCGCCGACTGAAGGAAGTCCGTCGCCGTGATCGTATGTGATGTAATCATGGACCCATGCGTGAAAACCGTTCATCCCGATGCGGGCGTTGCCGTAATCCGCCTCGAATCCCAAATCAAATTGCAGGCGACGTTCCGGGCGAAGTTGCGGATCACCAGTCAGTCGAGTGAGACCCGGTTGTAAACTGCCAATGAATGCTCCCGACGAATACAGTTCCGTCAACGTTGGTGCTCGTTGTCCGTATCCAACACCTGTGGTCCATGTCCAAACGTCGTTTGCTTCAAATTCCGCCGTGGCAAAGATGGACCATAATGTGAAGCTTTGATCAAGACCAGAATCTAAGAGAGCCGAAACAGACGTGTCTGCTGGCGGAGTGAATGGAGGAGGGGGCACAAGTAAATTCTTTAGATTTGGGGCACCATTTCTGGCGTCTGAGTCAATGAAGTCGACACGAGTTCCAGCATTCAATGTCAATCGATTACTCACGGGCAATGCCGCGTCTAGGAAAAAACCGATGTCGTTTTGACTCGAACGTGGAATCGGTTGGTTAATTGGCGTGAAGGCCGGGACGATGAATTGGTCAAACGGGTCTTCGATATCATTGAGCTGTTGATTGACGATGATCGCGTCGCTGCCAAGCGTAACTTGGCCAAAACCTTCTTCGCCCCACGTTCCGGCAATTCGTGCTCCGGTAGAGAGTGAATCGACATCAGTGATCGCTTTGCCAGTTCCACCTGCACCAAATGGCTGAAGCGATATACCCAGGGTCGGCATCTGGACATTCTTGCCAATTCCAAAAGTGTCACCTCGGAAACGTGTGTCGTTGTACCATCCTTCAACGGTCAAAAGATCAACACCCGGCTGGTTTTCCGCGATGAATTTGACTTCGATGCCATCCATCGCCAGGTCGTTGATGTCGAAAACGAGTCCTGGAAACTCGACGCCCGACTGATCTTGCCTCAGGTAGGTAACTTCAACGCGACTGTCCCTCGTCAGATCGAATCCCAGTGCCACATCCAAGTCGCGCGAGTTGTAACTCGATGGCATCGTCGCGCGTGATTGTAAGCGAGTCGCACCACCGCCGGTGATCTGCACATTTGCAGCACCGGCATTGCCGCCCGTTCGATAGTCGTTTCCGATTCGATGCCCGTACCCGATGCGATAGCCCCAGTCGTTCGATCCGCCCCACAAGCTGGTACGGCCGTAAATCTGCTCGCCGTTCGTTTTATACTCAAACGTCGTGTGCCCATATTGCTGAAAGCCGTCGTATCGAGGCGCAGGCATTAATTGAAAATCGACAAAGTCAAATCCCGGTCCATATCGCACCGAGTAAGGACCTTTCACAACGACCATGTCTTGAATGATCCTCGAATCGATCTTGCTGAGTGCGGTGTCCAAGTCCTGGCGCGCCGGCAGCCAGTAGGAGCCCGAAGCAGTTAGTCGTCCTGCACGGTCGCCTCGAACACGTGGGTCTGTCATGATGGGTGTTCGTGTTTGAACGGCAACACCCTTGGTCGAACGTGACTTGCCTAGCAAGCTACCACCGTCCGTCGTCGAACGAAAAACTCCTTCGAGGCCTAACACAATGTCCGACCCCGGCGCGGCAGCACCAGCACGCTGAGATTGCGACAACAGACTCGAGTTGACATTCGTTCCGGTGCCAAACAGCCCTGTCATGCGTCCCGTCGTCGCGGATTGAGAGGCGATCGCCAACGGGACAACTTCAGGCGCCGGCTGAATAACACGTTCGATTGCCGCCGGCCGATAAAAAGGTGTCGACGGTTCCTCTTCTTCTGCTTCGAATAATGGCGCAGCCGCTTCGATGATCGGAACTTGTGCCCGAAGCTCGATTCCACAAATTGCGGTTATCGGCAGCAATAGTATTAGAATCCGTATGCGCGGCGAGAGGCTTGCACAAGACATCTGGATGGCATCCTTGCTGAGGCAGAGTTAGTAGGGGTGGATGGCCAAAAACAACACTGGTGATGTGGGTGCCGTGACTTGCCGCGAGGGGACGAT
>CAYFJO010000819.1:0-3467 GCA_964343305.1 uncultured Pirellulaceae bacterium | reverse complement strand
GTTGGATCCGCCACTGCAAGTTGAAAAACACGAAAAAGAATTCTTTGTCGCGGTCCATCTGTGATGGTGCCGTGATTACACACCGAAAGTGAGAAAGACATGTCTAGAAAACGAATTCTGATGCTGGTCGGCGACTATGTCGAGGACTATGAGGTCATGGTGCCCTTTCAGATGTTGCTGATGGTGGGTCATGACGTGCACGCCGTCTGTCCGGGCAAGAGCGCGGGCGACACGGTTGCCACCGCGATTCATGACTTCGAAGGCGACCAGACTTACAGTGAGAAACGTGGCCACAATTTTTCATTGAACGCCACGTTTGAAGATTTGGACGAGTCAACTTATGACGCTTTGGTCGTCCCCGGTGGCCGTGCGCCGGAGTATTTACGGCTTGACAATCGAGTGTTGGAAATTGTGCGTCATTTTCACGAAACCGGAAAACCGATTGCCGCGATTTGCCACGGGCCACAGTTGTTGGCCACCGCTGGCGTTCTAAGTGGCAAAGCGTGCAGCGCTTATCCCGCCGTCAAACCGGAAGTCGAAACCGCGGGCGGCGAGTTTATCCCGGCCAGCGCGACGTTTGACAACGCACACGTGGACGGCCATTTGGTCACCGCCCCGGCCTGGCCGGCGCACCCCGCGTGGATACGGAGTTTTCTCGAAGTGCTGGGCACGCCGGTCACTGTCTAGCTCACGCAACCAGGCGCGATTCGTTCGTCATGCACTCGCGAACGCCGTCAAGGAACTCTTCGAAAATGCGTTGGTCTAGTGCCGTCGCGGCGTTGCCTTCAGGATGGAATTGCGTGCCGATTGCAAACCAATCCGGCATCTGGCTTTCGATCGCCTCGATCACACCGTCGGGACAACGGGCCGTTACTTCAAATCCTGGCGCAAGTTCGTCGATCGCCATGTGGTGTACGCTGGCCACGCGAATCTCACCATCGCCGTAAACTCGCTCCATCAAAGAATCGGGAGTGACGTCGAGGCTGTGACGATGGCCAGGATCCAGAGGATCTTTATGGGGAATCGCATCAGGCAAGTCTTCTGCAATGTGAAGAAACAAATTGCCACCCATCGTGATATTCAACAATTGCATGCCCACACCAATTCCGAAAACGGCCAGCCGTTGTTCCGATATTTGATTGGCCAGCAGGCGATCGAATGTTTCTCGGCGGTCTTCCATCCGTCGCACGGTCGAGTGCAACATGAATCCATCTCGACGAGGATCAAGATCCGCGCCGCCGATCAAGACAAAACCATTCAGCCGTTCCAAAACACAGGAGATGTCCGCGTCACTTTCCAGCGGCGGCACAATCACGGGGATCCCGCCGGCTGCGATAATACAATCGTAGTATCCGGAAGCGAGATAAGAAAAAGCGGGTTTCTCACCTTTGGGTGAGCAGAAATCACCATTGATTCCGATCAGCGGTTTGCACAGCATCTGACATTCCCTTTCAGATATTAGGTCCAGTTGACATCCGAGTCGACGCAGCGGATGGAGAGAGATCATGGGCGAAATACCCGTGCGAATTCTGCACGAGCCGTAGTTGGCAGATCCCCAGATCACAGCGGGATGCATCCGTCCGCATTATGGCCGCATACGGTCATTGTGATCGACTACGACGCGGTCGTCGTCGATCTGGGAACGAATGTGTCCTTGGGTCGAAGGCTCTGCCGGACGTCACATCCATCTATTGGAGGACCCCCGGCTCGATATCCCTATCCGTCGCCTCGACATTTCTCCTAAACAACCATGCCTGAATCACTAATTGGGAAGCATCAGTGGGGGCGTAAACTAACGTGCGCAGATTCCTGTCGCAAGCCTTTGTGCCTATTTTGTGGTTTCCTGTCCCACAACCACAACATCATGAGCAAGCACTTCCTTGCTAGCAGCGCCAGGAATGTCGATGCACCTGTAAAATGCTGTTCAACAAAGGGAACAACACACGGCGCGACCGAACCGACTTGGACGCGTGCTAGCACTTGTTCCTGTTTAGCAACTTGATCCAACCGAGGAAGCGGCAAACCGGCGTGTTGCGATCAACTCCACCGAGCCGATCGTGCTGCCTTCCTCTTTTGCTCGCAGCAGTCGGCAGACGCGATCCGTGACAATGTTGACCAGCGATTCTTGCTCGCGCATTGCGCCGGCCATCATCTCCTGCTTCGCGATCGACAAAATATCATGTGCCAAGCCGCTTTTTGCCCGGCCATCGCGGATCACACGTCGAACCATGGTTTGTACAAAAAGTTTCATGTTCTGAGGGCTGATGTTCATTGTTGACTCCAAGGGTAAATGGTTTTGAGTTTCTAGTATCTTCTGAAATGTTTGTTAGAACCTAAGCGTATCGCAATAAGGTCGCTGACTCATTGGCCATGGTATCGAGCACGTTGGCGGTAACTAAGTCACCAGAAATCAGTGCCTCTGCGTCGAGCGCGTAGGTGAAACTGCCATCGGACTGGACTGACACCATGTGCCCGGTCGCCATGCCGCCAAAATAGACTGTGCAGCCTGAGGGATCTTCATCACTCACTGTTCCGTCCAAGGTCCACTGTTGCAAGGCCGAGTCGAACCAGACATTGAAAGAAGTTAGCACCGGGACGAAATCGATGGAAAGTTCGATGTCAACCGTTGCGATATTCGATACCGTGCCATTGTCATCTTCGACGGTGTAAGTGAACGAATCCGACCCTGAGAAACCAGGATTCGGTGTGTACGTCACGACCCCAGTCGTCGAGTCGACGACCAACGTGCCATTCGTCGCAGCCGTCACGATTTGAACGGTGGACAGATCCAGGTAGACTTCCGAATAAGCGGTGTAGTCGTTTTCGGTAACATCGACTGCAATCGGCGAAGAATCTGACGACATGACGCCAATGTCCTGAGCAGTCGGAGCCATTGCCGGGTAAATTTCGATGTCTACAACCGCGGCGTTGGATACCGTTCCGGCCGAGTCGGCGAACGTGTATTGAAATTGGTCGGTACCGACAAATCCAGTATTCGCCGTGAACTCGATGTCCCCCGAAAACGGATCGACCGCGATGGTTCCATGGCTGGGCGCCGACGTGATCGTAACCGAAGCCGTATCGAACCACTCGTTCCAGTTGGTGACCCAGTCGTTCTGCAACACCTGAATCATGGTCGACATGCCGGCATCTACCCAACCGTAGTCATCCTCAGCAACTGGCGTGACGAGCGGAACATTTACGGAAACGTCCGTTGTCGCCGTATTGCCGCTCTCGTCGACCACTTCTACATCAAAATAGTAGCTGCGATCTTCGGTCAATGCCGAACTGACGGTAATCTCGCCACTGGTCGTATCGATGTCAAAATACGATGCGTCAGTACTCGCAACGAGGGCGAAATCAAGTACCGTGCTGTCGGGATCGGTTGCCGAGACTTGGCCCAGCGGCGAGCTATAGGTGCCGGATGCGACATCGCCGGGATCAACATCGAAATAGTATCCGTAATT
>CAYFJO010000818.1:0-3469 GCA_964343305.1 uncultured Pirellulaceae bacterium | reverse complement strand
ACCACGCGGCGAGTTTGACTCCTGTTGGTTTTGACGTATGTTTTCAATTGAGCGGACCGACTTGAGGCGGGCACCGTGGCGTGGCTTCGGTCGGTGCCAATTCCGTTCCCTTATCGTTGTCCTTTTCCTATTGCCTTTCGTGGCGTGAATCTCTTGACCAGCCGGCGACACTGCGCGCCGGTCGAATCCAGTGCCCTCGTCTTCATTGCAACGAGGTGATTCGACCGACTCGGCCTTCGACTCCGTGCGTGGTTGCTCAAGAGAAGCAAAGCAGGAGTGACTGGGTTGCGCACCCGACTCACTAGCAGTGAAGTTCCCATCGGCGACGGAGTCCAAGAAGGCGATTGGCGAACGATTGCTTCGTTTCCAGCGCTTTCACCTCGTGAAGTCCAAGTCTGGCGCAAGCGGGTCGCCGGCGGGCCACTCGATGTTTGGGAGCAGGAGTTACCAGCCGCCGAGCGCGCCCGTTGCCGAACTTATGTGCAATTGGCGGATCGCGAGCGATTCGCCGGTGGCCGCTGCTTTCTCCGCCGTTTGCTGGCCGCCCATCTTGGGGAAGCGACACTGATCGTCCTCGGGTATGGTGAGAATGGTAAACCAAATCTCCGCGATTTCCCTCACTTGCATTTCAATATGTCCCACTCAGGGGATTGGATCGTCGTCGCCATATCAGAATCGCCCATCGGCGTCGACGTGGAGCAGCTACGGCCATTTCCCGACATGGATGCGGTTGCGTCAAGCTGTTTCGGCGCCGGGGAACTCCGCTCCTTCCATGCAGCGAGCGGCGTCAACCGCGTACGGTCTTTCTTTCGCAACTGGATACACAAAGAGGCCTATTTGAAGATGCGTGGTTGCGGTTTGATTGACGGTCTCACCGAGATCGACCTTGAGTATGCGGTCAGTACATCGTCGATTATAAGGACGGAGGGCGAGAGGCGAGAGCGGTTGGCGGCTCTCGAATTCGAAGTTGCCGAAGGGTATCTGGGCTCGGTTGTGGCAGACCGCAGCGCCCCCGATTTTTTGTTGTTCGAGGTTTCGCCGTCGAGATTTCACAACCATTGACTATTTGGACAGCGCCACGTCTCTCGCCTGCGGCCGCCAAGGCCCTCGGATCAATCAAACGCCGCGCTTCATTTGACCCAAGTCCCGATCGGTGGAGCGTCGTCGACCCGGCCCAATCGAAAATTGTCGATCCAGGAACCAGGCTCGCTGCGTGAATGACCGATATTGACGTCCATCGCGATCTGAGCGTCTTCTGGTAAATCTTTGACGAGAAACTCCGCTCCGATGTCGAACGCGTCGTCGGTTAAACGCCAAATGAGCTTGTCTCCCGTTGGCCCGGCACCGCGTGTGACAGTCAAGATGGCTCGTCCGGTGATCTTGGATTGCGCGAGATGCCACTTTCGCCGAGGTTGCGACACTTCGACCGAAAGCTTCCCGTTTGGTTCGCGCATAATTCGTACTGTGGTGCTTTCAACGACGAGTCCAACCGTTTGCGTTCGATCAGACTTGTCCGTCAGGAAAAAATCTAGCCCAACGGTTTGTCCGACCGTTAATCCTTTGCCGGTCCAAGTCCATCTTCCTTGCCGCGGCCGGTTGGCTTTGTTGTTGACCATCCACAGTTTACTGTCGCGAGGCATAAAGAACTTTGCCGGGTCTTCAATCTTGGTTTCGAACCCGGAGTGAGGCATGGTCGAGAATCCGTCGAGTAACGTCATGCCAGTCGCCCAATCCGGTCCGTCGCTGGACGTGGGACGCAGGAAGTTGTTGACCACCGAAAACGTCATGTACAGGGCGACAACGAGCACGCTGATGCCAACAATCTTGCCAAGATTCTGCCGAGTATGACTCGGCTCTTTCTGTTGCGTTTCGGAAAATTTCGGTGGCGCGATTGGCTCGCCCATCAACTCTGACAGCGGCATGTCGGCCAAGTTGACTTCTTCGATTGCACCCAATTGTTCGGCCAGATTGCCGAACGGGTTTGACTCTTCCTGCAGCTTGGAATCGTAGGTCGCCTTTTTTTGTGGATTCAAAAGGTAACGCCGCGCTCCCGCGATTTCCGTCAACAGCTTTTGCACTTCTTGGCGATTTGGCCCCGCCGCGATTTGGTGCAAATAGGCGCTTTGACGACTGGCCGCCGCGTCGATGACGTCCGAGTTTTGCTCGCATGTCTCCAGCCCCAGCAACCGATAAAGCGTGGGCGGCTGCTGTTCTCGCGGGATACCGAGGTACAGATGATAGGGATCGATCTTGTTGGATTTGCCAACCGACATAGCTCATGTTCCCGCAACGACCTAATGACAAAACGCATTCTAAGTGGCAAACTCGGTCGGCGTAAAGGTTACCCAATTCCCGGCGACGCGTATGATGTTGAAATCACGGACTACTATTTGGAATCGAATCATGGCGACAAGAAGACCCCCACCAGTTCATCCCGGAGAAATTCTGCTTGACGTTTGAGCGGCCAGGCACGGGCGAGCTGTTGTCGAGCATCAGTTCAGTCTCGGCGAATCCAAAGTTCCACTCCAGCCAACTTCGCACCATCTTCCGCGGCCTTGACCATCACTCGATTGCGTCCTGGCGAGATTGCTTGTAACGGGACGCGGCACTTGTAGCGGCGAATGTTGCCGATTTCTTCGCCGTCCGTTTGGGGGCCGAAGTTGGCTGAACCGAAGAGGATGGATGGCGTGCTGTCCTTCGTGAGGCCGGTGAAATCAACGCGGACTTCGGCCGTGACGTTGATGTCTGCGCCGCGGAGGTCTTCGGGGATGGTCATGTAAGTGCGTGTGTATTCGTTTGGTGTGATTGCCAGAGGCAACGCGGCCGAGAAATCGGCCGCGTCCTTTGCCCAGAAATGCGACGGCATCCACCAGCCGGCGTCCGACATGGCGTACATGATCGTCGACTTGCGAAGTTGCTCTTTCGAGCCGGTCGTGCCGAGCACGCGACGAGCGTATTGACGGTCTTTGTCCGTGCCGGGGCCCGGAAACAAGTTGAACGTGTAGATTCCATCGGCTCCTTCTTCCCACAGCCGCGACGCTGCGCCGAACCAGGCTTCGGGCGGTTGCCTGGTCGATTTCCCGCGCGGCTCGCGGTACATCAATCCGGATTGGCTGATGCATGGATACGCTGGCACGTCGTGTTTGTGAGCCAATTCGATCAACTCGCGCACGGGAACGTCGAAAGTGACATAGCCGCCACCCAGCGACAGCAGGTCGATCAAACTATCTTCCAGCCAAACGTTGACATCGATGCCGATCTTGCGACACAAGGCGATTGTCGTTGGCACACGCGCCGCCAGCAACAACGGTTTGCCTTGCCTTGCGCTTTCGCGCAAAACCAGTTCGCGAATTTGCTTGACAAGCTTCGACAACACGCCGATCTGCTTGTCCGTCGCCGGCTTGCCTTCGTATGTCGTGCGGAAATAAAACGGAGCACGAAGAAAATCCAGTTCGACGCCATCAACGTC